>NZ_CP117881.1:2783750-3092500 GCF_028736195.1 Novosphingobium sp. KACC 22771 | reverse complement strand
CCATTCGGCCGAAATCCGCCAGTTCGGCGCGATCACCTATTACAATGACGGCGATTGGGTCGAAAGCTGCACCGCGCTGGTCGAGGATTTTGCGGGCCAGATGAGCATCATCGACTGGCTGGCCGAATTGAAGAGGAATGCCGCCGAAAAGGCCCCGACTGCCGCCGAAGCCGCGCCTGTGGGCGTCCCTGCGTGACGGCTCCCGGGATCGCGTCGCGGATCGCTCCCCGGATCGCTATCGCCAGCGATGCCTGGTTGCCGCAGGTCAATGGCGTGGTGCGCACGCTCTGCGCAACGGTGGAGCATTTGCGCGGGCGCGGCTTTGCGGTCGAGATGATCACGCCTGACCGCTTTTTGACCATGCCGATGCCCGGCTATGCCCAGATCCGGCTGGCCGTGGCGCCGCGTTTCAATGCGCGGCGGATGCTGGACGCCTATCGCCCCGACATCGTGCATATCGCCACCGAAGGCCCGATCGGCTGGGCCGCGCGCGGTTGGTGCCGGTCGCGCGGGGTGCCTTATACCAGCGCCTTTCACACGCGCTTTCCCGAATATCTGGCGCTGCGCTCGGGGCTTTCGGCGGAATGGTTCTGGCCGGTGATGCAACGTTTCCATGGCGCATCGCGCGCGATCATGGTGGCCACGCCCAGCCTCGACCTCGAACTGGCCGCGCGCGGATTGCCACAGACCCGCCGCTGGAGCCGGGGCATCGATCATGCGCTGTTTACCCCCGATGGGCCGGTGGCGGCGGATATGGCCGATCTGCCGCGCCCGATCCTGCTGAACGTGGGCCGGGTGGCGCCGGAAAAGAACCTTGAGGCTTTCTGTGAACTGCGCAAGCCCGGCAGCAAGGTCGTGGTGGGCGATGGCCCGGCGCTGGCCGAGATGCAGCGGCGATACCCGGATGTGCATTTCCTTGGCCCCAAAAGCGGGGCAGCGCTGGCGGCGGCCTATCGGGCGGCGGACTGCTTTGTCTTTCCCAGCCGCACCGACACGTTCGGTCTGGTCATCATCGAGGCGTTGGCCTGCGGGGTGCCGGTGGCGGCCTATCCAGTGGCCGGACCGCTCGACATTTTGGGCGCGGATGGGCGGGGCGAGGGCGGGACCGCCCCCGAACCTGTCGCCGCGCTGGACGAGGATCTGGACACGGCGGTCGCGCGCGCACTGGGCCTGTCGCGCGCCGGGGCAGCGGCGTTTGGCGCGGGCTTTACCTGGGAAAACGCCACCGACCAGTTCCTTGCCGCGATTGCCGGCGCGCTGGAGATGACAGAGGCGGCCTGAGTCCGCGCTTGGCTTCCCCGGTCTCCATGGGCTAACACCGGCCCATAAGGGGATTGGTCATGGGATTGGGCACGGCGGCGCTGTTTGCATTGGGCTGGATCGGCCTGCTCTTTGCGGTGGCCACACTGGCCGAGGCCTATGGCGAATTGCCGCGCGGGCGGCTGCGTCTGGCGCAACCGGGGCTCAAACGCCTGCGGCTTGGGGCCTACACGCTGGCGCTGGGGGTCTATTGTTCCAGTTGGACCATCTATGGCGCGGTGGGCAGCGTGGTGCGCGAGGGGTGGAATTTTCTGCCCATCTATCTCGCGCCGATCACGCTGCTGGCGCTGGCGCCGGGCTTTTTGCGCCGCCTGTCGCAAACCCTGCGCGAAACGCAGGCGACCACCCCTTCCGACTTTATCGCCGCGCGTTTCGGCCATGATGTGGTGGTGGCGCGGCTGGTCACGGTGATCGCGCTGGCGGGCAGCGTGCCCTATATGGCGCTTCAATTGCGGTCCATCGGCACGGCCATGGCGATCATCACCGGCAATGGCGACCCAGATCAGAGTGGGGCGGTTGTCGCCCCCACGATGCTGGGGGCGGCGGGGCTGCTGGCGCTGTTTGCAATCCTGTTTGGCGCGCGGCGGTTTGAACGGTCGGGCCGGTCCGAGGGTATGGTCTATGCCATTGCGCTCGAATCGGGGATCAAGCTGCTGGCGCTCTTTGTCGTGTCGGCGCTGGCTGTGGGCATCATCATGCATGCCGATGGCGCGCGCGCGGCGCAGGGGCTGGCGCAACTGGCGCTGCATTTCCGTGCTGCGGACATATCGCTGGAAACCTGGGTGATCGCGCTGATTTCGGCCTGCGCGATCCTCGTCCTGCCGCGCCAGTTCTATATGGCGCTGGTCGAGGCGCGCGATGTCGATGATCTGCCGCGCGCGCGCTGGGGCGTGGTGGCCTATGTGCTGGCGATGGTGCTGCTGATCGTGCCGATTGCATGGGCGGGGATCATCGCGCTGGGCCACGGCGTGGCGCCTGATTTCTATGTGCTCTATCTGCCGCTGGCCTCGGGCCACGGGTTTATTGCGGCTGCTGCCCTGATCGGCGGGATCAGCGCGGCGGCCGCCATGGTGATTACCGATGCCACCGCGCTTTCGGCCATGGTGTCGAACGACCTGATCTTTCCCTCGGTGTTGCGGAGCGGCGCGGGCGCGGAAGCGGGCGTGCTGGGGCGGCGGATGCTGCTGGTGCGGCGGGCCTCGATCGTGGGGGTCATCGCGCTGGCGCTGACATGGGCCGAACTGGTGTCGCCGCGCCAGACTTTGGCCTCGATCGGGCTGGTGGCCTTTGCCGCGATGGCGCAATTCACGCCGCATATGATCCTGGCCGTGTTTGGCGGCAATCGCGATGGTCTGGCCGCGCGGGCCAGCCTTGGCGCGGGGCTGGTGTTGTGGCTCTATACGCTGGCGCTGCCGCCGATCCTGCCCGAGGCGTGGCGGGTGTGGCTGGCGGCGGGGCCGCTCGATCCGCTGCGGCTGCTGGGCATCGGCCATGCGCCGCCGCTGGTGCATGGGGTGCTGTGGTCGCTGGGGGTCAATCTGGCGATGTATGTGGTCGTCTCGGCGCGCAGGGGCGCGGGCAATCCGCTGCCCTCGCTGATGGGGTGGCAGCGGCAGGTGTCGGACCTGTCGGACCTGAAAGACCTGACCGCCAGTTTCATCGGCCACGAACGCGCCGAGCGCGAATTTGCCGATGCGCGGCGGGGCATGGCCATCGACGGCCGCTCGGCCCAGCGCGCGCGCAAGCTGATTGCCGCCGTGGTGGGGGCCAGCAGCGCCCGCGCTCTGGTGGCCAGCGCGATGGCCGGGGGCACGATGAGCCTTGCCGCCGTCACGCGCCTGCTCGACGAGCGCGGGCAATCGCTGACCTTTTCGCGGCAATTGCTGGCCGCCACATTCGAGAACATCGAGGCGGGCATCAGCGTGGTCGATGGCGAGCAGAAGCTGGTGGCGTGGAACACGCGCTATGAGCAATTGTTCGATTATCCGGCGGGGCTGCTCTATGTGGGCGCGCCGGTGGCCGATCTGATCCGCCACAATGCGCGGCGCGGCGATTTCGGCGCGGGGGCCGATGTCGAGCATGAGGTGGAAAAACGCCTGCGCCATCTGCGCCGTGCGCAGGAATATACGTTCGAACGCTATCGCCCCGATGGTCAGGTGATCAAGATGGTGGGCGGGCCCATGCCGGGCGGCGGCTATGTCACCAGCTTTATCGACATCACCGCCGAGGCGCAGGTGCGCGCCGAATTGAAACGCACCTTGGCGGGGCTGGAGACCCGCGTGGCCGAGCGGACGCATGAATTGTCCGAGGCCAATCAGCGATTGGCGCAGGCCGACCGCGACAAGACGCGCTTTCTGGCCGCGGCCAGCCATGATCTGTTGCAGCCTTTGCATGCCGCGCGGCTGTTTACCGCGGCTCTGGCGCGTGATGTGCCCGAACATTCGCTGGTGCTGGTGGGCCGGGTGGACAATGCGATTGTGGCGGCCGAAGATCTGCTGCGTGCCTTGCTCGACATTTCCAAGCTGGATGCGGGCGGGGTGCAGGCGCGGCCCGAACCTTTGCTGCTGGGGCCGTTCCTGCGCGATCTGGTCGAGAATTTCCGCCCGATGGCCGAAGAGAAGGGGCTGGACCTGCGTTTGGCGCGGATGAGCGCAAGGCCGATGGTGTTGCGCACCGATCCGGGGCTGCTGCGCTCGCTGCTCCAGAATTTCCTGACGAATGCGCTGCGCTACACGCTCGACGGCGGCGTGCTCGTGGGCGCGCGATGGAGACGGGGCCTGCAAGGAGAGGAATGGCGCATCGATGTCATCGACACCGGCGTCGGCATTCCGCCGCAGCAGCGCGAGGCGATATTTGGCGAATTCACCCGCCTTGGCGAGGTGGAGGCCGAGGGGCTGGGGCTGGGGCTGGCGCTGTCGCGGCGTATCGCGCGTCTGCTGGGGGCGCGAATCGAGGTGGTCTCGCAGGTCGGCCGCGGCAGCCGGTTCAGCCTGACCCTGCCCGCCGCGCAGGATGCGGTGACGATGAGCCTGCCCAATGCCGCGCCGCCGCCCGGCAGCCTGGCGGCCCAGCGCCGCGCGCTCAATGTGCTGGTGCTGGACAATGACCCGCTGACCGTGGAGGCGACCGCCGCGTTGCTCACCGCGCTGGGCCACCATCCCCACGGCGCCGAGGATGGGGACGCCGCCCGCGCCATTCTGCGCAAGGGGCCGGTTGATGCGGTGCTGGCCGATTACCGGCTGGACACGGACGAAGACGGGCTGAGCGTGGTGGAAAGCCTGCGCGCCGAGCAAAGCGGGCTGCCCGCGATGCTGATTACCGCCGAGACCAATCCGGCGATCCGCGAGCGGGCGGTGGCGATGGGCGTGGTAATGATGGCCAAGCCGGCGAATGTGGCAGGGATCGAGGGGTTCTTGGCGGGGGTTTGAGAAGGTTTAAGGTTTGATGCGAGGGTCTAGACCCTTGCGCTCCCGTTACTGTATGCGTTGCGCCATGCGTTCGGCGTTTGGTGTCGGACGCGGCGTTGAAATTGAAAGCCTGCCGCGCGGCAAAGGCTGTTCTCTCCGCGCCGCTGGCTTTAAAAACCCCAAACAACGCCCGCGATAAACCACCACCCCAGTACCGGGATTGTTAAGGGCCCCCGCCCTTAACCCGCCGGAGGCAAACCTTCAAACCACCTTCAAATCCAGCCCCAACGACCGCGCCACCAAGGCCGCCTGCGTCCGGTTGCGCACGTCGAGCTTGCGCATGATCGCGGTCATATGGGCCTTGACGGTGGCCTCCGCGATGCCGAGGTTATGGGCGATCTGCTTGTTCAATTGCCCGTCGAGCACGGCGAGCAGCACTTTCAATTGCGTCGGGGTCAGGCCCGCAACTTCGCGGCGGATGGTGTCCAACTCGCCATGGGCATCGGGCGCGGCGGGCGCGGCGGCGCCCAGCGTGTCGGCAATCACGGCCTCGATGGCGGAAAGGTCGCTGTCTTTGGAGAGGAAGCCGATGGCGCCGAAGGCACGGGCTTCCTGCGGCGCGGTGCTGCCCTCGGCGCTGGATACGACGAGGATCGGCACGTCGGGCTTTTCGGCGTGGAGCAGCGCGATGCCCGAATAGCCCACCGCACCCGGCATTTTCAGATCCAGCGTGATGAGCGCCAAGTCGCTGGCCTCGGCGGCGGCGCGGGCGGCGGCGGTCAGGGTTCCGGCCTCGATGATGCGCGCCTGCGGCAGGACCCGGTTGACGGCAAGGCTGAGCGCCTGGCGAAAGAGCGGGTGGTCATCGGCAATAAGGACGGTCTGGGTCACGTGAGGCAGGCTTTCAGGCAATGATGCTGCCGACTCGCCATCGAGCGGGGCTGTCGGTTCTGCACCTTATGATAGACCCGCTGGCCCTTGCGGCAAGCCCCAGAAGGCTGTTGCGCGCACCAAAAATGAACGGGCCGTCAACTTTCGTTGGCGGCCCGTCCGTGGATTGCGGCGGTTAATTTCAGGCGTTGGCCAATTGCGGCCGGTTGGCCAGCAGGTGATCGACCACCGAAGGATCGGCCAGCGTGCTGGTGTCGCCCAGATTGCCCACGTCATTTTCCGCGATCTTGCGCAGGATGCGGCGCATGATCTTGCCCGAACGGGTCTTGGGCAGGCCCGGCGCGAACTGGATCACATCGGGCGTGGCGATGGGGCCGATTTCATGGCGCACCCATGCGATCAACTCCTTGCGCAGCGCCTCGTCGGGTTCGACATCGGCGTTGCAGGTGACATAGGCATAGATGCCCTGACCCTTGATCTCATGGGGCATGCCCACAACGGCGGCCTCGGCCACCTTTTCATGGGCCACCAGCGCCGATTCGATTTCCGCCGTGCCCATGCGATGGCCCGAAACGTTGATCACGTCGTCGATGCGGCCGGTGATCCAGTAATAGCCGTCCTCGTCGCGGCGGCAGCCGTCGCCGGTGAAGTAGTAACCGGCAAAGGTGGTGAAATAGGTCTGGAAGAAGCGGTCCGCATCGCCCCAGACGCCGCGCATCTGGCCGGGCCAACTGTCGGCGATGACGAGGCAACCGTCGCCGGGGCCTTCCATGATCGTGCCGTCATTGTCGAGCAGCAGCGGCTGCACGCCAAAGAACGGGCGTGAGGCCGAGCCGGGCTTCAAAGCCGTGGCGCCGGGCAGGGGGGTGATCATCGTGCCGCCCGTTTCGGTCTGCCACCAGGTGTCCACGATGGGGCAGCGCCCTTCGCCCACCACCTTGTGATACCATTCCCACGCCTCGGGATTGATCGGTTCGCCCACCGAGCCAAGGACGCGCAGCGACTGGCGGCTGGTCTTTTTCACCCATTCGTCGCCTTCGCGCATCAGGGCGCGCAGGGCCGTGGGGGCGCCATAGAAGATCTCGACCTGATACTTGTCCACCACCTGCCAGAAGCGCGAAGGATCGGGATAATTGGGCACGCCCTCGAACATCAGCGTGGTGCCGCCGTTGATCAGCGGGCCATAGATCAGATACGAATGGCCCGTCACCCAGCCCACATCCGCCGCGCACCAATAGATCTGGCCGGGGCGGTAATCGAAGACATATTGATGCGTGGCCGACACCCACACGCTGTAGCCGCCGGTGGTGTGCAGCACGCCCTTGGGCTTGCCGGTCGAGCCGGAGGTGTAGAGGATGAACAACGGATCTTCGGCGTTCATTTCCTCAGGCGCGTTTTCCGGCGAGGCGGCGGCGCAGGCGGTGTGCCAGTCAATATCGCGGCCCGGCACCATGGGCACATCGCCCCCGGTGCGTTTCAGCACGATCACCTTTTCGATGCCGGGCGCATGGGCCGTTGCGGCATCAACGTTCTTTTTCAGCGGAACCTTCTTGCCCCCGCGCAGACCTTCGTCGGCGGTGATGACGATGCGGCTGCCGCAATCCTCGACGCGCCCGGCCAGCGCCTCGGGGCTGAAGCCTGCAAACACGATGGAATGGATCGCGCCGACGCGGGCGCAGGCCAGCATCGCCACGGCCGCTTCGGGCACCATGGGCAGGTAGATCGTCACCCGGTCGCCGCGATTGACGCCCTGGTCCTTGAGCACATTGGCAAAGCGGCACACCATTTCGTGAAGTTCGCGATAGGTGATGCGGCGCTCGGCCTCATCCGGGCTGTCGGGTTCCCACAGGATGGCGATCTGGTCGCCGCGGGTGGCCAGATGGCGGTCGAGCGCGTTGGCCGACAGGTTGAGCGTGCCGTCCTCGAACCAGCGGATGCCGAAATCGTCGGCATGATAGGACGTGTTCTTGACCTTGGTGAACGGCTTGATCCAGTCGATGCGCCCGGCTTCCTGCGCCCAGAAAGCGTCGGGATCGCTCACCGACTGCTGATACATGGCGGTATAGCGCGCATCGTCGATCAGGGCGTTTTGCGCCCATTCGGCGGGGACGGGATAGATGGCTTCGCCCACGTTTCAGCACTCCTCTCAAAATTCGTTCCGATGGACGTAACGCGAGGGAGCCCCTCGCGCAGCCCATTCTTTGGACCAATACTAGGCCAATATGGTCCAAGTCGTAGCCCTTACCAAGGTCGTACACGTCATGGCAGGAAATAAACCTTGGTCGGGATAGATTGTAACGGCACTTAGGAGCGATCTTTTCATCACGGATCGGACTGTCCCCCACAAGAAGGGACGGCCTCTAGGATGGAGAGGATGAATGACGCTTTTTCGGGGAAAAGCGCGTGCGATGGCCGTGTTGCTGGGCGCTTCGGCGCTGGCGGCACCTGTCGGCGCCATGGCCAAGGCAGCGCCCGCACTGACGGCTCGTGAGGCCGCCTTGCTGGCACGGCTTGAAAAGCTGGAGGCAGAGGTGAGCCAGTTGCGCGCCGATGCCGCCACCGCCCGTCAGCAGCAGGGCGAAGCCGTTATGGCGGCCCAAATCGCGGCCCAAATCGCGGCCCAAAGCGCGAATACGCAGGCCAGCGCCGCCGCCCAGATCGCCCAGAGCGCCGCCCAGGAAGCCAAGGCCACCGGCGAGCGCGTGGCTGCGGTCGAAAAGAAGCCCGTGCCCGAGGGGATGCGGGTTGGCGCCACGAATATCCGCATCGGCGGCTTTTTGAAATTCAACGCCGAATACAGCCATTTCGACGGCGGCGCGGTGGCCACCAACACGCTGGGCCGCGATTTCTATCTGCCCCAGGCGATCCCGGTGGTGACGCCCACCAGCCGGTCGAGCACCGACACCGATTTTTCGGCCAAGCAGACACGCATCTGGCTCAACCTCGATACGACCGTGGCGGGCCATACAGTGCGCGGCTATCTGGAAACCGATTTCCAGACCACCGCCAGCGCGGCCGCCAATGTGACCGGCGGCGGCAGCCAGCGCACCACCAACGGCTATACGCTGGCCCTGCGCCGGGCCTTTGTGCAGCTCGACAAATGGACCTTTGGTCAGGACTGGACCACGTTCCAGAACACCGCCGTCCTGCCCGAATCGACCGATTTCGTGGGCGCGACCGAAGGCACCGTCTTCGTGCGCCAGCCTCTGGTGCGCTATTCCACGCCGCTTTCCAAGGTGGCGACGCTGCATGTCTCGGTTGAAAATCCCGAAAGCGCGACGGCCAATGCGGGCGCGGCGGCGCTGGTGGAAAACGGCACCGACCATCTGCCCGATTTTGCCGCTCGCCTGAACTATATGACCAAGCGGGGCGAGATCAGCTTTGCCGCGCTGGGCCGTCAGGTGCGCACCGAAGTGTCGGGCGCGGGCCTGACCCGCGCGGGGATTGGCGGCTCGGTGGCGGGCAAGATCTTCCTCAATGAAAAGCGCGCCAGCGACCTGCGCTTCTCGGCCACCTATGGCCAGAACATCGGGCGCTATGTGGGCCTGAACTTTGCCCCCGACGCGGTCTTTGTCGCGGCCACCAACAGTCTGGCCGATGTCCGGGTGTTTGCCGCGCTGGCCGCCGCGCGCATCGCCATCACGCCCACTTTGCGCGTCAATGTCATCGGTTCGATGCAGAGCGCCGACTATGACGGTTCGCTCAGCCCCACCGCGATTGCCGCCTATAACAAGAAGGCGTGGTCGGGCGCGGTCAACATGTTCTATTCGCCGGTCAAGGCCATCGACCTTGGCATCGAATATCGCCACGGCCAGCGCGAACTGGTCAATGGCCAGAAGGGCAACATCGACCGGCTCGAATTTGCCGCTCGCTATAATTTCTGATCTAACTCAATCATAACGGGTCAAAAGACCCACAACGGGAGCGCCTGTCATGTCTGTATTGCATGAAACGGCAGAGGATTTAGCCAGACTGCCAAAACATCACGTTGCCACCCATGACGAGAAACTGGTGATTACCGCCAGTTCGCTCGGCACGGTGTTCGAATGGTATGATTTCTATCTCTACGGCCTGCTGACCGCGATCATCGCGGCCCAGTTCCTGACCGGCCTTAATCAGACCACGTCCTTTATCATGGCGCTGCTGGTGTTTGCGGCGGGCTTTATCGTGCGGCCGTTCGGCGCGCTGGTGTTTGGCCATATCGGCGATCTGTTTGGGCGCCGCTATACTTTCATCATCACGCTCACGGTGATGGGCCTGTCCACCTTCCTCGTCGGCTGCCTGCCCACCTACAAGCAGGTTGGCGTGGCGGCGCCCATCATGCTGGTCGTGCTGCGCATGTTCCAGGGTCTGGCGCTGGGCGGCGAATATGGGGGGGCGGCCACCTATGTTGCCGAACATGCGCCTGCCGGTAAGCGCGGGCTTTATACGAGCTGGATCCAGATCACAGCGACCGCCGGCCTTGCCATGGCGCTGCTGATCGTCATCACCGTGCGTTCGCCGGTAACGGGCGTGGGCGAGGAAGCCTTCAAGCAGTGGGGCTGGCGCATTCCCTATCTGATCTCGGGCCTGTTTCTGGTGCTGGGCCTGTGGCTGCGCCTGAAGCTGCATGAAAGCCCGGTGTTCCAGAAGATCAAGTCGGAGGGCAGCGGCTCGAAGGCTCCGCTCAAGGATGCTTTCGGCAAGTGGTCGAACCTCAAGATCGTGCTGATCGCTTTCTTCGGCGCCATCGCGGGTCAGGCTGTCGTGTGGTACACGGGCCAGCTCTATGCGATGTATTTCCTTGAAAAGATGCTCAAGGTCGACGGTCTGACCGCCAATACGCTGATCATCACGGCGCTGCTGCTGGCCACGCCCTTCTTCCTCTTCTTCGGCATGCTTTCGGACAAGATCGGCCGCAAGCCCATCATCCTGACCGGCTGCGCGCTGGCCGCGCTCACCATGTTCCCCGTGTTCCATGCGCTGACCGAGGCGGCCAATCCCGCGCTCGCCCATGCGCAGGCCAATGCCCCGGTCAAGGTCATGGCCTATCCGGGCGAATGTTCCTCGCAATTCGACCCTGTCGGCGCCAACAAGTTTGACACCACCAGCTGCGACATCGTGAAGAACGCCTTGGCCAAGGCGGCGATCAATTACGAAAACGTGGCCGTGCCTTCGGGTTCGGTGGCCAGCGTGTCGATCGGCGGCAAGACCATCATCGCCCCCGATCCGGCCCAGGTGTCGGGCGAGGACAAGAAGAAGGCGATTGCCGATTTCACCACCGCTCTGGTCGGCAAGGCGGCGACGCCCGCCAAGGCAGCCGCCGATGGCAAGCCTGCGGTTGAAGCCAAGCCTGCGGTTGTGGGCGAACTGACCAAGGTGGGCTATCCCACCAAGGCCGACCCGGACCAGATCGACAAGCCCAAGGTGGTGGCGATCCTGTTCTACCTCGTGCTGCTGGTCACCATGGTCTATGGCCCGATTGCGGCCATGCTGGTCGAACTCTTCCCCAGCCGGATCCGCTATTCCTCGATGTCGCTGCCCTATCATATCGGCAATGGCTGGCTGGGTGGTCTGCTGCCTGCCATCGGCTTTGCCATGGTCGCGGCCAATGGGGATATCTACTATGGCTTCTGGTATCCGGTGATCGTGGCGGCGGCCACCTTCTTCTTCGGCCTGTTCTTCCTGCCCGAGACGTTCCGCCGCGATATTGATGGCTGATACTTAAGTCTTACTCCCTTGAAAGTCGCGTCCTGATCTGGCCTATTTGGCCCAAATCAAGGCGCGACTTTTCTTTTGCGCCCAAAGGCGCGTGCATCCTCTCTCAAGGAGACTTTCGATGACCACCGATGCCGCCATCAGCCACCAGCTCACCACCCGCGAAGGCGTGGTGCTGGACGTGCGCCCCGCCACCGAGGCCGATGAAGCCGCGCTTTCGGCCTTTTTCGATGCTGTGTCCGAACAGGACCGCCGCTTCCGCTTCTTTGCGGCGGGCGAGCATGTCAGCCATGACCAGCTCGACCCGTTGATTCACGCCGATCATTTCCGCAGCGAAAGCTATATCGCCTTTGACCATGCCACGGGCGAACTGGTCGCGTCGGGCCTGTTGGCCTGCGACGGCAAACTGGACACCGGCGAACTGGCGGTGTCGGTGCGCGCCGACTATCGCGGGCAGGGCGTGGGCTGGGCGTTGCTCGACCTGTTGGCGCGCGAGGCCGAGCGCCGGGGCGTGCGCCGCGTGATCTCGATCGAGAGCCGCGACAACCATGCCGCCATCGAGGTCGAGCGCGACAAGGGCTTTACCCCCGAGGCTTTCGAAGGCGATCCGACTTTGGTCGTTCTATCGAAAACCTTCCGATAAGAAGATAGTCATGGCCAGAATTCATAAACATGAGGATGGCCATGAGCGAGCTTTATACTTCGGCCTGGCAAGAAAGCATCGAGAACCGCGAAGCTTTCTGGAGCCGCGCTGCCGGGGCTGTTGAATGGGGCAAGGAGCCGTCGCGCGCATGGGATGATGCGCGCGGCTGGTTCCCTGACGGATCGCTGAATACCGCCGTCAACGCGATTGACCGCCATGTTGCCGCCGGGCGTGGCGATGCCGCCGCCATCATCTATGACAGCCCGGTCACCGATACGGTCGAAACCTGGTCCTACGCCCGTCTGGCCGATGAAGTGGGCCGTGTGGCCGCGATGCTGGCCCGCCTTGGCGTGGAGCGCGGGGATCGCGTGATCCTCTATATGCCGATGATCCCCCAGACGATGTTCGCGATGCTGGCCTGCGCGCGATTGGGCGCGGTGCATTCGGTGGTGTTTGGCGGTTTTGCCGCGCATGAATTGGCCAAGCGGATTGATGACGCCACCCCGCGCCTGATCCTGACCGCCAGCGCGGGCGTCGAGGGCAGCCGCACAATTGCCTATAAGCCGATGGTGGACGAGGCGCTGCGCACGTCCAGCCATCAGCCCGACCATGTGGTGCTGTTTCAGCGCGATGTGCTGAGCGCGGATATGGTTGCCCCGCGCGACATCGACTGGGCCGCGATGATCGAGGAAACCGCCGCCGATCCCGTGCCGCTGCCCGCCGAGATGGCGGCCGACGATCCGCTCTATATTCTCTACACCAGCGGCACCACCGGCACCCCCAAGGGCGTGGTGCGCGAGAATGGTGGTCATGCGGTGGCTCTGACATGGAGCATGGCCAACATTTACGGCGTGGGTCCGGGCGATGTGTTCTGGGCGGCCAGCGATGTGGGCTGGGTGGTGGGCCATTCCTATATCGTCTATGCGCCGCTGCTGGTGGGGGCCACCACCGTCCTGTTCGAGGGCAAGCCGGTGGGCACGCCGGACGCCGGCACCTTCTGGCGCACGATCCAGCGCCACGGGGTCAAGATCTTATTCACCGCCCCCACCGCGATCCGCGCCATCCGCAAGGAAGACCCTTCGGCCTCCTTCCTGCATGACATTGGCACCGGGCCGTTGCAGGCGGTGTTTCTGGCGGGCGAGCGGGCCGATCCCGACACGATCCACTGGCTGGAGGAACGTTCCAGCCTGCCGGTGATCGACCATTGGTGGCAAACCGAACTGGGCTGGCCGGGGGTGGCCACCTGTCATGCGCTGGGCGATACGCGGCGGCGCGCGGGCAGCGCGGGCTTTCCGGTGCCGGGCTATGAATTTGCCATTCTGGGCGACGATGGCAAGGAACTGGAGCGCGGCCAATCGGGCTTTGTCGCGGTGCGCGAACCTTTGCCGCCGGGCGCCTTCCGCACATTGTGGAACAACAAGGCGGGCTGGGAAAAGAACTTTGCCGCTTTCCCCGGTTGGTATGAAACGGGCGATGCGGGCTATATCGACGCCGACGGCTTCGTTCACATCATGGGCCGCACCGATGACATCATCAATGTCGCGGGCCATCGCCTCTCCACCGGGCAGATGGAGCAGATCGTGGCCGCACAGGACGGCGTGGCCGAATGCGCGGTGATCGGGGCGGATGATGCGATCAAGGGCATGGTGCCGATCGCCTTTGTCGTGCCGCGCGCCGGGTTCGATGCCGATGCATCGCTGCCCGCGCGGGTGATTGCCGGGGTGCGGGGCGAGTTGGGCGCGGTGGCCGCGCTCAAGACCGCCTATGTGGTGGGCGCGCTGCCCAAGACGCGTTCGGGCAAGATCCTGCGCAACCTGCTGCGCAAAATCGCCAATGGCGAGGCGTGGACCTGTCCGCCCACCATTGATGATCCCGCGATCCCGGCGGGCATCGAACGCGCGATCCGGCAGGACAGCGCGAAGGTTGCCTAGAAATTGGCGCTGTAGCTGAGCATGACACGGTCGCGCGCGCTGCTGGCCAGCGCGGCGGCCTCTCCGGGCGCGGTGTCGCTGCTGCGCGCAAGGCGGTACTCCAGCCGCAGATGGCCCGGCCCCATCGGCGCATCGGCCCCCGCCGACAGGCGCCAGCCCTCCATCACCCGATCCCGGTTGCGCAGGGCAGGGCCGATCACGGCGCGATCATACAATTGCGTGCGCAGCGCCCCCGCGCCCGCAAACAGCCGCGTGCCAAAGGGCAGGGCCGCCAGCGCCAGCGGATAGGCCAGATGCGCACCGACAAAAATCTCGCGGGTCAGCGACAGGCTGAGATGATCCTGGGGGTTGGCGGCCCATGCGCTGGCGCCGCCATTGGCATCGATCAGCTTGGCCCCGGCATGTTGAAAATCCACGCCAAGCAGCGCACGGCCCTGTAACGTGGCGGGCAGAACGGGGCGTTCCAACGTGACCAATGCCACGTCCATTTGCCGGTTGAGCGGGGTTTCCGTGCCGTCATGGGCCAGTGCGGTGGTCGCCGATTCGCTGACAATATCGGTCGAAAGATGCGCGCCGCGCAGCGCCCGGTGCAGAAGGTCGGAATGCGCATCGCCCTGCGCCGCCCAGACGCCCAGCAGCACCCCAAGGCCATACGTTGCAACACGAAGCATGCGGCGCATCGCTGTCCTCCCCCGTGGACCCAATGAACGACAATACACGGGAATGGGCGCTTGGTTCCCGGCGCGACGATAATTAGCACGCCCAAGGTCAACATAGCTTTTGCAGAATATGATGACATATCGTGGTAAATACCGACTCAGGCTTTTTCGCCTGATGCCTTTTCGATTTGCCAAATATGCGAAACGGGCCGTTAAAATCGACAAGACGGGCATGGCCGACCAGATTTCGCGATTAACCCGCCGTCATTTTTTGCGGGCCGATCATGAAAAAGCGGGGCCAAAACCGCCATGGACGAGCGGGCGAACAGAGCCGTGAAGCCCGCATTTCCGCCGATTCGCGCCTATTCAACGGTCTGATGTGTGTCATTTGTGCACCACCGAGGCCTGTCATGAATGTGTCATAATCCCGTCAAAAAAATGCAACCCCCTCCACCTATTGGCGGCCTCAACACAGCACTGATTACTCCGGCCGGATGGGGAACTCTCCCTTTCTCCCACTGGCCAACCTTGATGGGGGTTTTATGTTTTCTGCATCTCGTTTCCTCGCCGCGGCGAGCTTGCTTGCCTTGTCCGCTCCGGCTTTCGCCGCCGAGGACGCTGCTCCGCCCACGGGTGACACCTCGGGCCTGACCGACATCGTGGTGACCGCGACCAAGCGCGAAACCAACCTGCAGAAGACGCCGATCTCGATCAGCGTTGTGAACGCCGAAGAAATCAAGAAGCGTCACGTCCAGAGCCTGTTCGACCTGGGCGACGGCGCGGTGCCTTCGCTGCGCGTTGCCCCGTTTGAAGCGCGCGTTTCGGCGCTGACCATCGGTATCCGCGGCATCGTTCCGCTCGACGCCAACCAGCCCGCCCGCGAACAGGGCGTCGGCATCTACATCGACGGCGTGTATCTGGGCCGTCAGCATGGCGTGAACGCCGCGCTGTTCGATCTGGAGCGCATCGAAGTGCTCAAGGGTCCGCAGGGCACGCTGTTTGGCCGCAACACCGAAGGCGGCGCGCTTTCGATCGTGGCCAAGGCCCCCTCGGGCAAGTTCGGCGGCCGCATCCAGGGCGGCATCGGCAATTACGGTTCGCACAATGCCGAACTCCACCTCGACCTGCCCGAATACAAGAACTTCTCGGTCAAGCTGGACGGCGTGCTCCAGTATCAGGACCCCATCACCAAGAACCCGATGCCGGGCCAGCTGGGCTGGGGCTATTATGACCGCAAGGGTCTGCGCGCCGCGGTGCGCTGGAAGCCCGCCGCCAACATCACCAACGATTTCTCGTTCGACGTCAGCCAGGACAAGAACACCCCGTTCTACAGCCAGCTGCTGAACTATAATCCGAACGGCTGCGTTGCCGGTCTTCAGTCGGCGGTCCCCGCCTGCTCGCTGCCGGGCACCAACTACACCAACCTGTCGGGCACGGTGAAGGCTCTGCCCAGCATCGTGCAGGTCACGCCCAACAGCCGCATGGCGGTTGCCGACATCGGCGTGCCGCAGCAGGCCTCGGTCGACACCACCCGCGGCTACACCAACTCGCTCAAGTGGAAGGTCTCGCCGGATCTGGAAATCCGCTCGATCACCGCATGGCGTCAGGTGACGGCAACCCAGTGGGACAACTCGGGCGGCGCCCACCGCGTTCCGGTCTATTCGGCCAATGGTGGCTTCAGCCGCTACAGCCTTGCCAACCTGTGGCAGGCTCAGTTCAGCCAGGAACTGCAGGCTGTGGGCAATGTCGGCAAGCTCGACTATGTGGCCGGCCTGTTCTACTTCAACGAGCACGTGAGCGACAATGCCGCCACGCCCAACTCTAACACGTGGAACGCCGACGGCACGGGCTACACGGTCAACTCGAACGTGTTCACCAACCCCTTCGCCTCGATCGACCGCGCTTCGGAAGTCTGGTCGAAGAGCTACGCCGTTTATGGTCAGGGCACCTATCACCTGACCGACGCGCTGCACCTGACGGTGGGCGGTCGTTACACCAACGACAAGAAGCGCGGCGTGCTGCACATGTTCCGCAACGTCAACTATGACGTGAACACCACCGCTGCGGCCAACAACGGTTATGCTCCGCTCAACAAGAGCTGGAACCGCTTCAACCCGATGGCAACGCTGGCCTGGGACGTGACCTCGGACGCGCATGCCTATGCCAAGTTCTCGACCGGCTATCGTGCTGGCGGCGCTTCGTCGCGTACCGCCAACTATCTTCCCTTCAACCCGGAAGACGTGACCGCCTACGAACTGGGCATCAAGACCGACCTGTTCAACCGTCGCGTTCGCCTGAACCTTGCCGGTTACATCATGGACCGCAAGAACAGCCAGGTTGACGTCAGCTCGATCCAGACCGACAATTCGACGCTGGTAAACGGGGTTCCGGTGCCCACCAACATCAACATCCTCAAGACGCTGAACGCGCCCGGCATCACCAAGATCCGCGGTATCGAGGCCGACATCACTGCCCGCGTGGCGCAGGGTCTGACGCTGAACGCTTCCTATGCCTATACCTACACCGATGTTCCGCAGATCCTGATCCCGGAAACCGGCGTGTATCAGAAGTTCTACATCGTCTATACGCCCCGCAACGCGGCTTCGGCCTCGGCTGACTATGAAGTTCCGCTGGGCGGCGCGGGCGCTCTGGCAAAGTTCCACATCGATGCGAACTACTCGCAGTCGACCCAGGCTTTCGACCAGTTCGCCACCCACAATGACGCCTCGCTGGTCTTCAACGGCCGTCTTGCACTGGCCGATATCCCGGTCAGCGACTCGGGCCAGAAGCTGACGGTCACGCTGTGGTCGCGCAACATGTTCAACACCCAGTATGTGTTCCGTCGCGATCCCTCGAACAGCCTGCCCGGTGCGCCCACCTCCAGCACCACCACCGGCAGCATCAACAACATCCTGGGTGACTACGGCAACTTCAACGCGCCGCGCACGTTCGGCATCGACGCCGCGATCAACTTCTGATCCATCGGCTTCGGCCTAAACCAAAAGGCCCGTCCCGCACTGCGCGGGGCGGGCCTTTTGCATGGCGCGCCAAAACGCCAAAACCCCGCGCACGCGAAGGCGCGCAGCCCATGCCGTTTTTCGCGATGTTATGGGGAAAGACATGGTGCCGGCTGAGGGGATCGAACCCCCGACCTTCGGTTTACAAAACCGCTGCACTACCGCTGTGCTAAGCCGGCCCTAGTCGATGGAGCGCCCTTTGCCTCAAAGCGCGCCGAAGGTCCAGCCCTCGGTTTGCGCAATTTTATCATTCATCATCGCGGGCCGCCACAATTGCGCGCGATGGGCATGGCCGCGCAGCCATGCCGCAGTGATCAGCGCGTCGGCCGCATGGTCGGAGATCATGTCGGGCATGACGCCCGGTCGGCAGCCCAGCGCGCCCAGCGCCTCGGCCAGCGCCGCGCCATCGCGGATCTTGCTGTTGCGGGCGCGGCGTCCGGCGGTGATGGCGGCGATGGTGGTATAGATTTCGACCACCACCTTGGCGCCCGGCGTGATGGCGTCCATCGGCCAGACGGCGATCTCGCGCGGCAGGCGGTGCAGCAGGCGCATGCCCGAGAGCGACCCCTTGCCCACCTGCGCCGCGCCGACGAGGTTGAAATTGCTGGTGGGGCTGCATCCGATGGCGGCCTGCGCCGCCTCGGTCACGCGGAAACGGCCGCGCCCGCCGCCAAACAGGTCGCCCTCGCGCCCGGCATGACGGCGGAAATGGCGAGCGATTTCGGAATGGTCGACAAAGCTGGAAACGCCCAGATGCGGTTCATCGGCGCAGATGGCGTCCACCATGGCCCAAAGGCTGCGCGCATCGGGCGGGCTGTCGGCCCAGCCGGGAAAGAACGCCCCGGCGTCGGCAAAGGGCAGCGACTGGCCCAGATCAAAGCCGAAGATCGTGCGCGGCGGGGCTTCATGAACCAGCCATTCCAGCACCTCGGCGCGCGACCAGACATGGCCGGGGCGCACCAGATGGGGTGCATCATCATCGGCGGCCATCATCGCCACGGCAATGCCGCGATGGCGTTCGCCCGCCGCGCCGGACCAGTCGATGGCCGCAAAATGGGTAAAATGGGGAGTCAAGCGCCCCGCTCGCGCCGCTTGCGGTCCCACCATTCGAGGCGCTTGAGAATCTCGCGCTCGAAACCGCGTTCGACCGGGCGATAGAATTGCTGAGGCGTCATGCCCTCGGGCCAGTAATTCGCGCCGGAAAAGGCATCGGGCGCGTCATGGTCATAGGCGTAATCCGCGCCGTAACCGATGTCCTTCATCAGCTTGGTCGGCGCATTCAGGATATTGGCTGGGGGCATCAGCGAGCCTGTGGCGCGGGCCGAGGCGGCGGCCTCTTTCCAGCCCTTGTACGCCGCGTTCGATTTGGGCGCGCTGGCCAGATAAAGGCAGGCCTGCGCGATGGCCAGTTCGCCTTCCGGGCTGCCGAGAAATTCAAACGCATCCTTGGCGGCGAGGCATTGCTGCAGCGCCATCGGATCGGCCAGACCGATATCTTCCGAGGCCATGCGGACTAGGCGCCGCAGCAGATACATCGGATCCTCGCCCGCCGTCAGCATCCGCGCCAGATAATAGAGCGCGGCCTGCGGATCGGACCCGCGCACCGATTTATGCAGCGCGGAAATCAGATTGTAATGGCCGTCGCGGTCCTTGTCATACACCGCCACCCGGCGTTGCAGGAATTGCCCCAGTTCGGCCGGGTCCAGCGGAGAGGCGATTTGCGCATTATACAGCGTCTCGGCCTGACCCAGCAGGAAGCGGCCATCGCCATCCGCGCTGGCGATCAGCGCCTCGCGCGCGGGCGGGGTCAGGGGCAGGGGGACGCCCTCGGCCTCCTCGGCGCGGGCCAGCAGATGGGCTAGCGCCTCGGGCGAGAGGCGGTGGAGGATCAGCACCTGCGCGCGGCTGAGCAAAGCGGCGTTGAGCGCAAACGAAGGGTTCTCCGTCGTCGCGCCCACCAGCGTCACCACGCCCTGTTCGACATAGGGCAGGAAGCCATCCTGCTGCGCCCGGTTGAAACGGTGGATCTCGTCCACAAACAGCAGTGTGCGCCGCCCCGACAGCGCCAGCGCGCCCTCGGCCTCGGCAAACATGCGTTTGAGATCCGCGACGCCGGAAAACACCGCGCTGATCGCCGCGTAGCGCATGCCCACGGCGGCGGCCAGCAGCCGCGCAATGCTGGTCTTGCCGGTGCCGGGCGGGCCCCACAGGATCATGCTCGACAGGCTGCCCGCCGCCACCATCCGCCCGATCGCGCCATTCGCGCCCGTCAGGTGCTCCTGCCCGATCACCTCGCTCAATTCCGTCGGGCGCAGGCGTTCGGCCAGGGGAATCGCGCCCGCCGGAATGGCGCGGGGCGTTGGCGCTGGTTCGTCGGCGGCAAAGAGGTCGGGCATGGGGGGTATGTAGGGGGGAATTTGCGGAAAAGGAAGGTTTGCCTCCGGCGGGCAAAGGGCGGGGGCCCTTTGCAATCCCATTATGGGGTGGTGGGTGGTTTGCGGTGTTGTGTTGAGGGCAATTGTTTCAAAGCCTGCGGCGCAAGCAAACGGGCGCCGCAGGCTTTAAAATCTCGAACGCCGCGTCCGACACCAAACGTTGAACCCATCGCGCAACGCAGACAGTAACGGGAGCGCGAGGGACGAGTCCCTCGCATTTAACCCCTTAAACCTTCCCCACCCTGGCCTTCTGCCGGATCAGCCTCAGATAGGTATCGGCCACGGATTGATTGATCCGATCCCACGAGAAATCCCGGCTGCGAGCCTCGCCCGCCGCGCCATGGGCGGCGCGCAGGGCGGGGTCTTCGATATAGCCGCGCACGGCCTGGGCAAAGGCGTGGACATGGCCGGGAGGGATCAGGCGGCCCGAATGGCCATTGTCGACCAGGCTTTCCGATCCCGTTGCCTCGGCGCAGACCACCGGCAGCGAGCAGGCCATGGCCTCCAGCGTCACATTGCCGAAGGTTTCGGTGATCGACGGGAAGAACAGGATGTCCATGCTCGCCACCGCGCGGCCAAGGTCGATCCCGGCCTGATAACCGGCAAAGACGGCGGTGGAGGGCAGGCGGTTTTCAAACCATTCGCGCGCCGGGCCATCGCCCACGATCAGCACCCGGTGGGCCACGCCGCGCGCCACCAGTTGGTCGATGGTGTCGGCAAAGACATCGAGGCCCTTTTCCATGACGAGGCGGCTGAACAGGCCGACGACCACTTCATGATCCTCGATGCCAAGGCTGCGCCGCCATGCCATGTCGCGGCGCGATGCGTCGAAGATATGGCGATCAACGCCCCGGCTCCACAGCGAGATGTCGTAATTCATCCGCTGTTCGCGCAGCACCTGCGCCATGGATTCGGACGGCGCGACCAGCCCGTCGCAGCGGCGATAGAACCGGCGCAGGATGGCCGTCAGAAACGGTTCGACCCAGGCCAGATTGTAATAGCGCGGATAGGTGTCAAAGCGCGTATGCACGCTGCCCAGCACCGGCAACCCCTTGCTGCGCGCCCATGTCACGGCGCGGTGGGCCGAGGGGTCGGGGCTGGAAACATGGACGATATTGGGGGCAAAAGCCGCCAGATCGCGGCGCACCGCGCGGGGCAGGCCGGTGGCCACGCGATATTCGGTTCGGCCCGGAATGGCAAAGCTGGGCAGGCTGACAAGATCGCCGGCCGGTTCGAAAGCGGGCGCTTCGACGGTGGGCGAATAGACGCGCACCTGCGCGCCCTGCGCCAGAAGATAGCCGACCAGACGGTTGAGCGCCTTGTTCGCGCCATCGGTGACCATGTTGTAATTGCCGCTGAAGAGGGCAACGCGCAGGTCACTGGTTTGGGAAGGGAGTGTCATTGAGCGGGCCATAGCGAAGCCCGCGCCGTTTGGCGAGAGGCCGTGCCGCGTGAGCCGAGGGGAGAAAAAAGGCGCATGATGGGCCATGGTTCGCCAAGGGGTCGGCGGGGCCCATCATGCGCTCAAGGTTTACCTCGCCATGCCGCAGAGGATTGCCGGCGAGGCTCTGGGAGAGGACGGGGAGCGGGATGCGGCGCGGCATCCCGCCAAACCGGTCAGATCTTACCAGCCGCGACGGCCGTCATAATAGCCGCGGGGGCCTTCATAATATCCGCGCCGACCGTAATCGTCGCAGGGGCGGCCATCGCGATAATAGCGGTTGCCGTGATGATCCCAGTAATAGCCGTCACGCCATGCCCAGCTGCGATCCACCACATAGACCGGGGGCGAGGCATAGACCGGAGCATATGCCACCGGCGGGGGCGGAGGAGGCGCGTAAACCGGGGCATAGACCGGGCGACGCGGGCGGTCGGATGCGATGGCCGCGCCAATCGCCAGACCCAGCACGCCGCCGATCACACCGGCCGCGACCGCATCGCCGCCGCCGCGGCGTCCACCGTAATAGCCGCCCCGGCCATAGGGATCCGCCATCGCGGGGGTGGCGGCAAAGCTTGCAAACGCGCTGGCGGCCAGAGCCGCGGCCGTGATCGTCTTCTTCGTGAACTGGCGCATGATACACCTCTTGAGAACTGGTCGGGCTTTGCGGAAGTTTTGAAAGGCTTCCTGTCGCCCTTGATTCGTTTTCTACGCGATGCTTGCTGAATGGATTCGGGATGCGCTTTGCAGCGATTGTTCAGGAACAGGCGGTTTGTCGGAAATATCGGGCGGGCCAACTGGATCACAATTGGAGGTGATCGCGCTGGGTTTCGCCACCGGCCTGAATTAGCCCCGCAAGGCTGGGGATACATTGCGGGCCATGTCAGGCCCATGGGGCGACAAATGAAAATGCATGCTTCGCGGCTGGTGTTCTGCCATGTGCCGAAAACCGCCGGTTCTTCGATCACGCGGCTGCTGCGCGACAATTGGCCCGGGCCGCACGCGCTCGATGTTTATGAAGAGGAGGACGGGCAGACCGATCTGGCCGTCACGCTGCGCGATTGCGCGATGCTGGCGGGGCATCTGAGCCAGACCAGCGTGCTGGGCGCGATGCGGCGGGCGGGGGTGGAGGCCTTCAAGCTGACCAGCCTGCGCAATCCAGTCGATCATGTGCTCAGCCAGTATTACCACATTCAGGCCTATGCCGGGGCGGCGCTGGCGGGCGATGCGCGGATGCAGGCGTTGAAGGATGCGGCGGGGGGCATGAGCCTGCTGGAATGGATGAGCGGACGGGCGCGGGGCCTCGACGGGTTCGAGGTGCTGTTCGACAATCCCCAGATCCGCATGATCCTGAACAAGAAGGAGGGGCCCGTCACGCTGGCCGATGCGCGCGCGGCGATTGGCGTCATGCGGGAATTTGACGGGGTGATCCTGTTTGAACGGCTGGGCGAATCGGTGGCGGCGGTGTTGGGCATGCTGGGGATGGAGGGCGGCGGCGCTATCCCTCGCCTGATGACCAACCCGGCCAAGGGACAAAGTGTGGTGACGATGACCCGGCCGGAATTGCAGGCGGCTATGGCGCTGACCCGCTATGATGCAGTGCTGTATGACGTGATCGGCGCGGAATGGGGCACAAGGATGGCCGCGATGTCAGCAGCGGGGGCGGCGCCTGTTGCGCCGATCGAGCAGGCCGCGCCGGTGCTGCTGGCCGATGTGCTGCGTACCTCCAATGCTCAGCGGATCGAGGGCGGCACGGTGGGCGACACGATCAAGATGCAGGGAGACGGCCTGCTCCTGCACCCGCCCCATGGGCGCGAGGGCGCGTTGCGGATCGCCTCGGCCGATTTTCGGGCACAGGGGCAGGCGGGCTTTTCCACCGAACTGATGCTGGAACATCCCGCCGCGCCCGATGTCGAATTGGCGATGACCATCCGCGAGGGCGAGCGCATCGTGGCCGGTTTCACCACACGCGTCTCGCGCGCGGCCAGCGTCCCTGTGGCCTTGCGCTTTGCCCCGATCATCGGACGCTGCTTCGTCGATCTGGAACTGCGCAGTCTGGGGGCGGGCGGGTGCAACGATTACGCCGGGCTGATGATGAGGCGGGCGGTGTTTGGGTAGGTTTGATCCTCCGCGGGCGAATGCGGATGGTTGGGCCGGGCGGCTTGGGCAGATCAGGCCGGCGTTTGGGGCGCCCCGCAGATACGAGGGGCAGGAGGGCCGCGTGCTCGTGCGAATGGCCGGGTAGCCGCTTTGCTTCACAGCCCGGCACGGCCTTGCGCGGATCGGGGAAGCCGGGGCATCCAGGCTCGCGTATGATGCCCCGACCGGCTTGGGAATTTCAGGCCCCGTTCCGCCGATCCATCGGTCAGGCGCTGTGTGGCGTGGTCCACGGCTTGGGTCACATCCCGCACCACTCGCCCACAAACGCCGGCCTGAAACACCGGCCCCACCGTTGCGCATAGGCGGGAGCGGATGGGGAGGGGTTTAATGGAGGTGGGTGGGAGTAGGAAAGGGGAATTTAGGCAGTTTTGAAAAGATGCCTCCGGCGGGCAAAGGGCGGGGGCCCTTTGCAATCCCAATATTGTTGTTAGTTAATTTATTAATCGAACGGCGTTGTCCTCTCATAATAAAGATTTATGATAAAAATAGAAGATTTTCAAATTTTTTAGTGAATATGGCCATAAGCATCGCCAGTTTTGGTAATATTCGATTTACGAAATGTTGCGTCCTGATGTGCTTTTTCTTTCCGCGAAGCGGATTAACTGCTTTCCTGCAGCATTTCTTCCACTGGAGGCGCAACCTCTACATTATCGGGATTGCAAAGGGCCCCCGCCCTTTGCCCGCCGGAGGCATTCTTCCCCCTTCAAAACCACAAAAAAACCGGAGGCTTTCGCCCCCGGCTTCCGTGTTTCCAAACTGATCAATCCAAAGATCAATCCTTCTTGCGCGAGGCTTTCTTGCGCTCGTTGGGATCGAGGATCGCCTTGCGGATGCGGATGTTCTTGGGGGTGACTTCAACCATTTCGTCTTCGTCGATGTAGGCGATGGCCTGTTCCAGCGTCATCACCTTGGGCGGGGTCAGACGCACGGCGTCGTCCTTGCCGCTGGCGCGGAAGTTGGTCAGGGCCTTCGACTTCATCGGGTTGACTTCGAGGTCTTCGGGCTTGGCGTTTTCGCCGATGATCATGCCTTCATACAGCGCTTCGCCCACGCCCACGAACAGGATGCCGCGTTCTTCGAGCGGGCCCAGAGCATAGGCATTGGCTTCACCGGCGCCGTTCGAGATCAGCACGCCGTTCTTGCGGCCTTCGATCTTGCCCTTGTAGGGGCCATACTTGTCGAACAGGCGGTTCATGATGCCCGTGCCGCGCGTGTCGGACAGGAATTCGCCGTGATAGCCGATCAGGCCGCGCGAGGGCGCGACAAAGCTGATGCGGGTCTTGCCGCCGCCCGAGGGGCGCATGTCGGTCATTTCGGCCTTACGGTTGGCCATCTTTTCGACGACGGTGCCGGCAAATTCCTCGTCCACGTCGATCAGAACGGTTTCGTAGGGTTCGGTGCGGTTGCCGTTTTCATCGGTGCCGAACAGCACGCGGGGGCGGCTGATGCCCAGTTCAAAGCCTTCGCGGCGCATGGTTTCGATCAGCACGCCGAGCTGAAGTTCGCCGCGACCGGCGACTTCAAAGCTGTCCTTGTCGGCCGATTCGGTGATCTTGATGGCCACGTTCGATTCGGCTTCACGCTCCAGACGGTCGCGGATCATGCGGCTGGTCACCTTGGTGCCTTCGCGGCCCGCCATCGGCGAATCGTTCACCGCAAAGCGCATCGACAGGGTCGGCGGGTCGATCGGCTGGGCCTTGATCGGTTCGCGCACCGTGGTGTCGGCGATGGTGTTGGCAACCGTTGCCACCGACAGACCGGCAAGGCTGATGATGTCGCCGGCGCGGGCTTCTTCAACCGGAACGCGGTCCAGGCCCTGGAACGAGAGGATCTTGGAGGCGCGACCGGTTTCGATCACATTGCCGTCCATATCCAGCGCGTGGATCGGCTGGTTGACCTTGACGGTGCCCGAGGTGACGCGGCCCGTCAGCACGCGGCCGAGGAAGTTGTCGCGGTCGAGCAGGGTGACGAGGAAGGTGAAGGGAGCATCAACGTCGAGGGCCGGCGGCGGCACATGGTCGACGATGAGCTGGAACATCGGTTCGAGCGTGCCTTCGCGGCGGTTCATGTCATCGCTGGCGTAGCCATTGCGGCCCGAGGCGTAAAGAACAGGGAAATCAAGCTGTTCATCATTGGCGTCGAGCGAGACGAAGAGGTCGAACACTTCGTCCAGCACTTCCTGGATACGCTCGTCGGGGCGGTCGACCTTGTTGACGACGACGATGGGCTTGAGGCCCAGCGCCAGCGCCTTGCCGGTCACGAACTTGGTCTGGGGCATCGCGCCTTCGGACGAGTCGACGAGCAGGATCACGCCGTCGACCATCGAGAGGATGCGCTCCACCTCGCCGCCGAAGTCGGCGTGGCCGGGGGTGTCGACGATGTTGATGCGGGTGCCGTTCCACTCGATGCTGGTGGGCTTGGCAAGGATGGTGATCCCGCGTTCCTTTTCCAGATCGTTGCTGTCCATGGCGCGTTCTTCGACGCGCTGGTTGTCGCGGAACGTACCGGACTGGCGGAAGAGCTGGTCGACCAGCGTGGTCTTGCCATGGTCAACGTGGGCGATAATCGCGATATTGCGAAGCGGAAGCGGGCCGGACATCAAAAAGGCTTTCTGCAACAGCGGGCGGCAAGGCCCGTTTTGGGGGTGGCGCTTGGTTGCGCCGCAACATGCGCGCGCCCCTAGCTTACGCAGCGGCTTTGGGCAAGACTCGACAAGAGCCATAGTGTTGGCGGCGCATTGTCCGCTTATGGGATTCTGGCGGCGGTCTTTGCGTTTTTGATAAGAATTTGTGGGATAAACCGAGGCATGGGTCGATAAAGGATTGAGCCTCATGCCCACAAGGCATAACACAAGGCATTATAAAAAGGAAACCGGGCGCATGACAGGCGGGGGGCCTGTTGGCACGCCGGTTCGTGGGAAGGACAAGATTTGCATGAAGCAGACATCTGTTTCGCGCGCTCTTTGCGCGCGTGGGGCCGTGCGCGCAAAGAATGTGGCGGTTTCGTTTTCCTCGCATCGCCGGGCGGCGCTGGGCGCGGGCGCCGCAGGACTGGCGCTGGCGCTGGCCGCGCCCGCCATCGCGGCCGAGGATCAGGTCAACAATGAGATCGTCGTCACGGCCACCAAGCGCGAGCAGACGCTGCAGCAGGTGCCCGTGGCCGTGACGGTGACCACCGCCGATGTCATCAACCGCGCCAAGATCCGCGACATCAAGGATCTGACCAGCGTGGTGCCTTCGCTGCGTGTGTCGGAGCATCAGTCGAGCGCGCAGACCGATTTCCTGATCCGCGGCTTTGGCAATGGCGCCAACAATGCCGGGATCGAGCCGAGCGTGGGCGTGTTCATCGACGGGGTCTATCGTTCGCGCAGCGCGGCCCAGATCGCCGATTTCCCTGATGTTAAGCGCGTCGAAGTGCTGCGCGGCCCGCAATCGACCCTGTTCGGCAAGAATGCCAGCGCGGGTGTCGTTTCGATCTCGACCATGGAGCCGCAGTTCAAACCCGGCGGCAGCGCCGAGGTTTCCTATGGCAATTACAACGCTTTGGTCGTCAAGGGCATGTACACCACGCCTTTGAGCGACACGGTGGCGGTCAGCGTGGCGGGCGGATACAATCGCCGCGACGGCTTTGTTCACGATGGCGGCACGGGTGGCACCACCAACAACCGCAACCGCTGGTTCGCGCGCGGGCAATTGCTGTGGGTGCCTGAAAACGGGCCGCGCGTGCGCATCATCGCCGATTATTCCCAGATCAACGAAACCTGCTGCGCGGTGGCCAATCTGCTGTCATCCTCCAGCACGGCGGCCATTCAGGCCGTGGGCGGCAAGGTGAACGCACCGGGCAATCCCTTTGGCGATGTTTACAACAATTTCCCCTCGACCAACCGCATCCGCGACTATGGCTTTTCGGCCCAGATTGATCACGAGATCGGCGGGGTCAAGCTGACCTCGATCACCGCCTATCGCCACAACACCAATTACAACAATCAGGACAGCGATTTCACCAGCGCCGACCTGTTGGGGCAAAACAGCGCCAATGTGCGCATCAACACCTTTACCCAGGAATTGCGCGCCACCGCCAAGCTGGGCGAAAAGGTCAACCTGCTGCTGGGCGCCTATTACTTCAACGAGAAGATCAACCAGACCGGGGCGCTGCTCTACGGCTCGCAAATGCGCTCCTATGCCGACCTGCTGATTCGCGGCGCCAGCGGCAACACGCTCAACGTCAATTCGCTGGAGGGCACGTTCGGCACGCTGCAGGGCAATCCGGCCAAATATACCGGCCAGTTTTTCAAACAGGGCAACGGCCTGTCGGAAGCCTATCATCTGGCCAATGAGGCGATTTCGATCTTTGGCCAGATGGACTGGAAAATCGCCCCGCGCGTGACGCTGACGGGCGGCCTCAATTACACCAATGACAAGAAACGCTACTCGACCGGCGTGGTGTCGAGCGATGTGTTTTCCGGCATCGATTTGAACGCGATGCGCACCGCGGCCACCAATGCGGGCATTGCCCAGACCATCGGCGGGCTGCTTTCGGTGCCGGGCGGCTTTGCCTCACCGGCCCAGATCGCCGGTTTTGCCGGGGCCAACCCTGCCGCCTATAATGCGGTGGTGACGGGCGTGTCGAACCAGACCGCGCAATTACTGGCGCTGCGCGCACTGCAATTCATGCCGCCTTTCCTCAATGTGCCCAATGCGGTCGAACCGGGGCGGACCAATGACGGCAACCTGTCCTTTACCGCCCGTATAGCCTATGAGGCGAACAGGCACCTCAATTTCTACGCCAGCATCGGCACGGGGTTCAAGGCCAGCTCGATCAACCTCTCGCGCGACAGCCGCCCGGCGCTCTCCGATGCCGCCGCGATTGCGGCCAGCGGGTTGGCCACCACCAATCTGCGCTATGGGGGCCGCTTTGCCCGGCCGGAAAAGTCCACCGTCTATGAGGCGGGGATGAAGGCCAACTGGTCGGTGGCCACGCTCAATTTTGCCGCCTTCTATCAAACGATCAAGGATTTCCAGTCGAACATCTTTACCGGCATCGGTTTCGACCTGCTCAATGCGGACAAGGAATCCGTCTATGGTTTCGAGTTCGAAGGATCGGTGCGGCCCACGCCTGAACTGACGCTGGGCGCGGCCGTCACCTATCTGGTGCCCAAGTATGACCGCTTCACCAATTCCAGCTTTGGCAACATTTCGGGGGCGACGCCTGCGGGCATCGCGCCGATTTCCACCACCATGTCGGCCACATGGGACAAGCCGATCGGGGGCGAACAGCACCTCATCCTGCGCGGCAACTGGCATTACGAATCGCCGGTGCAGAACCAGGACGGCATGCCCGGTTTCATTTCCAAGAACCCGTTGACCGGCGCGGTCATCTCCTATCAGCCCGGATTGGATGCGGCGCGCCCGTTCAAGCGCACCGTTTCGGAAATCGATGCTTCGGCCACATGGCAGCTTTCGAAGAAATTCGAGCTGAGCCTGTGGGGCCGCAATCTGACGGACAACCGCTATATCTCGGTGATCTTTGACAGTCCGGCGCAGTCGGGCTCGATTTCGGGCTATGTCAACACGCCGCGCACCTTTGGCGTGGCGGCGCTGGCCAAATTCTGAAGACGCGAAATTTGCGCAAAGGGGCGGGGCGCAGGTGATGCGCCCCGTTTTTTTTCATGCGGCCTTTTGCCCGCACAGGCGTTAATCAGGTCAGGCAATGGAAAGAAGGTCTGGCCGATGAATTGGGTGTTTCTGCCGCTGCGGCGCTATTTTGAAATTTCGGGCCGTTCGCAAAGGCGCGAGTTCTGGCTCTATTTCATTGCCCTGTGGGTGGTGAACGGGGCGATCATGGCGCTTTTCGGCTCGCCGGTGTCCTATTCTAGCGGCATGAATTTCTATTGGGGCACGCAAACCAGCCTGCTGGGCCAGTTCCTTATCGGCCTGATCGCCCTGTTCACGATGATCCCCAGCTATACGGTTTCCATCCGGCGGCTGCATGACATTGATCGGTCGGGCTGGTGGCTGCTGGTGTGGCTGGTGCCGTTCATCGGCTGGTTTGTGCTGCTGATCTTCTTCTGCCTCGACGGCACCTATGGCCGCAACCGCTATGGCGATGATCCACGCGGCCGCGGCATGGCGGATGTCTTCCGTTAAAGTTCTCTAAGCGCCTGAGCCGGGCGGGTGCGCAGCAAAGGCAGCGACCCGCCCAGCGCAAAGGCCAGCACCAGCGCCAGCCCGCCCCCCAGCACGCCCAGCACATAGGGCCATGAGGGCAGGAAATCGAAGCTGAAAAGCTGGACCACGATCAGCCAGCCAAGCCCCGTGCCCAGCGCCAGCGCGACCAGCGCCAGCAGCGCCGCCAACACGCCATATTCGGCCAGCAGTAGCCCCAGCAATTGCCGCTGCCCCGCGCCCAGCACGCGCAGGATGGTGTTGTCATAGGCGCGCGACGCCCGCGCCGCCGCAATCGCGCCCAGCAGCACCGCCACGCCAGCCAGCACCGCCACGCCCGCCGCCGACAGGATCGCCGCGCTCATCTGACCCAGCAGCCCCCGCGCATCGCGCAGCAGCGGCCCGACCTCGACTACCGAGGCGGTGGGATAGGCCCGCGTCACCGCGCGCAGCAGGCCATGCTCGCGCTTGTCCGACAGGCTGATCGTTGCGGCCAGTTTGAACGGCGCGCCCGCCAGCGCATTGGGCGAAAACACCAGCACATAATTGAACCCGAAGGATTCCCAATCGATCCGCCGCAGCGAGGCCACCCGCGCCGTCTTTTCCACGCCCAGCAGGCCCACCGTTATCGTGTCGCCCACCTTGATCCCGGTGGCCTTCGCCAGCTTTTCATCAACCGAAACCAGCGGCTCACCCTGATAATCGCGGGGCCACCATGCGCCATCGGTGATGACATTGCCCTCGGGCACATCCTGCGCAAAGGTCAACCCACGCTCGCCCTTCAATTGCCAGGCGTCCTCGGGAATGTCCTTCATGTCCGCGACGCGGGTCTGTGCGCCCGCCGGGCCATAGGCCAGAATTGCCCCGCGCAGCGTCGGCACCGTGCGCACCTTGGCCCCCGGCGCGGCCTCGGCCACGGTGGCGCGGAAACCGGCCTCATCGCCCGGTTGCAGGTCGATGGCGAAATAATCGGGCGCCTTTTGCGGCACGCGCGCGGCAATATTGGCGTCAAGGCTGGTCTGGACCACGGCCAGCACGACAAAGGCCGTCAGCCCAAAGCCCAGCGCCGTCACCAGCCGCGCGGTCTGATTGCCGGGGCGGTGAATATTGCCCAGCGCAAGGCGCAGGATCGGGCTGCGCGGGCGGGGCAGATGCGCAGCCATCCGCGCCAGTCCCCAGCCCAGCACGGACAGCAGCACAAAGGCCCCCGCCGCACCGCCAAGGAAGATCGCGGTCGTCCGCGCCGACCCATCGCCCAGAAAGGCCAGCGCAATGATCCCGGCCAGCCCCGCGCCCACCCAGCGCCAGCTCTGTCGCCCCGAAACCGGCGCGATCCGCGCGCGCAGCAGCGCCATCGCCGGATAGGTCCGCGCCGCCAGCAATGGCCCCGCCGCAAACACCAGCGCCACCAGCAAGCCCCACAGCGCCGCCCGCGCCAGCGCCCATGGCGCCAGAACAAAGCCGTCCACCACCGGCAAGACGCCCGCCAACGCCTTGACCACCAGCGGCAGCACCGCCACCCCGGCCGCCAACCCGGCCACAGCGCCCACCGCCGCCGCCGCGGCAATCTGGAGCACATAGATCCGGGCAATATCGCCGCTGGTTGCGCCCATGACCTTGAGCGTGGCGATCACCCCGCGCCGGGCCTCAAGATAGGAAGCCGTGCCTCCGCCGATGCCGATCCCGGCGATCAGCAGCGCGGCCAGCCCCACCAGCACGAGGAAATCGCCCATGCGCGCAATAAACGTCTCGGTGCCGGGCGAGGCCTTGTCGCGGGTGCGGACATCAAGCCCGTTTTCCGGGAAACGCTTGGTCAGCGCCTCGGCAATGGCGGCGGCATCGCAGGCCCCGGCGCAATCCATGCGCAACCGGCTGCGATACATCGCCCCCGGCGCGGTCAGGCCGGCGCCATCGGGAAAGCCCAGAGGCACGATGATCGTCGGCCCCAGCGCGAAACCCTCGCCGAGGCCATCGGGTTCGACCCCGATGATCCCGCCCACGCGCAGCGGCTTGCCCGCGATGGTGAAACTCTCGCCCACATGCAGGCCCAGCCTTTCGGCGGCCCCGCGCGCGATCCATGCCGTGCCGGGGGCGGGGGCGCCCACATGCAGCCCGTTCGACAATTCCAGATGGCCCACCATCGGCCAGAGCGCATCGACCGCCTTGAGCTGGACGGGCGCGGTGGTGTCGCCGCTGGAGGCCATGGCCTGCAAACGCTGCCCATCGGACAGGCGGCCATAGCGGGCCAGCGCGGCGCGTTCCTCGGCAGAAATCGGGCGTTGCCAGACCGTGATCTGGACGTCACCACCAAGGATCTGGCGCCCCTTGGCGGCCAGCCCCTCGTTGATCGCCTTGGTCAGCGAGCCGATGGCGGCCAGCGCCCCCACGCCCAGAAACAGGCAGGCCAGCAGCAGGCGAAGCCCGCGAAACCGGGCCGACAGTTCCCGCCGCGCAATGCGCCAGGCCGCGCCCCAACTCACGCCATTTCATCCGACGATATGCGCCCGTCGGCAATCCTGATGATCCGCTGCGCCTTTTGCGCCAGCGCCTCGTCATGGGTGATGATGACCAGCGTGGCCCCGGTTTCGGCCCGGCGCGTCAGGATAAGGTCGATGATCGCCGCGCCGGTTGCGCCGTCCAGATTGCCGGTCGGTTCATCGGCAAAGAGCAGTGCCGGGCGCGGGGCCAGAGCGCGGGCAATCGCCACGCGCTGTTGCTCGCCGCCCGAAAGCTGGCTGGGATAATGGTGCAGCCGGTGGCCGAGGCCTACGGCTTTGAGTTCCTCGGCGGCGCGCGGCCCCGCATCGGCCACGCCCGCCAGTTCGAGCGCGGTCATCACATTTTCCTGCGCCGTCATCGTGGGCAACAGGTGGAACGCCTGAAGCACCACCCCGATCCGGCCCCGGCGGGCCAGCGCCAGTTGATCCTCGGAAAGGCCCATGAAATCCGCGCCCGCCACGCTCAATTCGCCCCCGCTGGCCCGCTCCAGCCCCGATAGCACCGCCATCAGCGAGGATTTGCCCGAACCCGATGGGCCGAGCAGCGCCACGACCTGACCATCGGGCACGGTCAGATCGACGCCTTTGAGGATTGCGGTGGCACCATCTCCGCTTCCCAAAGTGAGAGTGAGATTGCGGGCGAGGATCGCGCTCTTGCGGTCAAGGGATTGGGTCACGATATGTTTATGGGTGGCCCGGCCGGATTCGGCAAGGAGGGCCGGGTCGAAAGGGCATGTGGATGAGGGCTTTGGGTGGAATGCTGGCGGGGTTGGCGCCGGTTTTGATGCTGGCGGGATGCGGCGGGGGCGATAAGGCGCCGCAGCCCACAGCCACCACGGCAGCAAGCGCGCCCGCACCCACGCCGCCCGTCAAAGGCCCGGTTGTCCGCATCATCGCTCTGGGCGACAGCCTGTTTGCCGGATATGGCCTGCGCGCAGAACAGGCCTATCCGGTGCGGCTGGAGGCGGCGCTGCGCGCGCGCGGGATCAATGCGCAGGTGGTCAATGCCGGGGTTTCGGGCGACACCACGCAGGACGGGCGCGCGCGGCTCGATTTCACGCTGGCGCAAGGGGCCGCGCCTGATCTGGTGGTCATCAGCCTCGGCGGCAATGATATGCTGCGCGGGCTGCCGCTGGCCCAGACGAAGGACAATCTCGACGCCATTCTGGGCGAATTGGAAAAGCGCAAGATCAAGGCGGTGGTGATGGGCATGCTGGCCGCGCCCAATATGGGGCCGGATTATGCGCGGCAATTCAACGCGATTTTCCCCGCCGTTGCGGCGCGCCATCATGCCGTGCTCGAACCGTTCTTCCTCAAGGCGATTTTCAACCAGCCCACCCTGCAATTGCCCGATCATATCCACCCCACTGACAAGGGCGTCGAGGCGATGGTGAGCGCCACCGTGGACAAGGTGGCGGGGGCGCTGCCCAAAGAGTAATATCGGCTCCATTTGCGTGGCAATCGCGCTGGCGGGGTGCGGGGCGGCTCTGTCAAGGCGGGGGCATGATGGAGACAGCTCTCGATTGGCCGCGCGTCGGCCTGTTGCCGGTGGTGCGGGCCGCGCAGGACGCGCTGGCGCAGGGGCGGGGCTTTTCGCTCGTCCGGCTGGGCGATGGCGAGGGGGCGATGCTCTCGCATGACGCGCCGCATATGGGTGAGGAATTCGCCTTTTGCCTGTACATCTGGTTTGGCGATCAGACCATCGACGCGCAGGACCGGCGGGCCATGGCGCGCGGGCTGGAACGGGCGATGCGCGAGGCCGATGTGCTGGGCCTTCCCCGCCGCGCCCAATTGCAGGTTTCCATGCGCTATCACGAGGTTTTTGCCCATCTTGGGCGAGTATTGGGCGTCCGGCGTCCGATGGTGGGCGATATGGCGCTGCATTTCTATCTGCAATGGTCGGGCGCTCTGGGCGCCTTGGTGCGCGATGCGCGGCGGCTGGTGCTGATCGGATGCCGCGATGTGGCGGGGCAATTTGCCGCCCATTTCGATGTGCCGGTCGTGCAATGGCTGCTTCGCGGAGAAGCGCGGTTTCCCGGCATGGTGGCCCAGCCGCATTGGCCCGACGGCTATGCGCGGATGATGGCGCGGATCGAGGGGCTGGGGCCGGGTGATCTGGTGCTGGTGGGCGCGGGCGTGCTGGGCAAGGCCTATGTGGCGGGCGCGGCGCGGCGCGGGGCGGTGGCCATCGATATGGGCAGCGTGTTTGACGGATGGGCCGGCGTGATCAGCCGCGAGGGAAGGATCGGCACCGGCGCGGAATTTTCAATTGCCCATCTGGCGCAGTGCGGACCGGTGGATGAGGCGATGCGGGGGCGGCTGCGCGCCTATCTGGGGGGCACGAATATTGCCGATGGCACGATCTGATCGCGCGCCAATTGCTGCGTGAACGGATGCCGCGTGGGGCGAGTCAAACGTCTGAAAGTAAAGCTGTATCGGCGGTGCGATCGGGGGGAATGCGTAATCGCCGCCGAAATGGATAGAGCCTTTGTTGCGCGGGGCAAGGCCCGGTTTTAGCCCAAAGACACGGCGCGAAGGGATGGGGAATGGCCCCTCCCGGCGCGGCAAGGTTCGGGGCAGGGATCAGGCAATTATGAACATAGCCACGCAAGCCATGGGCGAAACAGCGCTGCGGCCTTTGTCGGACGCGGGCGGCCCGATCCGGCGGCCCGAAGAGGTGCTGCTGCACGGCGGCGCCCGTAAGCCCGGTGCGGAACAGGGCCATCCGCCCCGGCAGAGCGCGCGGCGCATGGCCCTGCTGGTGCTGGGCATGCATCGTTCGGGCACCAGCGCGTTGACACGGGTGTTTGCGCTGCTGGGCGCGGGATTGCCCGCCACGCTGATGGGCGGCAATCCGACCAACCCCGCCGGCCATTGGGAATCGGATGCGGTGCGCGCCTTTAACGATGCCATTTTGGCGCAGGTGGGGAGCGACTGGTTCGACTGGCTGCCGGTGCATGACGGGTGGCCGCGCTCTCTGGGGTATCAGGGCGATGTGGCAAGGGCGTGCGATGTGCTGCGCGCCGAATTTGGTGATGCGCCGCTCTTTGCGCTCAAAGACCCGCGCATTTGCCGCCTCGCCCGCTTCTGGCTGGATGTGCTGGATGGCGAAGGGGTGGAGGCGGCGATTGTCATGCCGCTGCGCAACCCGCTGGAGGTGGCCGATTCGCTGGCGCGGCGCGATGGGGCGGATGCGCAGGTCGCGCTGCTGGTATGGCTGCGTCATGTGCTGGAGGCCGAGGCGGCGACGCGGGGGCGGGCGCGGCTGGTGGTCCGCTATGATCAGGTGCTGGACCAGTGGGCGCAGGTCGCGCAACGGGTGGAGCGCGAGTTGGGCGTGGCATGGCCCTGCTCGCCGCTGGGCGCGGGCGAGGCGGTGGAGGCCTTTCTCTCGCAGGATCTGCGCCATCATCGCCGGTCGGACCGGGCGGTGGTGGATAATCCGATGATCTCGGCATGGGTGCGGCGGGCCTATGGCGTGCTGCTGGGCTGGGCCGAGGGGGGCGAGCGGGCTGGCGATCATGCCGAGCTTGATGCGATCCGCGCCGCGCTGGACGAGGCGGGGCCGGGTTTTGCGCGCCCCCTGCGCCGGATCGCGCAGCAGCAGCGGGCGCTGGAGGAATGGCAGGCCCAGCGCGCCGATCTTGATGCGCGGCGCGAGGGGCTGGAGGCGCAGGTTGGCGCTTTGAGCGAGGAATTGGCTCTGCGCGGGCGGGAGCGGGACGAGGCGGTCGAGGGGCTGGCCGAATTGGCACGGGCCTATCAATTGGTGCAGGCGCGGCTGGACGAAGCGGCGCTGAACGAGAGGCGCGGGGGCGAGGAGCGTGCGGCCATGGCGCGCGAGATCGAGGCATTGCGCCGCGCCGCGCCGGGCATGGAGCAGCGCGTAAAGGATGCCGAAGCCCGTGTGGCAGAGCTGGAGCAGGAGCGCGAGGGGTTGCGCGCCGCTCTGGCGGAGCAGGGCGAGCGGATGGGCGAATGGGAGGGCGCGCTGGCCCGGCGGCAGGATGAGGTCGCGCAGACCCGCGCGGCGTTGGAGCAGGAGCAGCAACGCTGCGCCGGGATGCAAGAGGCGTTGGAGCAGGAGCGCGACCGGGCGGGGCGGCTGTCGGCGGAGCTGGAGGTTGAGGAGCAGGCCGGGCTGCAACTGGCCGAGGAATTGGCGCAGGCGCAGGAAAGGTTGGAGGAACAGGCCGACCAATTATACGCCGCGATGCAGCAGGTGGGCGCGATGGCCGAAATGCTGAGCGCGCTGCGCGGGGAACTGGCCGAGCAGGGCGAGGCGCTGGCCGCCGCGCGCGGGGCGCAGGCCGCCTGGGCGCAGGAGGCGCGGCAGGCCAGGGACGCGGCGCAAGAGCAGCAGGCCGAGGCCACGCGCGAGATCGTTGAAATGGCCCGCCTGTTGCAGGAGGCCGAGGGCGAGGCGGCGCTTTGGCAGGGCCATTGGCAGGAAGGCGAGCAGAGCCGCGCCGCGATGGCCGCCGATCGCGCCGAGGCCGAGCGCGCATGGACCGAGCAGGTGGGCAGCCTTGAGCAGCGCGCAGCCGAACTGGAGCGGGCGCAGGAGAGTGCTGCGGCGCAGACACGCGCGTTGCAGGCTGAATTGGAGCGTGCGCAAGAGGACGCAGCCGCGCAGGCGCAGACCATGCAGGCCGAACAGGTCCGTTTGGAGGCGCAATTGAGCGAGCGCTTTGGCGAATTGGCGACAATGGCGGGCCTCTTGTCGAGCGAGGCGGACAAGGCGCAGCGCGGCGAGGCCCGGATGGCATGGCTGCGCGAGGTGTATCGTGTGATGGGGAGGCGGCCGCGCTGGTGGGGCGCCATGCCGTGGCGCTGGCAAAGGGCGCGGATGGCGCAAAATCTGGCTGAGGCGGGGCTGTTCGACGAGCAGGCCTATCTGGCGCGCTATCCCGATGTGGCGGCGCAGGGGCATGATGCGCTGCGCCATTATATCCTGTTCGGCATGGCCGAGGGCCGGGTGAAAGGCTGATACAATGGCATTGCAAACAAGCGTTTCGGCCGAGGCGATCGGGCAATTGCGCCGGTCGGGCCAATTTGATGCGGCATGGTATGCCGGCCGCTATGCCGATGTGGGCATGTCGGGCATGGATCCGGCCGAGCATTACCTGTGGGTCGGGCGGCGGCTGGGGCGCCGGGCCGGGCCGGGGGCGGGGCTGGCCGATACGGCCGCGGCGGCCCCCGCGCTGGCGCGGGCGCGGGGCGAGCCGGGTTGGAACGATCTGCCCGTGCATCCCGATCGGCCCAACCGATGGGTGCATAATACCGCCGCCATCGCCCGCAACCGGGCGCAGGCGCTGGCGCCGCTGACGCGCAGTTTCAACCCGCAATCGATGAACATCCATTGGATCATCCCCGATTTCGGCCCCGGCGGGGGCGGGCATATGTCGATCTTTCGCATGATCCGCTATCTGGAAACTTTTGGCCATCGCCAGACGATCTGGATCCAGAACCCCACCGTGCATCATGACGAGAAGCAGGCGTGGGAGCATATTCGCGCGTGGTATCAACCGATTGACCGCGTGATTGTCCGTTTCCTGCCCGAGGAGGTGGAGGGGATTTCGGGCGATCTGGTGATTGCCACCGATATGTGGACGACATTCCCCGCCGCGCAGATGACGCTGATGAAGGAACGCTTCTATCTGGTGCAGGATTACGAGGCGCTGTTCCATACCCATGGCACGTTCACCTATGTGGCGGACATGACCTATCGCATGGGGTTCAAGGCGGTTTGCGCCGGGGCCTGGCTGAAGTCGATCTGTGAGGAGCGCTACGGGCTTTGGACGCGGGCGTGGGAATTGGCCTATGATCCGATGTATTATTATCGCGGCGAAAGGGTGGAGCATGACCCGCCGCGCATTGCCTTTTACGCCCGCGCCGCTACGCCGCGCCGCGCGGTCGAACTGGGGCGCGAGGCGCTGCTGATCCTGCATGAGCGGGGGGTGCGGTTCCGGGTCGATCTGTTCGGTCAGGACGATTTGGGCGCGGATTTGCCCTATGAGCATGTCCATCACGGGTTGCTGTCCCCTGCGCAATTGGGGGATCTGTATCGCTCGACCGACATTGGCATGGTGTTTTCGGCCAGCAATTATTCGCTGATCCCGATGGAGATGATGGCTTGCGGCTTGCCGGTGGTCGAACTGGATGCGGAGAGCACGCGGGCGGTGTTTCCGGAAGGGTCGGTCGCCTTTGCCCCGCCAGCGCCCCATGACATGGCCGATGTGTTGCAGCGCGTGATTGAAAGCGCGGGCGAGCGGGAGAGATTGCGGGCGGGCGGCGCGGCCTATGTCGCGGGGTTGAGCTGGGAAAAGAGCGCGAGGACGCTGGAGGCGGCCCTGATCGAGGGGTTGAGCGAAAACAGCCAGCCGGTTACCCCGCGTGCGCTGTTTTCCACGCGCGATTATGCGCATAAGGCGGCGGTCATCATTCCGACCTTTAACGGCGGCGATCTGTTCCGCAGCGTGTTGCAGGCTTTGGTCACGCAGCAGACCGACTGGGCCTATGACGTGATGGTGGTGGACAGCGGCTCCACCGACAACACGCTGGAGATCATCCGCGAATTTGCCGACCGGGGCGTGCGCTTGCACCAGATTCCCAATGCCGAGTTTTCGCATGGGCGCACGCGCAATCTGGCGATTTCGCTGACGGACGCCGAATTTGTCGCGGTGTTGACGCAGGATGCCACGCCCGCCACCCCGCATTGGCTGGCCAATATGATCCGCGCCTTTGACAAAGGGGATCAGGTTGCGGGCGTGTTTGGCGGCCATCTGGCCTATCCCGATGCGACGCCCTTTGTCCGCCATGGGCAGGAGGGGCATTTTGCCCATTTTGCCGCCCTGCCTCATGTGGCGCAATGGGGCGTGACGCCGCCGGGCATGGCGTGGGGTTCGCTGCAATGGCAACAATGGCTGCATTATTTTTCGGACAACAATGCCGCGCTGCGCCGCTGCGTGTGGGAAAAAATTCCCTATCCCGACATCCCATGGGGCGAGGATCAGGTCTGGGCGTGGGAGGTGATCAAGCAGGGCTATCAGAAGGCCTATGCGCCCGACGCCTTTGTCCTCCATTCGCATAATCTGAGCGAGGCCGCGCAGGACAAAGTCTCGCGGATCGAAGGCGATTACTGGCTGCGCTATTTCAACTATCGCTTTGAAACATCACCCGATGCGGTGAAGGCCAGCGTGGATTACCTGAACGCGCGCGATGCCGCCGTGGCGGGCGTGGCGCCCGATGCGCTGGCCCATCAGCAGGTGCTGAACCGCGCCGCCGTATGCGGGCGCTATCGCGGGCAATTCGATCTGGTCGAACAATGGCGGGCCAAATGGTCCTGACCGGGCGGGGAGAAACGCTGTGAAAATCTTCTCGGGCCAGTGGTTCCGGCGCCAGCGCTGGTTCGCCGCGATGGTGATTTTGCCAAGCTTTGCGGCGGAGGCCTATGAGGGGCTGATCGCCTCGGACATCTATGTTTCGGAAAGCCGGTTCGTCATCAAGGCCCCGGCGCAGAAATCGGCGCAGGTCTCAACGCTGGCCAATCTGATCCAGACCACCGGCCTTTCGGGCGGGCAGGAGCAGGCCAATGAGGTGATCGACTATATCCGCTCGCGCTCGGCGCTGGCGGCGCTGAACCGGGGCGGGGCGGTGGCGACCATGTATGGGCGGGCGGGGGTCGATGCGCTGGCGCGCTATCCCGGCTTGCTGCGCCGTCCGGGGCAAGAACGCCTGTTCCGCTATTACAGCACCATGGTTGATGTGGGCATGGACCATGAAACCGGGCTGGTGGTGCTCAAGGTCAAGGCCTTTGCGCCCGGCGACGCCCAACATTTGAACCGGCAATTGCTGGGGCTGGGCGAGGATCTGGTCAATGTCCTGAACGCGCGGGCCGAGGGCAAGCAGGTGGCCGAGGCCGAGCGCCGCGTGGCCGCCGCCGAGGCGCGGGTGCAAAAGGCGCGGGCCGCACTGGGCGCCTATCGCAACAGCGAGGCGTTGATCGACCCTTCGCGTCAGGCGCAGGGCGCGCTGGAGGTGGCCAACCGACTGGTGGCCGAGCAGGCCTCGGTGCAGGCGCAACTGGACCAGATGCGCGAGGCCACACCGCGCAATCCGGCGCTGCCCGCGATGCAGGAAAGGGTGGCCGCGATCGGCCGCGTCATTGCCGGGCAAAACGGCCGCGTCACCGGCACATCGGGCGGAATCGCCTCGAAAATGGCGGGCTATGAACGGCTGGCGCAGGAGCAGGATTTTGCCGCGCAAAACCTGAACGTGGCCAATGCCGCGCTGGAGCAGGCGCGGGTCGAAACGCTGCGCCAGCAATATTACCTTGAGCGCGTGGTCGATCCCGCGCTGCCCGATGAACCGGCCTTGCCGCATCGGCTGAAAATCGTGCTGACGGTGCTGGGCGCGTCGCTGTGCCTCTATTTCGTGGCGTGGATGTTCGTTGTGGGCATCCTTGAACATGCGCCGGAGGACTGACCATGGCCGCTCTCCATCAGGGCTGGGTGATCCAGACGCGGGTGATACAGGCGCTGATCATCCGCGAATTGACAACGCGGTTCGGGCGGGAAAACATCGGCTTCCTCTGGGTGATGGCCGAGCCTTTGCTCTTTGCAGTGCTGGTTGGCCTGCTCTGGCGCTTTGAAAAGGGGCCGCAGGAGCATGGGGTGTCGATCATCGCCTTTGTCGCCACCGGCTATCTGCCGCTGGTGATGTTCCGCAGCACGGTCACGCGCGCGATGGGCAGCTTTTCGGCCAATTCCAGCCTGATGTATCACCGACAGGTCAAGATCCTTGATCTCATCCTCGTGCGCTTCCTGGTCGAGATGATCGGGCATATGATGGCCTATCTGTTCATCGCCACCGTGCTTTATGCGCTCGATGAATTTCCCTGGCCCCATGATCTGGGCTATCTGCTGCTGGGCTGGTCCTATTATGCGCTCTTCACGCTGACGCTGGCCACGGTGGTCGCCCCGCTCTCGGAAATGTCCGAGGTGCTCGAAAAGGTCATGCCGGTCACGACCTATCTGATGGTGCCCTTTTCCGGCGCGTTTTTCATGGCCGAATGGCTGGCCCCCGATGTCAAGGCTGCGGTGCTGTGGTCGCCGCCGGTCCATGCGATGGAGATGATGCGTTATGGCGTATTTGGCGATGCGGTCTATCCCCATTTCAGCTTTGCCTATACGCCCGCGTGGTGCCTGCCGGTGATGATGGTGGGGTTGATGCTGTGTCGACATGTGCGCCGCGTGATGGTGGTCGAATGATCCGCTGCATGGGCCTCGCAAAGAGCTATGCCGCCGGGCATGGGCGCAAGATCGTGCTGGGCGGGGTAGATCTGACCATCGGGCGGGGCCAGAAACTGGGCCTGCTGGGCCGCAATGGCGCGGGCAAGACGACGTTGATCAAGCTGATCGGGGGCGTGGAAATGCCAAGCGCAGGGCGCATCGAGCGCAAGATGACCGTGTCATGGCCGCTCGGCTTTGGCGGCGGGTTTCAGGGCAGCCTGACCGGCTATGACAATGCCCGCTTCATCGCGCGCATCTATGGCCGCAACTATCGCGATATTCTGGATTTTATCGAGGATTTCACCGAGCTTGGGCGGCAATTGGCGATGCCGGTCAAAACCTATTCATCGGGTATGCGCGCGCGCCTTGCTTTTGCGCTCAGTCTGGCCATCGAATTTGACTGCTATCTCATCGACGAGGTCATCATGGTGGGTGATCAGAATTTTCAGCGCAAATGCCACGAGGAAATCTTTGTCAAACGGGCCGACCGCGCGCTGATCCTGGCCTCGCACAGCGTGGAGACGATCCGCCAGTATTGCGACATGGCGCTGTTGATCGAAAAGGGACAGGCCAGCCTGAAAAGCGATATTGACGAGGCCATCGCGCTCTATTCCGGCCTGTGATCCGCGCCGGATCAGAGCGCGATGCGATAGGTTTCCGATGTAGGGTCCAGCGCCGGGTGGTGCAGGGGGTCGGTATAGGTGGCCGTGCCCCAGCGCTCCTGCAAAAGCGCCAATTCGCGCTGATAACGCTCGACCTGCGAGGCATGTGTGTCGCGCGCCCGGCTCTTGCTTTCATGGTGGATCAGCACCGCGCGCGGCTCATAGATATTGTAATAGCCCGCCGCCTGAAGTTTCAGGCACAGATCAACATCGTTGAAGGCCACGGAAAAGCCTTCCTCGTCCAATCCGCCCACCTGACGAAAGGCCGCCTTGCTGACCAGCAAACAGGCCCCCGTTACCGCCGACACGCGATGGGGCGCATGGGCGCGGGCGAAATAGCCCGGCTCGCCGTTGGGCTGAAACCGGTGGGCATGGCCTGCCGCCTTGCCAAGGCCGATCACCACGCCCGCATGCTGGATCGTGCCATCGGGATAAAGCAGCTTGGCGCCCACGGCCCCGACGCCGGGCCGCACGGCCTGACGCACCATGGTTGAGAGCCAGTTTTCCTCGGTGATCTCAATGTCATTATTAAGCAGGCACAGATATTCGCCCCGCGCCTCACGCGCGCCCAGATTGTTGAGCACGGACCAGTTGAACGGCGCATCATGGCGGATCACCCGCACGCGCGGATTGCCCGAAACGCGGGCGAAATAATCCAGCGTTTCGGCCTCGACGCTGCCATTGTCGATGATCAGGATCTCGATATTGCGATATCGCGTGGCGTTCAGCACCCCGGTCACGCATTTGCGCAAAAGCCGCACCTGATCGCGCGTGGGGATGATGATGGAAACCAGCGGCTGCATCTCGGGCATCGGCCAATCCACCGCCACCGTGCCAAACGCGCCGATCCGCGTCGAGGCGCCCAGCGGCGCCACATGATGCGCCACCGCCGCCGCCCGCGCGGCCAGCGCGTCGGGATTGCCCGCCCCGTCAATCCCGCGATGGGCGATCACGCGGGGCACATGGACAACCTCGGTCTGGGCCGTCACATGGATCAGCATGGCATAAACCCCGGCGGCCGAGAGCGCAGGATGCAGCGGCGGCGTCGCCAGCGCATCCGCACGCCGGATCAGGCAGGCCCCCGACACATAATCATGCGCCAAAAAGAGATCGGGATTCCAACGCGGCTTGAACCATGGGTGGCTGCGCAGCCCCTTGCGGCTGATGCGGTCCTCGTCGCCGTAAAAGACGCCTGCATCCGGATTGGCCACCACCGCCCGCGCCAGTTGGTAAAGCGCATCGGGCGCCAACAGCGTATCAGCGGCCAGCGGCAGGATATAGTCGCCCGTGGCGCATTCCATACCCTGAATCAACGCCTTGGCCGGATTGTCCGTGCGCCCCGGAACCAGCGTCAGGCGCGGCACATCCGGTTGGCGCGTGGGCATGGCCTCGCGCGATTGGGCCAGCACGAGTTCCCAATCGCCATAGGCCTGCGCCTCCAGCGAGGCGAGGCGGCGTTCGACCTGGGCGCTTGTTTCGCCCGGCGCCTGATACAGGATCACCGAAAGGCGCGGGCGCACCGGCCATTCGGGCCAGTCCTGCGCCGCCTTGGCCACCATTTCCGCGCGCCGCTCGACCAGGGCGATCCAGTCGCGATAGGCATTGGGCCCCTGTTCGAGACAGGCGCGAAGCCGGTTTCGCGCACGCGCCTTTCTGCCGGTCAGGCGCCAATAAAGCGCCTCGGCAGCAAGTTTTGGCCTGCGTAGGGCCGTGTGAAACAAGATCCTGTAAAAATTCACCATCGCTATATAGGTAATATCCCTGACCACATCTCTTGTTGCACTGCAAAAGGTTGGGCGCAAGGCGGGGATTTGCCAAAACTTTGACTTATACAATGCAATTCATCGCGGCGCTGGATCCAATGCTCGATGATCTCTCCCCACTCCTCGGGCCGGTCCGGGGCCAGCAAGATGCCTTTGCGCCCCTGCGCCGGGGGCCAGCCTTGGGGATAAAGGGCCGCCGCGCCCAAAATCGCATGTTCGCTCAACTTGCTGGCCGACCGGGCGCGGTCAAACGCGGTTTGCGCCAGCGGATAGAGCGCCAGATGAAACCGGTTGCGGCCCATCCAGCGTTGATATTCGCGCCATGTCATCGGTTCGATACGGCGGGCGCGGCTGTGGCGTTCCAATCCCTGATCAATGATGCGCGGGGAAAAATAAGTAAATGTCACGCAGGCGTGCCGATCCAGCAAGGCGCGCATGATCGGAGCCATCACCGCCAGAGCGCCGCAATGGCTGGCGCTGCCCAGTTGGACGATGCGCAGGGGCGCGCCGCGCGCCAGGGGGCCGAAATGGGCGCCATCGGCCGGGGCCTGTCGCCAGACCGGATCAATCCGCGCGATCGGTCCGGCCCGCTCCTTTGCCAGCCGCCGGGCCAACACGTCCGAGGCGGCCAGCACCAGATCGGCACGCGCCAGCAGATCGCGGTAAAACTCGCGCTCAAACCGGGCCAATCGCGCGCGATAGCCATCGGGCAGCAGCGGGCATACCGCGCCCGCGGCCACATCATCGTCGATCACATAGATCATCGGCCCGCGCCATTGCAGCGCCATGCGCATCACATCGGGCGCGTCCCGGCGGATCAGCACAAAGGCATCGCCCGCGACAAAGGCATTGGCGCCCACCGCCCGGATCGGCCTTTCGCGAGCGCGCCAGCCAAGGCCGAAACGCGGGCGCACCCATGGCGCCATGGTGTTGAGAAAATAGAGGTCGGTCGAGGGCAGGCGGTTCACAGGCCAAGCCGCCGCGCGCGCTGTTCGCGTGCATGCTCAATCGCCTGCTCCACCGTCCAGAGCGCCCCGCTGCGCGGATCGACATAGCGCGCCGCCTCGACCATTGCGGCGTGGACCAGATCCTCGATGGCCGCGCCGCGCCGCCGCGCCGGGGCGGGCATCGCGTCGCGCGTCAGCCCCCATCCGGCATAGAACGGCATGCCGAAACAATGCACCGGGGGCCCATGGATCAACGCCTCAAACCCGATCAGCGAGGTGACCGTATAGACCGCCGCAGCGCCCCGGATGAGGCGGACCGGATGGCATCCATCCTCGATCACCCGTATGCGCGGATGGGCCAAGGCCGCCCGGTTCAGCCAACCTTTCTTGCGATGGGTGCGCACATCGGGATGCACCTTGACCAGCACATGATGATCGGGCCAGTCATCCAGCGCGGATTGCAGCATCGCGACAAACCGCCCCTCATCGGCCCGCCCCAGCGCCACCGAGAGATCGCCATGGCATTGATCAGCCACCAGAACATAGCGCGCGGGCAGGGGGGCTGCATAATCTCGGGCATGGTTGTATTTGGACAGGCCGCTGCGCCGCCACAGCGCGATCAGCGCGCGGGCGCGGGCGGCCTGATCCGGGGCGGCGCCGCGCGCGGTGGCCGCCTCGATCCGGCTGGGGCACGAGGCATCGTAATAGCAGCCCAGATCATCGACGATCAGCGAAAGCGGCGCATCATCGCGCCCCACCGAGCGCAGAAACCCATCCTCAAGCAGCGCAAAGGGGCGCCCGGTCCAGCGCGCCGCCATCATGGCCCGCCGCCCCGAAGGCTTGCGCCCCCATCCCACAAGGGCGCGGCCATGATCGGCCAGAAAGGCGTCGAAATGGGCAATGCGGCCAATCGCAAGATTGGTGGGGATGGGCATGGTTTCCGGCTTTGCATAAAAACAGACGGCCGATGATTACGCCCCCGCCCCCGCGTTGAGTATCGCGGATGCATCCGTATTGCGCCGTAATTTGGCGCTAACTGTTCGTGCGCCGGGGGCTGGCCCGGTGATATGCGCAAAGGGCGGGGCGCGATGCCGCGCGCGGGATCAGAGGGCGCGTATGAACAGGTTGAGCTTGCGGCATTTGGCAGCGATCATGCCCTTGGCGCTGGGCGCCTGCGCCACCTTGCCGGTCAGCGGGCCGACAGGGCATCAGGTGATGGCGCCAAAGGCCGGGCCGGGCTTTCGCATTGTCGCGGTGGATTCGCTGGCCGCCTTGCCGGCGGTGCCGGTGCTGGGCGGGGCGGCGGCCAATGGCGATGATGGCGCGGCCGCCCCCACCGACATGATCGGGCCGGGCGATACGCTCGATATCCAGATCTATGAGGCGGGCGTCAGCCTGTTTGCCAGCACGCGCCCGATGGCGGCGGCGGGCGGCAATGGCGCGGCGCAGGCCGAACGCCTGCCCGCGATGCGCGTGGACGACAAGGGGCAGATATTCGTGCCCTTTGTCGGGCGGATGCGCGCGGGCGGGCTGACGTCGACGCAATTGGCCGGGGCCATCCGCGCCGCGTTGAAGGATATGTCGCAAAATCCGCAGGTGGTGGTGGGCATCGCCCAATCGGTCACGAACAGCGTCATTCTGGGCGGCGAAGTGGCACGGCCCGGACGGCTGGTGCTGACCACCAACCGCGAGACGCTGACCGAGGCGATTGCGCTTTCGGGCGGCTATCGGGGCGAGGCCAAGGATCTGGCGGTGCAGGTGACGCGCGGGGCGCAGTTGCGCGAATTCCGTCTGGCCGATGCGGTGCAGGGCGCGGCGCGCGACTGGCGCATCCGCCCCGGCGACCAGATCGAACTGATCAAAAAGCCCCAGACCTTTGCCGTGCTGGGCGCGGCGGGGCGGGTCGAACAATTGCCCTTTGCCGCCCCCTCAGTCAGCCTTGCCGAGGCGCTGTCGGCGGCTGGCGGGCCAAACCCCAATCTGGGCGATGCCAAGGCGGTGTTCATCTTCCGCTTTGACGCCGGGGACGAGCCCACCGTCTATCACATCAACATGATGAACCCCGGCAGCGTCTTTCTGGCCCAGCGCTTTGCCATGCGCGACAAGGATGTCCTTTATATCGGCAATGCCGCCGCCAATCAGCCGGGCAAGCTGATCCAGTTGGTCAGCCAGTTGTTCAGCCCCATCATCGCGGTGCAGGGGGCTTTGGTGAACACCGGGGTGGTGCGGTAGGGTTTGCGGCGGTTTTGGGCCTTGCCTCCGGCGGGCAAAGGGCGGGGGCCCTTTGCGATCCCGATGCTGTCGGTGTTGCGTCCAAGCGGCGGCGGCATGGTTGGGGGGGAGAAGGGAGACGGGTATCGATTGGGGCGGGCGTTGGCCGGGATTGGTGGATAGCGGACCTTCCGGTACGCCCGCATATGCCGCATAACCGGCGGCACATAGTGCTTGGGGGCCAAGATGAGATTGATATATTCAACTGCCGTCGCCGCATTGCTGGTCCTCCCCGTGCACGCGCGCGCGACTGAACTAGAAGGCCCAGCCCGCTTTTGCGGCTACTCTCCGATCATAGACCTGCTTCCGGGCGAGAAGGTCACAACGCTGGAAGGTGGCATCCATGGCGGCAACTTCCGTTGGGAAGGCGCATTCGGCTCGTTCTACGTCCAAGGAATTGGCTGGGCATCGCCAGCGAAGGGGCGAATGCTCAACCAGCCAAGCGCCGACAAACCGGCAATATTTGCGCCGCGACGGGTAAAACAAGGCTATCAGGTCGCGATCTGGAACGGTGCCCACGCCACGGCCTATTTCACTTCGCCATCCCCATTCAGCGCAGCGCAAATGGCCGCGATCAAACGTGTTCGCTTGTTTGAAGAAGGGCAGCAGCCCAGCGGCTGCAAACTACAAACGATCTTCGTATGGGAATGAGGGAGTGAAGCGCACTCGGCACTCCTGAGTCCGCAACCGGGCGCCTGTTGCCGTACAGGCAACATCCCTGACAACACCCGATCCCGAACCCCGCCCATTCTCACCGCAAAACCACCAGTCTCGCCCCAAACGCCCCGCATCGTACAAACCGCAGCGTGGACAATATCGGGATCGTTAAGGGCCCCCGCCCTTAACCCGCCGGAGGCAAAACAAACTTCACCCCACTAACCGCTCCACCGCATTGGCGATCAGGATCCGCATGGCTGATTCGCTGGCCAATCCGCCGCGTACAAGGCAATGGCGGTGGAGCACTCGGCAAAAGGCGTCATATAGCGTGGGATCGGGCGGGGTGGGATCGGCCCAGAAGCGGGCGAGCGGGCGCTCATCCGTGATGCCGGGCATGGCATAGACCGCGCGGCCCAGCGCCTTGACCGGAATGCCGCCTGCCAGAGCAAAAGTAGCCGAGGTGGAATTGACCACCACCATCGCCCGCGCGCCTCGGGCCAGCGTATCGAGATCCCCGCCCGCCAGATGCACCAACCGATCGCCCAGCCCCAGCGCTCGCGCCCGGTTGCGAACATAGCCGCCCCAGCCGCCCAAAGTGGCGTCGAGGGGATGCTCCTTGATCACAAGGCATGCATCGCGGGGGGCATGGGCGGCAAAGCTGGCCAGAACGTAATCCGCCGCCTGACGCATGGAGGAGAAGGGCGAGTGGACGCGGATCTGATAATCGGATGACAATTGCAGCGGGAACAGGAAATAGCTGCGCCCCTCCAGCGCCTTTAGCGCAACCTGCGCCTTGGCCGATTGGCGGGCGCGCATCAGGTATTTGGCGATCCAGCCCGCGCCCTCGACCAGAACCGAGCCGGGCCGATGCGAGCGATAAAAGGGATAGCGCAGCATCAGCGCCCCCAGCATCATATGGCCGAAATAACCCCATGTATCGCGCACCCGCCGCCCCAGCGACGCGCCGATGGGCAGCATGGGGGTCGGGCGGGGCAATCCATGCGCGGCGGCCAGAATGTCCTGCGGCCTGCGCGGCAGGGGCGAATGGCCGTTGACCCCATCGCGCTCCAGCGTCAGCCAGTTGGGGCGGATATAACCTTCCTCAAACACATGGACGCGCACGCGGTTGAGCCGCGCCATTTGATGGGCGACCATGTGCATGGGGCGGCAGTCTCCGAAAAGCACCATATCGGTTATGGCTTCGCGGCGCAGATAGCGGTCTATGTATAATGGCCAGCGCTCCTGTGTTCCGCGATAGCAGGTGGCGCGATGCGAGCCGGAAGCATCGGCGACCGCGCCGGGCCAGTCATATTCATCCCCGCCGTTCAAATGGATGCGGCGAACGACATGCCCATTTTGGCCCAGCGTCACAGCCAATTGATGGAAAAACGGACCGGGCGGGCCCTGCAAAAACAGAAAGCGCCGGGTGGGAGCCGGAAGCGGACGGACCATCCGTCGCGCGTCATCCGCCAAGGGGGCAGGCATGGGCAGCCACGCCAGCATTCCGCCGCGCCAAGCGGCATGATCCACTCTGGCCGGGGCGATGGGGCGAAAGACGCGATGGCCCTGCATAGGCATCCCACTGTAAAGGACGGTTAACGGTTTGTGATGATAAGGCTTTATTTTCAACACTTCTCCATCCGCAGGGTAAGCCCCGCTCCCCGCATTTTCCATTAGTGACTCGTCCGTATTGGAACAAAAACCTTCGCTCGCCCAAGGCAGGAGCAGCGGCGTGGATTTGATCCAAATGGGAACGCTGTATGAGAATTTTTCACCAACCCTTCGAGGCCAACTGGCCCGGATCTGGGGCGGCTCGCGCCGTAACCCCCAAATCAACACAGCAATCGGAAGGCCAAGCGACCGGCCTTTTCGCTATGGGTGAAGTACGTATTTATCTGGATAGTTGAGCCTTTAAGCCCAATTGGTCGCGGCCGCTCCCGAGCCTAAAAATGCACCTGCCGATGCAAAAAACCGTTCAGTTTTGCCGCCCGTTGCGAAATGCAATAAGCAGGGAACATGATCGATATGGGTGGATTTACGTGCGGGGGTATGGCACTCGCCATGCCAATTCTCGTGATTCAACGGTGGAAGGGCAACATGCAGAAGATTACTCCGGTTATCCTGTGCGGCGGTAGTGGAACCCGTTTGTGGCCGCGCAGCCGTGCGGTGAAGCCCAAGCCGTTTCTGCCGTTGGTGGGGAATGTCACGCTGTTCGAGCAAGGGATTGCGCGGGCCAGCGATCGCTCCATTTTCGAAGCACCGATGGTGGTGACCGGAACCAAGCATCTGGACCACGTTGAAAGCCAGTTAGGCGGCGCACCGGACGCGCGGATTTTGGTGGAGCCCTCGGCGCGCAATACGGCGGCGGCGATTGCGCTGGCCGCTCTGCGCATGGCGCCCGGGGATGTCATGCTGGTTTGCCCCAGCGATCACCATATCGGTGATCCGGTCAATTTTGTCGCCGCGGCTCAGGCCGCCGGGCGCCTGGCGCAGGATGGCTGGCTTGTCGCTTTTGGCATTACCGCCACCGCGCCGGAAACCGGATTTGGTTATGTGAAGCGCGGCGAGGCCATCGGCGCGGATGGGTTCAAGGTCGACCGTTTCGTCGAAAAGCCCAATCTGGAACGTGCCATCGAATTTCTGGCCGAGGGTTCCTATGCCTGGAACGGCGGTATTTTCGCGATGCGTGCGGGCGATTTCCTCAAGGAGCTGGGCACGCACCGCCCCGCCATTCTGGAAGGCGTGGCGCAGGCCGTGGCCAACGGCACCGTTGATGGTCAACGCTTTCACCCCGATGCTGCCGCCTTTAACGCGGTCGAGAGCGATTCGATTGACTATGCCGTCATGGAAAAGACCGATCGCGCCGCCGTGGTCCCCGCCAACATGGCCTGGTCCGACATCGGCAACTGGCACGCCCTTTGGGAGGCGCGCGAGAAGGATGATGAGGGCAACAGCATCATCGGCGAGGCGGAACTTGTCGGATGCCGCAACGTTCTGGTGGAAAGCGACGGGCCGAAGGTTTCGGTGGTCGGCCTCGAAGGCGTGATGGTGGTGGTCGATGGCGATGACGTGCTGGTGACAAGCGTGCCGGGCGTTCAGAAGGTCGGCAAATTGCTGGGCGCGGTGAATCAGTAATAGGGCGTTCATGGCGCAGGAGACGGTTTTGAGCGATATGCTTTTGCCTGTCAGGCAGGTGGAAAAGCCGTGGGGCTGCGATGTTCTGCCCAAGCCTTTTGTGGCGCCCGAAGGCGTTCGCATCGGCGAAATCTGGTTTGAGCCTCCTGCGCAGATCCCTGAACTGCTGGTGAAATATATCTTCACGTCCGACAAGCTCTCGGTTCAGGTCCACCCCAGCGACAGCCAGACGATGGCCAAGGGGCTGGGCCGACAGGGCAAGGAGGAGTGCTGGCTGGTCATTGATGCGCAGGAAGACGCACGCCTTGGCATCGGCTTTGATCGCACGGTCGATACCGAAACGCTGCGCGCCGCCGCGCTCGATGGGCGGATCGAGGATATGCTGGTCTGGCATAAGGTGGTGCCGGGCGATTTCTTCTATATCCCGGCCAACACCGTCCATGCCATCGGCGCTGGCGTCAGCGTGATCGAGATTCAGCAGAACAGCGACATCACCTATCGCCTCTTTGACTATGGCCGCCCGCGTGAACTGCATCTGGACGAAGGTCTGGCCGTCGCGCTGGGCGAGGTTTACGATCTGGCGCGCTATCACCAGCATGTGCCTGAAACGGGCACCGTGTCGCTGGTGGACGGGCCGTATTTCCGGCTCGACCGCGTGAATGGCGTGGCCGATCAGGAGCTTTTGGCCCGCTATCCCGAGGGGCCGATGCTGGTGATCCCGGTGTCGGGGCTGGTGATGGTCAAGGGGCAGCCGGTTCCGGCGGGGGCCTGCGCGAAAGCTGCCGGTTTGGATGAAATTAGCTGGGAAAGCGATGCGCTTTGGCTCGTCGCCAAGCCGCTCTCAGCGTAAACACCTAGGTCTGAAGGGCGGGATCAACCGCCCGCCGCCTTGGCCCCGAAGGGGGCCGGGCGTTGCCCAAAGGCTCGTCAGACCGCATGAACCGACCCGCATTTCCGCCTTCGTCGCCCAGCCCGGACCAGATTGTCGCGATTCAGGGCCGGGCCCGCGCCATCATCGCCCATGAGGCCGAGGCGCTGCGCCATCTGGGCGATGGGTTGGACGACGGTTTTGCGCGCGCCTGCTGGCTGATCGCGGGGGCGCGGCGGCGGCTGGTGGTGTCGGGCATGGGCAAATCGGGGCATATCGGGCGCAAGATCGCCGCCTCTTTCTCGGCCACCGGCACGCCCGCGCTGTTCCTGCATCCGGCCGAGGCGTCGCATGGCGATCTGGGGATGATGACGGCGGGTGATGTGCTGCTTGTGCTGTCGAATTCGGGCAATACGGCCGAACTGGCGCCGGTGCTGCGCCATGCGCGGGCGCTGGGCGTGGCGATTATCGGGATGGTGGCGCGGCCGCGCTCCATGGTGGGCGATATGGCCGACGTGCTACTGCTGCTGCCCGACCGGCCCGAGGCCTGCGAGGAAAGTTTTGCGCCCACGACGTCAACCGTGATGCAACTGGCGCTGGGCGATGCGCTGGCGCTCTCGGTCATGGAGGCGCGCGGGGTCGGTCGCAAGCAGATCCGCGCGCTGCACCCCGGCGGCGCCATTGGCCAGCGGCTGGCCCCGGTGGGCGAGGTGATGTGCCGGGTGGGCCTGCCCTTGGTATCGCCCGATGCGCCGATGCGCGATGTGGTGCGGGTGATTTCCGATCACCGCTTCGGTCTGGCCGGGGTGGTCGACGGGGCGGGGCGGCTGTTGGGGGTGATCTCGGATGGTGATTTGCGGCGGCATCTGCCCGCGCTGGGCAAGGCGGCGGCGGGCGAGGTGATGACGCACAATCCGCGCTCGCTTTGTGCCGATATGGTGGCCGTTGACGCGCTGCAATGGATGAACGAGGCCAAGATTACCGCCGCCTTTGTGGTGAGGCCCTTGGCCGATGGGGGCCTGATGCCGGTCGGCCTTGTGCATATGCACGATCTCTTGCCGCTGGGTCTGGTGCCGGCCTGACGCACGGGGAGCATGGGGGGATGAGGTTTGATTCCGGCCCTTGGCGGCGGCCATGGGGGCGGCAAATCTGCGGCGAAATCGGCCAAACCTGCAAAACCCCCGGATTTATCCCCAGAATCGCTGCACCTTTGCGATGTTCCCCTTGCTGCGCGCCGATGGTGCGTTAGGAAGGTGATCCGAATTGGCGGATGTATGGTCGAATCCGCGCTATCCCGCCGGTTCGGGCCGGTTTTACGCTCGGGGCCTGCCATTGCATTCTGGCGGCCTCCACACAGTTTGGGAACAGAAACGCCATGAAAGCCACGATCGAACGCGCGACCCTGCTGCGTTGTTTGAGCCATGTGCAATCGGTGGTGGAACGGCGCAATACCATCCCCATCCTTTCCAACGTGCTGATCGAGGCGGGCGGCAGCGGCTCGGTCCGCCTGATGGCCACCGACCTTGACCTGCAAGTCGTCGAGCATCTGCCCGCCGTCAGCGTCGAGGCGCCCGGCGCGATCACGGTTTCGGCCCACCTGCTTTTTGACATCGCGCGCAAATTGCCCGATGGGGCCCAGGTCTCGCTTCAGACCGCCGAGAACCGCCTTGTCATCAAGGCCGGGCGCAGCCGCTTCCAATTGCCGACGCTGCCGCGCGATGATTTTCCGGTGATCGTCGAGGGCGATCTGCCCACCAGCTTTGAGGTGCCCGCCGCCACGCTGGCTCAGTTGATCGACCGCACGCGCTTTGCGATCAGCACCGAGGAAACGCGCTATTACCTCAACGGCATCTTCCTGCATGTCTCGGACGAGGAATTGAAGGCGGCGGCCACCGACGGCCATCGTCTGGCGCGCTTTACGCTGGCCAAGCCCGAGGGCGCCGATGGCATGCCCGATGTGATCGTCCCGCGCAAATGCGTGGGCGAATTGCGCAAGCTGCTCGATGAACATGGCGACAGCAATGTCAGCATCGACCTGTCGGCCAGCAAGATCCGCTTCTCGCTGGGCGGCGAAGAAGGCGTGGTGCTGACCAGCAAGCTGATCGACGGCACGTTCCCCGATTACAACCGCGTGATCCCGACCGGCAATGACAAGCTGCTGCGTCTGGACCCCAAGAGCTTCTATGAAGCGGTTGACCGCGTGGCCACCATCGCCACGGAAAAGACCCGCGCCGTGAAAATGGCGCTGGAAACCGACCGGGTGACACTGTCGGTCACCTCGCCGGACAATGGCACGGCGGCTGAAGAACTGCCCGCCGATTACGGTTCGGCCGGGTTCGAGATCGGCTTCAACGCGACCTATCTGAAAGACATCCTGAACCAGATCGATGGCGACAATGTCGAACTGCATCTGGCCGATGCCGGCGCGCCGACCCTGATCCGTCAGAGCGACAAGAGCCCGGCGCTCTATGTGCTGATGCCGATGCGGGTGTGATCGGTTTGGGCGGTTGAACGCAAAAGGGGCGGGGGCTTTCGGGCTATCCCGCCCTTTTTGGTTTTTGCCTCCGGCGGGCTGATCCTCCTGCCTCCGGCGGGCAAAGGGCGGGGGCCCTTTGCAAACCCGATTTTGTCGGCGTTGTGGTTAGAGGGCGGCGATGTGTTTGGGGCGATATGCCGATTCGCGGGATGGATTGGGGCTTTTGGGGCTTGGTGTTAAAAAGACCGTTACCTGTGTGGCGGTAAGCGCCCAGTTGAGGTCACTCCTCGCCCAAGGTATTATGATGGGGATGCATGGATTTCCGACGCCAAGATTGCAATTCTTAACAGGCGTCGCGACCCTTATGCTGGCTTACGCGCTCTCGCTCTTTTGTGATAATGGGCTGATCTTCCTTTATTCGCCATTTGCTTTTCTCGCGATCGTAACTTTCATGCGATTGTGGGGGGTTTGGAAGCGAAATTAGTCGAGCCTGTCCGCTCTCCACCAATCCTGGCCAAAGCCAGCGCCGGGCCTATGCCTTCTCCCCCTGACTTAGCCGACACAAGCCAAGAGCGCCGCAGGCAACGCACCCCTGCACCTCGCGCCAAAAACTGCGCCCGATCCACAGCATAACGCCCCCGTAACGGGATTGCAAAGGGACGAGTCCCTTTGCCCGCCGGAGGCAAACTTTTCTGATAAGTCCTTTTAAAACCGCCACACCCGCTGCGGCATCATCTGTGGGGCGGCGCTTTTGCGGGCGGCCTTGTCGGCATAGAGGCGGCAGTCGGCGGACTGGATGAGGGCGGCGGCGTCGGCGCCTTCGAGGGGGGAGATAGCGGTGCCGAAGCTGGCGCCGATGGAGACGATGATGCCGTTCCACACGATGGGCAGCGAGAGGCCCGCGCGGACGGCGGCGATTTCGCCCAAGGCAAGCTGCTGGCCTCGCGAGATGTCGTAGAGCATCGCGAATTCGTCGCCGCCCAGCCGCGCCACGCAGAGCGCCCGCGCGCCAAGGCGCTGCATCCGCTGCGCCACTTCGGCCAGTATCGCGTCGCCCGCCAGATGGCCGTGCGTGTCATTGGCCTGTTTCAGCCCGTCGAGATCGGCCAGCACCAGCATCATCGGCCGGTCGCGGCGCATCCTGTCCTCCAGCATGCGCATAAAGGCCAGCCGGTTATCGAGCCCGGTCAGCGGGTCGGTCATTGAGGCGCGGATGGCTTGATGCTGAAGGTCGAGCATGGCCAGGTTCTGCTTGAACTTGGCGGCCACGACGTGGATCTGCATGGCCGTCATCAGCACCAGCATCAACGCCAGCGCCTGCATCGCCGGCATGCCCGACAGCGCCAGTTTCAGCGCAATCGGGGCCACGGCGCCCACCATGCCCGCGACGGCGGCGCGCGGCACGCCCATCAGGCACGAGGCGCTGGTCAGCGCGGCAATGGCGATGAAAACCGGCGCGGCCAGGCAATATTGCTGGGATGCGTGGGAGAACGCATTGGCCGCCCATATCCCGGCGATCAGCCCGACCGACGCGCTGGTCATGCTGGCGCGGCGCAGGTGGCGATAGATGCGGGCGCGGGGCAGCCTGCCTTGGGCGCGGTTGCGCAGGCGGTTGCGGATCAGGACATAGAGACAGATGGCCGAGATCAGGCCGGGCGGTCCCCATTGCTGCCATTGCGGCAAATCGCCGCGCAGCGCCAGCGCCATGGCCAGCGAATGAACGCCCAGCAGCAGGCACAGCCAAGGCAGATGGGCGCTGATCCGTTCGTATTGCAGGCGCACCATGGCACCGGCCAGCCGCGGCGGAACGGGGGCGGTAAAAGGTGAGCTGAGGCGGCGGCGCATAACGCGCCATCGCCTTCGCCCAGTAATGCGTGACAAATTCCGCTGTGTATCGACCGGCAATTTGTCACTCCTCTCACATCTGCTGGCGCCAGATATAAGGAGTAATGCCTAATTCGAAGTTAAGCTAACAGGCCTTTAATGCTTACCGGCGGCGGCAAGCATTTGATCGAAGGCCACGAATTTCTCACGCGGGGCGCCATCGCGGGCGCGCGCAACTTCGGCCTCATCAATTTTGCGCCAATCGCGGAACGTGACGAAATCAACCCCGCGCGCGGCGGCCAGTTCTTCGAATCCGGCGCGGCCCGGTTTGTTGCCGGGGGCGGGAAAGTCCTGCGCGATGCGATCAACGATGGCAAAGCCGTCGGGGCGGTTGGTGCCGATCGTGCCCGAAGGCCCGCGTCGCGCCCAGCCCACGCAGTAAAGGCCGGGCAGGATGCGCCCCTCCTCGTTGGCAAAGCGCCCGGCGGCGGTGTCATAGGGCACGCCCTCGATGGGGTTGGTGCGATAGCCGATGGCCGAAATGACCAGATCGGCCGGGATCTGATAGGTCTGGCCTGTGCCCACCGCGCGGCCATCGACCAGAGCGGTCCGTTCGACCTCGACCGCGCGCACCGCGCCATCGCCGATCAGCGCGACCGGGGCGGCAAAGAAATCGAAGTTGACGGTAAAGGGCTTGTCCGGCGCCCCATCGGCGGCAAAGGCGCGCAAATGCTGGACCGATTTGCGCAGGCCCGGATCGAGCGCGGCATCTTCGGCCTCGGGCGGCAGATCGGCCGGATCGACGCGCGGGCGGGCGCGCTCCAGATGGCCCAGCTCGCCCAGTTCCTTGGGCGTCATCGCGATCTGATGCGGGCCGCGGCGGCCAAGAATTGTTACAGAGGTGATGCCTGACCCCTTTAACGCATCAAGCGCATGGGCGACGATATCGGAGCCTGCAAACTCCTGCGGCACCTTGGCCAGAATGCGCGCAATATCGAGCGCAACATTGCCATTGCCGATCACCACCGCATGGGCTCCGGCAAAATCGGGGGCCAGATCGGCAAAATGGGGATGGCCGTTATACCAGCCGACGAAGGCCGCGCTGCCGAAAACATTGCCCAGATCATCGCCGGGAATGCCCAGCGTCCGGTCCGATGGCGCGCCCGTTGCCAGCACCACCGCGTCATACAGATCCTGCAATTCGGCGACCGAGATATCGCGCCCCACCGCCACCTTGCCGATAAAGCGGACATTGGGGGCCTGTGCCACGGCGTCATAGCGTTTGGAAACGCCCTTGATCGATTGATGATCGGGGGCCACCCCGCTGCGGATCAGGCCAAAAGGCACCGGTTGAAGATCGAAGATATCGACATGCACCGCCTCGCCCCACTGCTTGAGCGCGGCTTCGGCGGTGTAATATCCGGCCGGGCCGGAACCGATGATGGCAAGATGCAGCATGGGTCTGATGCTCTCCCTTGTGGGCGCTGTTGCGCGCGTGCTGACATGCGGCGCGCCGGATTGGCGGGCGTTCCTACATGGATTCTCATCACATACCTGTTTGCCTGCCGTTGCAAGCCCCGTTGGCCGCGCTGCGGCGGAGATGTCCTTAACGCGATTTAAAACCATTTCCGGCAGTCCGGCCTTTATGACTTCACCAATTCCCACAGGGGCAAATCAGGCGTGAAAAAGTCCAATCGAGCCCAGGCCCTGCTGCGAAAAGCCGAAACCCCCGCGCCCGCCCCGGCCATGGAGCGCCGCCGGGCCAGTCCGGCGCCCGAGCCCGAATCGGCCTCGGTCGATGTCACGCATCTGCGCCGCAAAAGTGATCCGGTGCGCCGCGAAAGCGAGCCCTATCTGGGCTATTTCCTGATTTCCGAAGGCTGGTCGATGACCGCCATCGCGATGGGCATTGCCGCCCTGATGCTCTCGCTCAACCAGTTCCGCTTGCCCGGCGCGGAAATCCTGATGCTGTTGACGACCGCCACCGTCATGGTGGCGGCGGCCCGGCTGTTCATCGCGTTTGAGCGGACCAGCCGCCGCCCGCTTGGGCTGCGCGTGGGCGCTATGGTGTTGGCCGTGGTGGTGCCGATGCTGCTGTATGGTGCGGGATTGGCCATGTGGTGGAAATCGGGCGGGCTGACCGAGCCGCTCGTGATGGTGGGCGCGTTGCTGGTGGTCGGGCTGGTGATGGCGATCACGTTGTCGGGGCGATTGTTTACGATGGTGGCGGCCAAGCTTGCGCTCTGGACGCCGATCGCGCTGGAGCTGGGTTCAGCCTATACGCTGGTCACGCTGGTGCTGGGCGGGGGCATCGGGTTGGCGGCGGCGCTGCGCCAATTGGGCATCGACCGCGCAGGACAGGCCGAGCAGCGCGAAATGCGCCATGCCCAGATGCGCGCCGAGGAATTGCTGAACGAGTTTGAAAAGACCGGTCAGGGCTGGTTCTGGGAAACCGACCGCAAGGGGGCGCTGACCTATGTCTCGCCCAATATCATCGCGCTGCTGGGCCGCGAGGAGGCCGATCTGATCGGGCGTCCGCTGACCGAACTGTTTGTGATGCAGGAGCAGGAGCAGGTGGGCGAGCGCACCTTGCTGTTCCATCTCAACGCGCGTTCGGGCTTTACCGATCTGGCGCTGCGGGCGGCCAAGCCGGGGGACGAGCAATGGTGGGCCGTCAATGGTCGGCCGGTCTATGATGCCTTCAACAATTTCCTGGGCTTTCGCGGCGCGGGCAGCGACCTGACCGAAAAGCGGCGCAGCGAGCAGCATGCCACGCGCCTTGCCCATTTCGATTCGTTGACCGGATTGGCCAACCGGTTCCAGATGAGCCAGACGCTGGAAAAGATCCTTTCCGCCCCCAAGGTCGATCATCGCGACTGCGCGGTGTTCCTGCTCGACCTCGACCGGTTCAAGCAGGTCAACGATACGATGGGCCATCCGGCGGGCGATGCCTTGCTCAAACAGGTGGCGCAGCGGCTTCAGCGCACGGTGGGCGAAATGGGCCGGGTGGGGCGTTTGGGCGGGGATGAATTCAAGGTCATCCTGCCGGGCCGCATCGCGCGCGACAAATTGGCGAGCCTGGCCACCAGCATCATCGAGAACCTCTCGCAGCCCTATTCGATAGACGGCGCGCGCGTGGTGATCGGCGCCAGTGTCGGCATTGCGATGGCGCCCGACGATGGCGTGACCAGCGAGGCGATCATCCGCAACGCCGACCTTGCGCTTTATGCCGCCAAGGATCGCGGGCGCGGCGTCTATCATTTCTATGACGAGGAACTGCACTCCGACGCCGAGGAGCGCCGCCAGCTTGAGCATGACCTGCGCGATGCCCTCGCGCATGGCGGGCTTGAACTCTATTACCAGCCCTCCGTGGCGCTCAGCCAGCAGAAGATCAGCGGTTTCGAGGCGCTGCTGCGCTGGAACCACCCGACGCTGGGCCGCCTGTCGCCCGCCAAATTCGTCGAGGTGGCCGAGGACACCGGCCTTATCACCCAGATTGGCGAATGGGCGCTGCGCACGGCCTGCCATGATCTGGCGCGCTGGCCCGAGCATGTGCGGGTGGCGGTCAATGTCTCGCCTTTGCAATTTGCCAATCCGGCGCTGCCCACGATCATCACCCATGCTTTGGCCTCGGCGGGCGTCGATCCGGCGCGGCTGGAGCTGGAAATCACCGAAAGCGTGTTTTTGAACGACAGCGCCAATACGGACGCGATGTTCACCGCCTTGAAGCGGATCGGGGTGCGTTTGGCGCTCGATGATTTCGGCACCGGCTATTCCTCGCTGGGCTATTTGAAAAAAGCGCCTTTCGACAAGATCAAGATCGACCAGAGCTTTGTGCGCGGGGCCACCATGCCGGGCAGCCGTAACGGCGCGATCATCGCCTCGATCGTCAGCCTGGCCGATGCGCTGGGCATGGAAACCACGGCCGAGGGGGTCGAGACGCTCGACGAGCTGGATCTGGTGCGCGAACTGGGTTGCAGTCATGTGCAGGGCTACATCTTCTCCAAACCCCTGCCGCGCGACGAGGCCGACATGCGGTTGACCACCGGCGGCACCATCGAGGCGCGGGGGCCGCGCTCGGCCCGCGCGCCGCGCCGCACCATGCTGCGCAAGGTGATGGTGGAGGCGCAGGGCCGCCGCTATCCGGCCACGATCCGCAATATTTCGGAAAATGGCGCGATGTTTGAAGGGTTGGCCGATGTGCCGATGGGCATGGAAATGCTGATCGAGCTTTCCGATGATCTGGCCGTGGGGGCCACGGTGCGATGGAGCCGTTACGGCCGGACGGGGGTTGCCTTTGCCGAACCGGTGGCCTTTGACGGCAGCGGCGCGATCATTCGCGCCAGCCTGTTCGGCCCGCAGGATCGCGATGGTGAAGCGCCGGTCTATCGGCAGGTGGGCTAGGGAGCAGACCTGCGCCGGGGCAAACAGGCGCAGGCGAATTGCCATCCATCAAGCAGGCTGCTAACGGCTGCGATTCGATGCGGGGTGGGGGTTTCCTGCCCCTTTTCCCGCGCCCTTTTGATAAAGACATTCCATGACCGACCAGTCCAAGATCCGCAATTTCTCCATCATCGCCCATATCGACCACGGCAAAAGCACGCTGGCCGACCGGCTGATCCAGTTCACCGGCGGGCTGACCGAGCGCGAGATGAGCGCGCAGGTGCTGGACAATATGGACATTGAGAAAGAGCGCGGGATCACCATCAAGGCCCAGACCGTCCGCCTGAATTACAAGGCGCATGACGGCGAGGTCTATGAGCTGAACCTGATGGACACGCCGGGCCATGTCGACTTTGCCTATGAGGTCAGCCGGTCCTTGGCGGCCTGCGAGGGCGCGCTGCTGGTGGTCGATGCGGCGCAGGGGGTTGAGGCCCAGACGCTGGCCAACGTCTATCAGTCGATCGAGCATGACCATGAGATCGTGCCCGTCATCAACAAGATCGACCTGCCCGCCGCCGAGCCGGAAAAGGTCAAGGCCGAGATCGAGGAAGTGATTGGGCTGGACGCGTCCGAGGCGGTGCTGGCATCGGCAAAATCGGGCATCGGCATTGAGGAAATCCTTGAGGCGGTGGTCAAGAAGATCCCCGCGCCCAAGGGCGACCGATCCAAGCCCTTGAAGGCGATGCTGGTTGACTCCTGGTATGACCCCTATCTGGGCGTGGTCATTCTGGTGCGCGTCATCGACGGCGTCATCAACAAGGGCCTGAACGTCAAGTTCATGCAGGGCGGCACCGAACATCTGATCGACCGCGTCGGCTGTTTCACGCCCAAGCGCGAGGAACTGGCCGAATTGGGGCCGGGCGAGATCGGCTTTGTCACCGCCCAGATCAAGGAAGTCGAGCTGGCCAAGGTCGGTGACACGATCACCACGGTCAAGGGCGGCGCGACCGAAGCTCTGCCGGGCTATAAGGAAGTGCAGCCGGTGGTGTTCTGCGGGTTATTCCCGGTGGACGCGGCCGATTTTGAAAAGCTGCGCGAGAGCATTGCCAAGCTGCGGCTGAACGATGCCTCGTTCAGCTTTGAAATGGAAACCTCTGCCGCGCTGGGCTTTGGCTATCGCTGCGGATTCCTTGGGCTGTTGCACCTTGAAATCATTCAGGAACGCCTCAGCCGCGAATATGACCTCGACCTCATCACGACATCGCCGTCGGTGGTCTATCGCATTCAGTTGCGCGCCAGCCGCACCGATGATGCAGGCGAGATCATGCTGCACAACCCCGCCGACTATCCCGATCCCAGCCGGATCGAGCAGATCGACGAGCCGTGGATCAAGGCGACGATCTATACCCCCGACGAATATCTGGGCAGCATCCTCAAGCTGTGTCAGGACCGTCGCGGTATCCAGACCGGTCTGACCTATGTCGGCGGGCGCGCTCAGGTGAATTATGAATTGCCGCTCAACGAGGTGGTGTTCGATTTCTATGACCGCCTCAAGTCGATTTCGCGCGGCTATGCCTCGTTCGACTATGAGCAGATCGGCCTGCGCGAGGGCGATCTGGTCAAGATGGGCATCCTGGTCAACAACGAGCCGGTCGACGCGCTCTCGATGATCGTCCACCGCAGCGTGGCCGAAGAACGCGGGCGCCACATGTGTGAGCGTCTGAAAGACCTGATCCCGCGCCACCTGTTCAAGATCCCGATTCAGGCGGCCATCGGCGGCAAGGTCATCGCCCGCGAAACCATCGCCGCCATGCGCAAGGACGTGACCGCCAAGTGCTATGGCGGCGACATCAGCCGCAAGAAGAAGCTGCTCGACAAGCAGAAGAAGGGCAAGGCCCGGATGCGCGAATATGGCAACGTCCAGATCCCGCAGGAGGCGTTTATCGCCGCGCTGCGGATGGGTGAAGAGTAAGGGTTTAGGGGGCCTCCGGCGGGCAAAGGGACTCGTCCCTTTGCAATCCCGTTACTGGGGTGGCGTGTGATATGCGCCGGGGGCTTTAACGAATTTTGACGCCGCTTCGCGGATCTAGCCGCGCAGCACAAACCGCGTGCCGTCGCCGATATCGAGTGAAAAGCCCACCGCGCGGCCCGGTTCCACGTCCAGCTCCAGCGACACCGGGCATTGCTCCGCCTCATCGCTCATGCGGTAAAGCGGCACTCCGTCACACACGCCCTGCAATTGATCGCGCTGGCCCAGAATGATGTCGCCTTCGGCCAGACAAAGCGGCGTCCCCGCATCGCAGCAGCCCCCCGTGACATGCAGCACCAGCCGTCCGTGCTGCGCTCGCAGTCGGTCCAGCGCGGCATGGGCGGCAGGGCTGATCGGGATCTGGCGGGTGGTGATCATCGCGCCTGTATGCCACGCCCGGCCCTACTTTGGCGAATGGGACTTTGGCACGAGAAGGGCTTGTGGCAAAGACGCGGGCATGACACCGCAAACCCATGCCTGAGCCCAGACCCTTTGCCATTGCGCGCGGCTTTGCCGGGTGGCTGGTGATGGCGGCGGCGCTGGCGGCGTTGATGGCGGGCTTTGTGTTCAGCCTGCGCAGCGCGGCGCGCCAGTTCGAAATCGCCCTGCTGGCCGAGCGTCAGGCCGGCGTGATCGCGGGGCTTTCGGGCCAACCTTTGGAAAAGCTCAAGCCGCGTCTGGCCGAATACCGCGCCTTGGTGGCGCGGGAAGGCGCGCTGGCCTCGCCCGCCCGCGGCGATGAGATGGCGCGCATTCAGCGCCTGACCACCATGGCCGACGCCGCCGCGCGCGATGCGCTGCTGGCCACGATGATGGCGGGCGAACGCGCCGAGGTGGCCGCCGCCCGCGCCGCGCTCGACCACAGCCGCAGGCGTATGGTGCTGCTGGGCGGGATGCTTACGCTGCTGGCGCTGGCCTCGGCGGGGGCGGGGCTATGGCGGCTGATCTGGGCCAATCGCGCGCTCGAGCGCGAAGTGGTCGCCCGCAGCGCGCAATTGCAGGCGGTGGACCGCTCGCGCCGCCTGTTCTTTGCCAAGGCCAGCCATGAATTGCGCACGCCGGTTGCGGCCATGCGCTCGCTGGCCGAGGTGACGCTGGCGGCCGGGGGGGACCAGGCGGCCGCCTTGCAGGATGTCGTGGCGCAGGCCCAGTTCCTGTCGCACCGCATCGACGAAATGCTCAGTCTGGCCAGCGCCGAAGAGGGCAAGCCGGTGCTGGCGCTGGCGCCTCGTGATCTGCGCGATATTGTGGCCGGGGCGCTGGAGGCGGCGGGTCCGTTTGCGCGGTTGGTCGAGGTGGATCTGGTTTATGATCCGCCGTGCGATCCGGTGGCCGTGCGCGCCGACGGGCGCTGGCTGACTCAGGCCCTGTTGGCGATCATCGACAATGGCCTGAAAATGTCCGACCCCGGCGCGGCGCTGGAGATTACGCTGGAGCGCGACGGGCGCCATGCGGTTCTGTCCGTCGCGGACCATGGACCGGGCCTGGGCGATGCCGATTTGCCCTTGATTTTTGAAGCCTATTATCAGAGCGCCGAGGGACGCCATCGCGGGGGGACGGGGTTGGGGCTTGCCCTTGCGCGATGGGTTGCCGATCAGCACGGCGCAGCGATTCGCGCGGAAAACCGGCCGACGGGGGGCGCGCGCATCGTTCTGACACTGCCCCTGGAGAAGGCGTGATGATTTTGATTGTCGAGGATGACGTGACCATCGGCCGCTCGCTGGCGCAGGGGCTGACGGCGGCGGGCCTTGCCGCCCGCTGGCTGCGGCGCGGGGCCGAGGTGGCCCCACTCGTGGAGCAGGGCGGGGTTGAGGCGCTGGTGCTCGATCTGGGCCTGCCCGATGGCGATGGGTTGGATGTGTGCCGCGCGCTGCGGCAAAACGGGCATCGGCTGCCGGTGTTGATGCTGACGGCGCGGGGCGGGCTGGATGACCGGCTTGACGGGTTTGCGGCGGGGGCCGACGATTATCTGGCCAAACCTTTTGCCTTTGCCGAATTGCTGGCCCGCGTGCGGGTCATGGCCCGCCATGCCGCCCAGCGGCGCCCCGATCCGCTGATGCTGGGCGAACTGGAGGTGGACACGCTGGCGGGCGAGGCGCGCTGGGCCGGGCAAAGGCTTGATCTGGAGCCCAAGGGTATCCTTGTGCTGGAGCAATTGCTGCGTGCGCGCGGGGGCGTGGTCACGCGCCGGGCTTTGATGGATGCGGTGTGGGGCGATGTGGCGGTGACGGACAATGCGCTGGATGTGGTGCTGTTTTCCTTGCGCAAGCGTCTGGCCCATTTCGCGCCAAAAGTGCAGATCCGCACGGTGCGCGGGGCGGGGATGGTCATAGAATTAGCTGAAATACAATAATAATTTTCCCGCCCTTATACCTTTGCCAGTCTGAGGCCATTCTAAGGTTTCTCCCGCATCCCCTCTGTTAGCCAGAACCTGTCAGGCGGCCCGGCGAACGGGCGCATTCAGGGGAAGAGGTTTATGCAGGGGCGTTTCGCAATGATCTTTGTCGCCTTGGCCGCGCCCGTCGCGGCGCAGGCCGATGACTCGATCGTGGTCAGCGCCAGCACGCCTTTGTCGGCGGCGGCGGATAACGGGCGGGTGCTGGTCGATGCCAAGGCGCTGCGCGCGATGCAGGCGGTGACGGTCAGCGATGCACTGGCGCGGCAGGCGCCGGGCGTGGTCATCAACGAGGTGCAGGGCAACCCGTTGCAAGCCGACCTGTCGTTTCGCGGCTATACCGCATCGCCGTTGCTGGGCACGCCGCAGGGGATAGCGGTCTATGTCGATGGCGTGCGCGCCAACCAGCCCTTTGGCGAGGTGGTGAGCTGGGATCTCTTGCCCCAGACGGCGGTGGATCAGGTCGAACTGGTCGAAGGGGCCGCGCCGCAATTCGGGCGCAACGCCCTTGGCGGGGCGCTCAGCATCCGCACCAAGGACGGGCGCAGTGCGCCGGGTGTGGCCGCTTCGGTTTCGGGCGGCTCCTATGGGCGGCTGCGCGGCAGCATCGAGGCGGGCGGCAAGGCGGCCAATGGCCTCCACTGGTATGGCGCGCTGGAGGGGTTTCAGGAGGATGGCTGGCGCTATGCCTCTGCCAGCAAGGCGTGGAAAGGCTTTGCCAAGGCGGGCTGGGAAGGGGCGGGCAGCGGCATCACCCTGAGTTTCAACCGCGCGCAGTCGGACCTCAACGGCAATGGCCTGCAGGATTATCGCCTGCTCGCCCGCGATTGGCGCAGCGTCTATACCAGCCCCGACAACACCCGCAATATCGCCACCCAGATCACGCTGGCGGCCCATCATCGGCTGGGCGACAATCTCACCCTCTCGGCCAACGGTTTTTGGCGCAGCATCGTGACGCGCAGCATGAATGGCGACATGAACGAGGGCGCGCTGGGCGAGAGCCTGTATCAGCCCAATGCCGCCGAGCGCGCGGCGCTGACGGGGGCGGGCTATACCGGTTTCCCCACCAGCGGCGAGACGCAGGCCAACACCGCCTTTCCCAAATGGCGCTGCATTGCCAATGTCCTGCTCAACGATGAGCCCAACGAGAAATGCAACGGGCTGCTGACGCGTTCCTCGACGCGCCAGCAGGAATGGGGCGGAGCGGTCGAACTGGCCTGGACCGGCATGGGCCAGAACCTGACCGTGGGGGCCAGCTATGCGCAGGCACGGGCGCGGTTTATCCAGAACAGCCAGTTCGGCTATCTGCTGCCCGATCATTCGGTGGTGGCGGTTTCGGGGCCGGGCGCCTTTGCCGATGGCACGCAAAGCAGCGAGAATGCCTTTGACGCCCGCGTCGATCTGCACAGCCGGATCTCCAGCCTTGGGCTCTACGCCGCCGATGTGCTGGCGCTTGGGTCGCGCCTGACGGTGACGCTGGCGGGGCGGTATGATCGCACGCAATTGCACAATCGGGATCAGATCACGCCGGGCGGGGGCACGGGTTCGCTCGACGCCGATCCGGTGTTCGCGCGGTTCAACCCCTCGGCCATCCTCGATTGGCAGGCGGCGCGCGGCCTGACCATCACCGCGCAGGCGGGCGAGAGCTCGCGCGCGCCCTCGGCGGTGGAGCTTGGCTGTTCGGACCCGGCCTCGCCCTGCCGCCTGCCCAATGCGATGGCGGGCGATCCGCCGTTGCGGCAGGTGGTGGCGCGCAGTTTCTCGCTGGGGGCCAAGATCCAGCGCAAGGCGTGGAGCCTGCGCCTGACCGCGTTCCGCAGCGACAATCGCGATGATATTCAATTTATTGCGGGCGGGGCCTCCGGCTTTGGCTATTTCGCCAATGTCGGCACCACCCGGAGGCAAGGCGTCGAGGCCAGCGGCGCGGTGCAATGGGGGCGGTGGCAACTGGGCGCGAGCTATACGCTGCTCGACGCCACCTATCGCACGCCGCTGACCGTGAATGGCGCGGGCAACAGCACCAATGATGGCCCGGCTCCCGGCTTTGAGGGCGAGATCGACGTGCGGCCCGGCAACCGCCTGCCGCTCTTGCCGCGCCATCTGTTCAAGGCGCAGGCCGGGTATGAAGCCACCTCCTGGGCCACGCTGCGCGGCGAACTGGTGGCGGCCAGCGGGGTTTATGCGCGGGGCAATGAGAACAACCTGCACGTGCCGGATGGGGTCTATTATCTGGGCGCGGGCAAGACGGATGCCTATGCGGTGGTCAACGCCTCGCTGGAAATCAGGCCGCGCCGGGGCATGACCTTTACCGCCGGGGTCAGCAATCTGATGAACGCTCATTATGCCACGGCGGCGCAATTGGGGGCCAGCGGGTTTGATGCCAACGGTGCCTTTGTCGCCCGCCCCTTCACCGGCCCGGTCATCGGCGGCGAGCGGCCTTTGGTCAACAGCACGTTCCTGGCCCCGGCGGCGCCGCGCCGCTTCGAGGTGGGGCTGCGCATGGCCTGGTGATTAACCGTTTAGGTTAAATTCCTGTCCTACAGCCTAAAGGCGCTGATAACTCTGCGGGGCCGGGCGATTCGCATAATGCGAATGGTCCGGCCTTTGGGAGTTGTTCTCATGGTCTTTAACACGCTGTTTTTGGGGCTGGGCGAGGCCTTGCGCCGGATGGGCGGTTCGGCATTGTGGCTATTGGCTCTGGTCGCGCTGGGCGCGGCGGGGTGGCAATATCATCGCGCCGCGCATTGGGCCGCCGCCGCCCGCGCCGCGCAAACCGCATGGGATGCCGAGCGCAAAGCCGCCGCCGCCGCCACAGCCGCCGCCCAAACCCGCTACAGGAGTCTTGCCGATGAAGCCGATGCCCAGCATGCCGCCGCGCTGGCGCAAGGGGATGCTCGCCTTGCTGCCTATATTGCCGCTCACCGCCTGCGCGGCGCGGCCCCCGATCCAGCCCGCGCCGCCGCCGATCAAGGTGCCGCAATTTCTGAAAACTCCGCCGCCGCCCCCGTCCTGGCGACAATCACGCAAGCCGACCTGACAATCTGCGATGCCAATTATGTTTACGCGCAGGCCGCCCATGACTGGGCCAATGGGTTGAACCCGTAGAACGACAAACCCCCGCCCGGCATCGCGCCGGACGGGGGTTTTGCGCAACCCTTGGGGGGCAAGGGTCGAGGGGGCCTCTTACTTGGCCTTTTCAAAGGCCGCGCTGATGCGCAGCGTCACGTCATCGCCGATCAGCGGGATATAGGTCTTGACGCCAAAGTCGGTGCGCTTGATCGCCGTGGTGGCGTTGAAGCCCACGGTATAGCCCTTGCTCAGCGGGTTCACGCCGCTGGCCAGAAACGCGGCCTTGAGCACCACCGGGCGGGTTACGCCGTGGAACGTCAGATTGCCCGTGATGTTGGCCGTGCGCGGGCCGGTGGGCGTGACGCCCGTCGAGGTGAAGCGGATTTCGGGATACTTGCCCGCATCCAGCCACGCATCGCTCTTCAATTCGCCGTCCAGCGTGGTGTTGGTGGTCGAAATGCTGCTGACCGGGATGGTGACATCCACCTTGGCCTTGGCGGGCGCCTTGGGATCAAGCACCAGCGAGCCGGTGACGCCGGTCAAATCGCCGTACCAATCCGAAAAGCCCATGTGGCTGACGGTGAACTGGACGCGGGTGTGGGTGGTTTCGACCGTGTAATTGCCCGCCTGCACGGCGGTGGGGGCGGGGTTGGCCACCGGCGACTGCGCAAAAGCAGCAACCGGGGCAACGATCAGGGCGGCGGCGATCAAAGAACGGATCATGGCGAGGTTTCCTTACAAGGCGCTGATTTGGGCGACCGCGCCCGAGATGGCTTCTTCGGCGGCTTCGGGGCCAAAGGCCATGCCTTCGGCGGTGACGACGGTGACATCATCGACGCCGACAAAACCCAGCAGGCTCTTGGCGTGGGGGACGGCAAAGGGGAAGCCGCTGGCATCGTCATACTTGCCCGCGCGGGCCTGGGCCAGAATGGCCTTCTTGCCCTTGACCAGACCTTCGGGGCCCTTTTCGGTGTACTGGAACGTGGTGCCGGCGCGGGCGACATAGTCGAACCAGGCCTTGAGCGTCGAGGGCATGCCGAAGTTATAGACCGGCAGGCCGATCAGCAGCACGTCGGCGGCAAAGACTTCGGCGATGATCGCGTCCTGAAGCGAGCGGGCGGCGGCGAAATCGTCGCCTTCGGGGGCCTGACGGCCGATCCCGGCCAGCGAGGCGGAGTCGACATGGGGCACCGGATTGGCGTCGAGGTCGCGCTCGACCACCGTCGCTTCGGGGTGGGCGGCCAGATAGGCGTTGATCAGCTTGTTGCTGACCGAGGCTTCGCCAGTGGCGGCCGAACGGATGACAAGAACATTAGCCATGGGAATTCTCCTGTTGGGGGATCAGTGGTTTAATCGAAACGGTAGGCGTCCATGCGCAGAACGCCCAAGTCGGTGGATTGATGCATGCGGGTCGCTTTTGCCCCTTCGCCCGCCGCGCCCAGCGCGACAAACAGGGGCAGAAGATGTTCGTCGGTGGGATGATTTTCCACCGCATAGGGGGCAAGGCGGCGATAGGAGACCAGATCGCAGGTGCGCCCCGCGATGATCGCCTCATCCATCCAGTCGGCAAAGGCCGATACCCAGGGCTGGGTTTCCCCATCGCCCAGCGCGCGGTTGATGGCGCGCAGGTTGTGGGTAAAGCTGCCCGAGGCCAGCACAAGGATGTTCTCCTTGCGCAAGGCGTTCAGCGCCCGGCCCATCTGCACATGATGGCCCGGTCCAAGGCGGCTCTGGATCGAAAGCTGCACCACCGGAATGTCATGGTGCGGCCACATCAGCAGCAGCGGCGTCCATGCGCCATGGTCCAGCCCGCGCCGCGTGTCGATCCCGGCGCGCAGGCCCGCATCGCCCAGCAGATCCACCACCCGCGCGGCCAGATCGGGCGATCCGGGGGCGGGATAGGTGAGGGCATAGAGCGCAGGCGGGAAGCCGTAGAAATCGTGGATTGTTTCGTTGACGCCGACCGCGTTGACGGTGGGCACATCGCTTTCCCAATGGGCCGAAATCACCACAATGGCGTCCGGGCGCTCCAGTTGGTCGCCAAGGCCCGCGATGAAGTGCCGCGCCGGGTGGTCCTGCAGCGCCAGCATCGGCGAACCGTGTGAGAGGTAGAGGGTGGGCTGCATCGGTCTTCTCCGTGCCAAGGCTTGCTTGGCGTTGAGAGCTAGATAAGCTAATGACTTTCGCATTCCAATCAGCCAATATTGCAGATCATCCATGCGAAAACGGATAGGGTAAGATGGGTTGGGCCGATGGATTGGGATGACGTTCGCAGCTTTCTGGCCATTGCCCGCACGCGCAGCCTGTCGGGCGCCGCGCGCGAACTGGGCGTGCGCCAGTCCACCATGAGCCGCCGTCTTGAGGCGATGGAGGCGCGCAATGGCGCCCGCCTGCTGCAGCGCACGACCAACGGCTATGAACTGACCGCGCTGGGCGAGGCGGTGCTGGGCAATGCCGAGCGGATGGAGGCCGAGGCCATCGCGGTCGAACGCATGGTGCAGGGGCGCGATGTGGCGCTTTCGGGCGTGGTGCGGCTGACGACGGTGGAGGTGCTGGCCAACCTGCTGCTGCCCGGCGCGGTGCGTGCCCTGCAGGCGCGCTATCCGGCGATCACCCTCGATGTCCTGACCGAAAGCCGCTCGCTCAGCCTGTCCAAGCGCGAGGCCGACATCGCCATCCGCATGACCCGGTTCGACAGCCAGGACGTGATCACCCGCCGCATGACGACCGCGAACAGCGCGCTTTACGCCAGCCCGGATTACCTGGCCGCGCATGGGCAGGATCTGGCCAGCGCGGACCATGCGGTCATCACCGTGCTGGAGGATCACGCCCATCAGCCCGAGGCGCGCTGGCTCTCCGAAATGCTGCCCCATGCGCGCGTGGCCATGCGCAACAACAGCCGCGACGGGCAATTGGCCGCGGCGCGGGCGGGGATCGGGGTTGTCTGTCTGCCCTGCTATCTGGCCGATCGCGATCCCGGCTTGGTGCGGCTGGATGCCGGGCTTGGCCCATCGCGTGAGGTGTGGCTGGGGGTGCATGCCGATTTGCGCCACATGCCGCGCATCCGGGCGGTGATCGACGCGCTCAACGAAGCCTTTGCCGCCGAGAAGGACGTGTTTTCCGGCGAGGCGCAGGACAGGCCGCAGAGCGGGAAGGCATAAGGCAGCGCCATACGCTTTGTGCGCAGCATTTTACGGCAGGCGTTGCGCCCCGGCCCCGGCGGGCCTAAACAAAGGTTCAGGGAGATTTCGTCATAATGTCATCCACACCCACGCCGCCGCCCGCCACCCGATCGCGCAAGCGCAAGGGGGGCGAGGGGCTGCGCATTCATCAGTCGATCGCGCGCAAGCTGGGCATTGCCATCCTCAACGGCACCTATGAGCCCGGCTCGTCGCTGGGCGGAGAGATCGAGGCATCCGAACGTCTGGGCGTATCGCGCACCGCCTATCGCGAGGCGATCCGCATCCTGATCGCCAAAGGGCTGATCGAGAGCCGGCCCAAGGCGGGCACGCATGTCCTGCCCCGGCGGCGGTGGAACCTGCTCGACCCCGACATTCTGGCGTGGATGTTTTCGGAAAAGCCGGACCATAATTTTGTCCGCGACCTGTTCGAACTGCGCGGCATTATCGAGCCGGAGGCGGCGGCGCTGGCGGCCGAGCGGCGCGACGAGGCGCATCTGGGGCTGATGCGTCAGGCGCTGGACGGGATGCGCGTCCATGGCCTTGCCTGCGGCGAGGGGCAGGCGGCCGATCAGGATTTCCACTCCACCATGCTGGAGGCGGCGGGCAATGATGCGCTCACCTCGCTGATCGGATCGGTGGGGGCGGCGGTGCGCTGGACCACGCATTTCAAGCAAAGCAATTCGCCCGTGCCGCGCAATTCCCTGCCCGAGCATGAGGCGGTGCATCAGGCCATTGCCGCGGGCGACCCGGATGGCGCACGCCGCGCGATGCGCGTGCTGCTCGACTATGCGCGATCGGATGTGGTTGATAGTATGGCCTGAATCTTTTGATGCACGGCTGCGGTTCTGGGCGGCCCGTTCCGGTTTGATGCCGGGGCGGGCCGTTTTTGTATCCGCGTTGAGAGGGCTTGCAGAGCGGCTTGACGCGCCCGGGATAAATGTTATGAATAATAGCATACGCCGCCCCAAGCGGGCGGCATCGTCCATTCGGAGAGGAGCCTGTCATGACCGAACAGACCGTTGATCGCGCAGAAGAAGATACCGTTGCCGTCACCATCGAAAACCGCATCGCCTGGGTGAAGTACAACCGCCCGGAAAAGCGCAATTGCATGAGCCCCAAGCTGAACCGTCAGATGACGCGCGTGCTGGCCGATCTGGAATTCCGCGAGGACGTGGGCGTGGTCGTGCTGACGGGCGAAGGCTCGGCTTTCTCGGCGGGCATGGACCTTCAGGAATATTTCCGCGAAAACGAGCAGAAGGGCCTGTGGGCCACCCGCAAGGCCCAGCGCGAAGCCTATAACTGGTGGGAGCGTCTGCGTTGGTATGAAAAGCCGACCATCGGCATGATCAACGGCTGGTGCTTTGGCGGCGCCTATGGCCCGCTCTATGCGGTCGATATCGCCATTGCCTCGGACGATGCCAAGTTCGGCCTGTCGGAAATCAACTGGGGCATTCTGCCCGGCGGCGGCGCGTCGAAGGTGGCGCAGGAGCTGATGCCGCTGCGCAAGGCGATGTATCACGCGATGATGGGCGAGAACCTGACCGGCAAGCAGGCCGAAGCGCAGGGTCTGGTGACCGAAAGCGTGCCGCATGACCAGTTGGTTGCCCGCGTGACCGAAATCGCCGAGGCGCTGCTGAAGAAGGACGCCAATGCGCTGCGCGCCACCAAGTGGGCGATGCGCCGCATGGTCGAAATGACCTATGACAACGCCGAGGATTACCTGATCCGCGCGCAGGAAGCGCTCAATGGCTTTGGCGGTCTGGCCGCGCGCAAGGAAGCGACCAAGCAGTTCCTTGACGAAAAGACCTTCAAGCCGGGTCTGGGCACCTTCGACATCACCAAGATCAACAAGTAATCTTCCACTCGGAGAGGGCAGTTAAGATGGCAAGACTGGAACGGGCGAGCATTGCTCGCCTGCTCAAGCCGCGCAGCGTGGCGGTTGTCGGCGCAAGCGACAAGCCGGGCGCCCTGGGCGCAACGCTGATCAGCAATCTGGACCGTGCCGGATATGCGGGCGCGATTTACCCGATCAATCCCAACCGGGACAAGATCGGGGAGCGCGCCTGCCTGCCCTCGGTGGATGCTTTGCCCGATGGCGTGGATGTGGCGGTGCTCGCCATTCCCCGCGCCTTCGTGCTGGATACGATCAAGGGATTGGCCGCGCGGGGCGTGGGCAGCGCGATCATCTTTGCCGCCGGTTTTGCCGAGGATGGCGAAGCGGGCATGGCCGAACAGGCCGAGATCGGCCGCATCGCCGCCGAATCGGGCATGGTGATCGAAGGGCCGAACTGCCTTGGCATGGTCAACCATGTCGACGGTGTGCCGCTGACCTTTGTGGAAACGGCGATTGTGCCGCCTGCCGGGCGTCGCTCGGTGTCGGTGGTGTCGCAGTCGGGCGCGATGGCGGCGGTGCTGTGCACCACGCTGCTGGCGCGTGAACTGGCCTGTTCCTATTCGGTTTCGACCGGCAATGAGGCGGCCTCGGGCGTCGAGGATTATCTCGACTGGCTGGTCGATGATGCCGATACTTCGGTGATCGCGATGATCGTCGAGCAGTTCCGCGATCCGGCCCGCTTTATCGCGGCGGCGGACCGGGCGCGCGCGGCGGGCAAGCCCATCGTGCTGCTGCACCCCGGCAAGTCCTCGGCGGCGCGCGAATCGGCGGCGACACACACCGGCGCGATGGCAGGCGATTACAAGCTGATGCGCGCCAAGGTGGAGCGCACCGGCGTGATCTTTGCCGAAACGCTTCAGGAATTGGGCGATATTGCCGAGATCCTGATCCGCTGCGCTTCGATGAGCCATCCTTCGGCCGCCGTGCTGGGCGAATCGGGCGCGTTCAAGGCGCTGACCCTCGATCTGGCCGAGGAACTGGGTCTGCCGCTGGCCGATCTGCATGATGAGGACAGCCCGGAACTGCGCGCTGCCTTGCCGCCTTTCGTGCCGGTCTCGAACCCGCTGGACATTACCGCGCAGGGCCTGTCGCAGCCGGTGATCTATACGCAGTCCTTGGGCGCGCTGATGGATGATGCGCGCGTGGGCGCGGTCGTGGCCGGGATCATCCAGTCCGACCCGATCACGGCCAAGATCAAGGTGCCCGCGATTGTGGCGGCCTTGGATGGTCGCGCAATTTCCAAGCCGCTGGTGTTTGCGGGCCTCGATGAAGGCGCGGATATGCCCGCGCATTACATCGCCGATCTGCGCGCGCGCGGCATTCCATGGTTCCCCACCACCGAGCGGGCCTTCCGCGCTCTGGCCGCGCTGACGCTGCGGGCGGCCTTGGACCTGACCAATGCGGCGCCGGCGGCTTTGTCGGTGGCGGGCCTTGGCGATTATGCAGGCGTGGTGGCCGAATATCAGGCCAAGGCGCTGCTCGGCCCGCTGGGCATCAGCTTCCCCTCGGGCCAGTTTGCGGCCGATGCCGAAGCGGCGGTCGCGGCGGCCGAGGCTGTCGGCTATCCCGTGGCGATGAAGGCGCAGGCGGCAGCCTTGGGGCATAAGTCGGATGCGGGCGGGGTGATGTTGAACCTTGCCGATGCTGATGCTGTGCGTGCGGCTTTCCCGAAAATGGTGGCCAATGTCGCGGCCTATGATGCTTCGATTACGCTGGATGGCGTGCTGATCGAAAAGATGGGCAAGCGGGGCCTCGAAATGATCGTGGGCGCCAAGAATGATCCCGAGTGGGGTCCGGTGGTGCTGGCCGGTTTTGGCGGGGTGACGGCGGAAATTCTGGCCGACGTGGCCTTGATTACGCCTGATCTGTCGGAAGAAGCCATTGTCGAGAAGCTCTATGGGCTGAAGCAGGCTGCTTTGCTCAAGGGCTATCGCGGTTCGCCTGCGCTGGACGTGGCGGCGCTGGCCAAGCTGATCCGCCAGATCAGCGCGGTGCTGCTGGCCGAGCCGCGCATTGCCGAAATGGACCTTAACCCCGTAATCCTGCATCCGGTGGGCGAGGGCGTTGTGGCGCTCGACGCGCTGATGCTGGTGCAGTAACAGATGATCTCAGGCGGAGTGATCTCGCTCCGCCTGAGGCCGCTGGCCCATCACGCGCAGATAAAAGCGCGAGAAATAAGACGGGTCGGCAAAGCCCAATTCCTGCGCGATTTGTGTCACGCTGGCGTTGGTATAGCGCAGCAGGCGCTGCGCCTCGACGCCCAGACGGCGGTGGATCACATCGAGCGGGCTGCCCCCAAGGCGAGCATGGCACAGGCGCCCCAGCGTGCGCGGGGTGCAGCCGATGCTGCCGGCGTAAAAATCCAGACCGCGATGTTCGCGCAGATGCACCTCGACCAGATGGCGGAATTGCGCGAGGCGGCGGTCATCCACGCTCTCGGCGGTTTGATCGGGATCCGGCAAAGACCGCGCCAAAGCCTCGGCCATGGCGAGGAAGAGATGACCATCCTGCCATTCCTGCGCCAGCGCGTTCATTTCGGCCGCCAGCAGGCCCACCCGCCGCGCCGCGCTTTCGCCCATCGTGCCATGCCCGCCCTTGGCCAATAGGCGGCGCAAGGGATCTTCCGCCCCTTGCGCCCGTCCGGCAAAATCGAGCGAAAGCGTCAGCACATGCCCATGCGTGCCGGGGCTGAAGCGAAAGCCATGCACGCTGCCCGCAGGCAGCACGACATAGGCAGGCGGGGCAAGCGCGAAACGCGCGCCATCCAGCGTCACCTCGGCATGGCCTGCGCTAACGATAAGTACCTGTATGCCGCGCTCATGGCGATGGGGCGAGATTTCCCAGTCATGCAGGCTGGATCGCTCGGCAATCGTCTCGATATGCGCAAAACCGGCGGGTGATGGCGTATGGCTCTCGCCAAACAGGCCATAGACGGGAATGGCAGGGGATGTTTTGCGCATGTCCGAAAAGTGCCAATAAAATGACCGACCGATCCCTTTCCGCATAGCTGCGCCGCTGTCAATATCCTCGCCAATCGGCCTGCCCCCGTAACGCTGGCCGCCTATGGAATATGGGAGAATACATCCATGAAAACTCAGGTCGCCATCATTGGCGCCGGGCCTGCGGGCCTGCTGCTGGGCCATTTGCTGAAATCCGAAGGCGTCGATTGCCTGGTGCTGGAGCGCCAGACCGGCGATTATGTGCTGGGCCGTATCCGCGCGGGCGTGCTGGAACAGATCACCGTCGGCCTGATGGAGCGGCTTGGTCTGGATGCGCGCCTCAAGGCCGAGGGCCTTGTCGAGGAAGGCTTCAACCTTGCCGATGGCGAACGCCTGATCCGCATTGATGTGGCGAACCTGACCGGCAAGACCGTGGTGGTTTACGGCCAGACCGAGATCACCAAGGACCTGATGGATGCCGCCCCCTCGCGCGGGCTGGAAGTGATCTATCAGGCGGGCGATGTGGCGCTGCATGACATCGAATCCGAAGCACCCTATGTCACCTATACCAAGGACGGAGCCGAGCAGCGGATCGACGCGCGCTTCATCGTGGGCTGCGACGGCTTCCACGGCCCCAGCCGCAAGGCGATTCCCGCCAGCGTCGCCCGCGAGTTCGAGCGGGTCTATCCCTTTGGCTGGCTGGGCATTCTGGCCGATGTGCCGCCCTGCAATCACGAGCTGATCTATGCCAACCACGAGCGCGGCTTTGCGCTGGCCAGCATGCGCAGCCATGTGCGCAGCCGCTATTACGTCGACGTGCCGCTGACCGAAAAGATCGAGGACTGGAGCGACGACCGCGTGTGGGACGAGCTGGCGATCCGCCTCGGCCCGGATGCCGCCGCCAATATCACGCGTGGTCCTGCAATCGAAAAGTCCATCGCCCCGCTGCGCTCCTATGTGTTCGAACCGATGCGCCACGGCAGCCTGCTGCTCTGCGGCGATGCGGCCCATATCGTGCCGCCCACCGGGGCCAAGGGCCTCAACCTTGCCGCGTCCGACGTGCATTATGCGGCGGAGGCTTTGGTCGGCTTCTTCCGCCGCGCCGATAATGATGCGGTGATCGGCTATTCCGCCAAGGCGCTGGCCCGCGTGTGGAAATCCGAGCGTTTCAGCTGGAGCCTGACCAAGCTGATGCACCGCTTCCCCGAGGACGGCCCGTTCGAACGCGCGATGCAGGTGGCCGAGCTGGACTATATCGCCACCAGCAAGGCGGCCCAAACCAGCATTGCCGAAAACTACGTCGGCCTTCCTGTCTGATGCAGTGGGGCGGAGGGAAACTCCCGCCCCTTACAGTTTCCAGTTGAAGTTCAGATTGACATAGGTGCGGTTGGGCTGGTTCGCGCTGCCCGGCCCCAGCCGCATGTCATAGCCGGTTTCGGCCGAGAGCGACTTGTCCTTGCCCAGCAGTTTCAGGCGCGCGACCGCCCCCGCATCATGGCGCGCCAGCGGCGCGAAATTGTCGAACGTCCCCAAATCGCCCCGCGCCACCATGCCCAGCGCCAGCGCCGAATTGAGCCGGTAAAACGCGCTGGAATTATAGGAAAGATGCATGGGGTTGGGGTTGGCCAGCGACTTGTTGCCCTTGACATCGACCTGAAGATCGACCGGGCCGGACATATGGCGCAGCTTGACATTGGTGGCCATATTGCGCGCATCGGCAAAGCGTTGCTCGATGCCCACGGCCAGCAGGCTGGGATCGCCCAGCTTGTACGTGCCCAGATCCTGAAACTTTACGCCCGGATCGGGGAACATGTCGTTCTTGCCATGCCTGGCGCCGTTGACCACGATGGCGCGGCCATTCACGGTTCCGCCCCAACTGTCGGGCGAAAATCCGGTATATTGCCCCGTGGCCGCAATGTTCATGGCCAGCGCCGCATCCATCGCCCGCTCCAGCTCCGGCCCGGTTTCCTCGGCAATGGCCATGGCCGTTTCCTCGACCGAGGTTTCCTCGCGCATGTCGATGCTGCCCTGCAGCGCCTCGGGCCATGGCGCGGGCGCATCCTGCGCGCAGGCGGGGGCGGCGGACATCAGGGCGCAAAGGCCAAGGAGGAGAGGGCGAATGGGCATGGTCGGTTCTAAACTGCGTGAACAAAATCCAGACTTGGCCGCACTATAGCGAATATTGGGGCAAGGAACAGAGCGCCATACTGGCATTCCTCGCCACTCCTGCCTATCTCGGCGCGGTTAGGAAAGTGAGAATCGCATGGCAACGCATACTACTCGGATGCTCATCATTGGTTCCGGCCCGGCCGGGCTGACCGCAGCGATCTATGGCGCGCGGGCGGGTTTGAACCCCATCGTGGTGCAGGGGCTTCAGCCCGGCGGGCAATTGACCATCACCACCGACGTTGAAAACTATCCCGGTTTTCGCGAGGCGGTGCAGGGCCCCTGGCTGGTCCAGGAAATGCAGGCGCAGGCCGAGCATGTGGGCACGCGCATGATGTGGGACACGATTGTCGATATCGACCTGTCGGGGCCTCCTTTCCGCGCCATCGGCGATTCTGGCGATGTCTATGAAGGCGACACGCTGGTCATCTGCACCGGGGCGCAGGCCAAGTGGCTGGGCACCAAGGGCGAGCAGGAATTTTCGGGCAAGGGCGTTTCTGCCTGCGCCACCTGCGACGGCTTCTTCTATCGCGGCAAGAAGGTCGTGGTGATCGGCGGCGGCAACACCGCGGTTGAGGAAGCGCTGTATCTGACCAACCATTCGCAGGATGTGACGCTGATCCACCGCCGCGATTCGCTGCGCGCGGAAAAGATCCTTCAGGACCGCCTGTTTGCGCATCCCAACATCAAGGTTTTGTGGAACAAGGAAGTCGAGGAGTTCATCGGCGATGGCGCCATCGGCGGGGCGGGCCTGACGGGCCTTGCGCTGGTCGATACGGTCACGGGTGAAAAGTCGGTCGAACCGGCGCAGGGCGCTTTTGTGGCGATCGGCCATGCGCCCGCCACCGACCTGTTCAAGGGCAAGCTGGAGCTGGACGAAAGCGGCTATATCGTGGTCCAGCCCGGCACGCCCAAGACCGCGATCCCCGGCGTGTTTGCGGCTGGCGACGTGATGGACCACACCTATCGTCAGGCCGTGACGGCGGCGGGCACGGGCTGCATGGCGGCGCTGGATGCGGAACGCTTTGTCGGCGCGCTGGATTTTGCGGCGCAGACCGGTGCTGATGTCGCTGGGGTCGAAGCCTGACAGCAAGAGGGCGGCGGTTGATCCCGCCGCCCTTTTCTCATGCGGCCTTCAGCGCCGCGATGATCTGATCCATCAGCCATGTTCGCGCATGAGGCTCAACAAAGGAATGGCTGGCCCCATCGCAGCGGGCGATGCGGGCATCCTTGCCATCCCACACCCCGGCAAAGGCCTGCGCGGTCGAATCATTGCCCGCCAGCAGCAGCCGCACCGGCCCCGCAAAAGCCCCCAGCCCATCGCGCATCTGCTGCATCAAGGGCGCAGGCGGCGGCGCGGGCCGCGCCAGACGCAGCAGCGAGCCGAACAGGCCGGCGAGCGACACCTTGCCCGTGATCAGCCGCATCAAGGCATCGGTATTCACCAAACGCTTGCGATAATGCGCGCGCAGGGCCTGCACCGAAGGCCCGGCATTCTCCTCCTCAAAGGTCCAGGGATTGGACAGCACCAGCCCATCGACCCCCGCGCCCGAGGCCAGCATCAAGGCGCTGGCCGCATCGCAATTGCCCAGTGCGATCACCCGCTTCATCGAAGGCACCGCCGCGCGAAAGGCGGCAAGGGCCGCGCTTAGATCGGGGGCGCTGGATTGGAATCCGCCATTGGCCCCCTCGCTCTCGCCCACGCCGCGGCGGTCGAAACGAAACGCGGCATAGCCCTGCGCCACCGCGCCCTCGGCAATGCGCGCATGGCTGCCCCATGCTCCGCTGCGGATTTCATTGCCCCCCGAAACGATCAGCAGGCCCGTCTCCGGCGCGCCTTCTGGCGTATCCAGTGTGGCGCCAAGCATCGCGCCCTCGCAGGGAAATTTCAGCATCCGGCGCATCATGCTGCCTCCCTCTGGGCCAGCGCCACCGCGATGATCGCGGCCAAGGCGTCCGCCTGCGCCTCATCCTCGCCCGGTTCGGGGCGCATCCACAATCCGGGGCCGCCCAACCCATCCTGCGTGATGGTTTGCACGGCGGGATCCTCGCGCGCCACCAATCCGCCAAATTCGGCAAGGAAATCGGCCCCCAGCCGGTATCCGGCCAGTTCCAGCCCATGCACCCGGCCGCGTTCGAGCAAACTGTCCTGCGTCTCGCTCTGCCCCGCCTCGCGCGCGGCAAGGATGCGGGCGCGCAGCATCTGGCGCAACTGGCTGGCCCCGGCCACCGGCGCGTAATGCCACCCCGGCACCCCGCGCGGCGCGGCCAGCGCCCCGCCGCGCATGGTCAGCATGTGGCTGGCCGCGAAATGGCGTGCCGCGCCCTCCATGGCTACCTGCCAGTCGCCGGGCGTCTGCGCCTCAAGCGGCAGGATGCTCTCGTTCAGCCCCGGCAGATCGGGGAGCACGCAGGCGATCCCTCCGGCCGAGAGCCGCCGCATCACCTCGACGGTAAAGCGGCGCAGCTTGTTGCCCTCGTCAAACAGCGCGGGAACGATCAACAGACAGGCCTTGGCCGCGCCATCGGGGCGCAGCGTCAAGGCCCATTCCTCGACCGTCCCGCCGCCGGGCAGCGGGCAGGGCCATTGGGTCATGTTTTGCAACCTGCAATTCCTTTTCGGTTCAGGCCGCTTCTGCGTGTCGTATCAGGCCGCGCCCCGGCGCTCCGTCACGAAATTCAGCAGCGAGCCATAATCGGCCAGCATATCGCCATCGACATCCTCATCCTCGACGATGATGCCCAGACGATCCTCGATCTCCGTCAGCAGCCCGGCCACCGCCATCGAATCCAGTTCGGGCAAATGGCCAAACAGGCCGGTTTGCGCCGTAAAGGCCTCGGCCTGGCCCGGTTTCAGCCCCAGCACATCGCGCAGAATGGCGCGCAGCAGTTGGTCGGTGTCGTCTTGCATGAGATTCCTGTAGGTTTAATTCACCGAGCCCCGGTAGCCGCCCTATGGGTTTGCCTCAAGCTTTGCCTGCATAGCGGCATTTGGTTTCCAAATTATCGACGTCAAATTATTCGGGCCGATCAATCATCGCGCCATCACCCGGCGCAGCAGCGATTTGGCGATTGGCGCCCACTGACCGGGGCGCAGCGGGTGATAGGCGGTGATTCGATAGCGCGGGCGCTGCTGTTCCATCCAGTCGCGCTTATAGGGATCATCGCCGGTGCCGAAATCGACGGTATGCACATGGTCGCCGTCAATCACCCGTTCAAACAGCGCCGCCGACAGGCTGGTGCCCGGCGAGATCGGCTTGGCCGCTTCGACATAGGCCAGCTTGTGGATATAGGCGGTGCCGTTTTCCACGGTCCACATTTGCGCGGCCACAGGCTGGTTCACGCCCTCGATCTCCCCATGGGCCAGGCCCATGCGCAGACGGCCCGCCGCGCCTTCTTCCTGCGCAAAGCGGCGCAGCAGGGCGGGTGAACCTTCTTCCGGTTTCCAGCTTTGCGCATAGACCGCCTCGTAATCGGCCCATGCCGCATCGCTGAAATGGTCAAAGAGGGTGATCGCAACCTTCTTGGCCTTGCGCTTTAACGTGGTGCGCAAAGGGCCGGGGCGGGCGGCGAGATATTGCGCATACGACCGGCCATCGAGGCGCAGAAAGTGGTTGGTGTCGCAAGCCGCACGTTCGACAATCCACCCCGCGCGGGCAAAGGCGGCGCACAGCAGGCTGGCCTCGCCATCCTCATCCGGCACCGGCCAGAGCGTGATGCGCCCCGTAGCCTTGCGCAAATCCCGCGCCAGCGCCGTCAGCAGCCCCAGCCCATCGGCCCCCGCCGAAACGCGCGGCCGCACCGTAAAGGCATACCAGTTGGCCAGCGGTCCCAGTTCATCGGACTTTGACACATCGGCGCGATGCGCCAGCGGCAGCACCGCCACCGCATCGCCATCCCGCGCCACGCCCAGCAGCGGTCGTACCCCGCCCAGTTCGGCAAGGCCGGCAAACCATTCCAGCCGATCAAAAGGGCCGGGCGCAGCCGGGGCACGCAGCAGCGCGCTCAAAGCATAATCGCCTTGCAGTTCGTTAAGGTTAGCGTGATAGCTGATCCGGGTCACAAGCCTGTCCGAAATCGGGAAAATCCATGGTACAGCACAGTATTCCGCTCGAAACCGCACCATTGCCGCTGGACCATCTGGCGATCCGGGGGCGGGATGAGGCGCCTGCGCTCGTGCTGCGCGAAGGTGTTCTTAGCTACAAGGATTTAACAGAGCGTGTCGGTGCGATGGCGGCATGGCTGGCGTCGCGGGCGCAGCCGGGCGACCGTATCGCCACCTGGGCGGCCAAGGGCGAGCTGACCTGTCTGATGCCTTTGGCGGCGGCGCGGGCGGGGATGGTGCATGTGCCGATCAATCCTTTGCTCAAACGCGCGCAGGTGGCGCATATTCTGGCCGACAGCGGGGCGGTCTTGCTGATCGCCACGCCTGCGCGGTTGGCCACGCTGGAGGCGGGCGATGCGCCTTGCCCGGTGATGGCCGAGGGCGAGGTGGTGGAGGAGAGCCGGGCGCATGATCCGCTGGGGCCTTCGCGGGGTGATCCCGATGATCTGGCCGCGATTCTTTATACCAGCGGTTCGACCGGGCGGCCCAAGGGGGTGATGCTGTCCCATGCCAATATGTGGCTGGGGGCGCAGAGCGTGGCGCATTATTTGGATCTGCGCCACGATGACCGGGCGCTGGCGGTGCTGCCTCTCAGCTTTGACTATGGCCAGAACCAATTGCTCTCGCATTGGTATGCCGGGGCCAGCGCGGTGCCGCTCGATTATCTGATGCCGCGCGATGTGGTGAAGGCGATTGATCGCCATGGCGTGACCACGCTGGCCTGTGTGCCGCCGCTCTGGGTGCAATTGACGGAATTGGAATGGCCCGCGCATGTGGCCGCCAAATTGCGGCGGCTGACCAACAGCGGCGGGGCGTTGACGGTCGATCTGGTGCATCGGCTGCGGGCGATCTTTCCCGATGCGCGCCTGTTTGCGATGTATGGCCTGACCGAGGCGTTTCGTTCGACCTTCCTCGACCCCGCGCTGATCGACACGCATCCCACCAGCATGGGGCGGGCGATTCCCCATGCAGAGATTCTGGTCGTCAATGACGACGGCGCCATCGCGGGCGATGATGAGGAAGGCGAGTTGGTCCATTGCGGCCCGCTGGTGGCCAAGGGCTATTGGCAGGATGCGGCGCGCACCGCCGAGCGGTACAAGCCCGCGCCGCAGGGGTCCGTCTATGGCGGCATGGCGGTGTGGAGCGGCGACCGGGTGCGGCGCGATGGCGCGGGCCTGCTCTATTTCGTCGGGCGGCGCGATGCGATGATCAAGACCGCGGGCAACCGCATCAGCCCGCAGGAGATTGAGGACGCGGCGATCGCCACCGGATTGGCGGCCGAGGCGGTGGCGCTGGGCCTGCCCGACGAGCGCTTGGGGCAGGCGGTGCATCTGGTGGTGCGCGCCGCGCCCGGCGCCGATCAGGCGCGCGAGGCTCTGCCGCAGCGGCTCAAAGCCGATCTGCCCAATTTCATGCAGCCTTCGGTGATCCACTGGAAGGAGGCCATGCCCATCAGCCCCAATGGCAAATTGGACCGCACAGGATTGTATCAGGAAATGCTGGAATGGAAGATTGCCGTCGATCAGGCCACCTCGCGGGAGCGTGATGCATGAAGCCGTTGGGGCCGATTCCGGCGGGTTTTGCCGGGCGTGACGGGGTTTTGACGATTGACGGGGCCAAGGTCACCGAACTGATCGCGCAGAGCGGGGGGGCAACGCCGCTGTTTGTCTATTCGGGCGCCATGCTGCGCGCGCGCGTGGCGGATCTGCGCGCGGCGATGCCCGACCGGCTGGCCATCCATTATGCGATGAAGGCCAATCCCTTTGCGCCCTTGCTTCGGCTGATGGGCGGATTGGTGGACGGGTTTGACATTGCCAGCAGGGGCGAGTTGGGCATGGCGCTGGAGGCGGGGCTGGACCCCTCGCGCATCAGCTTTGCCGGGCCGGGCAAGCGCGACATGGAATTGCAGGCTGCGATTATGCGCGGCGTGACGCTGAACCTCGAATCCGAGGGCGAGGCCGAGCGCGCGCTCAAGATCGCCGAGCGAATCGGTAAAACCCCGCGCTTGGCGATACGGGTTAACCCTGATTTCGGCCTTGCGGGATCGGGCATGAAAATGGGCGGCGGTGCCAAGCCCTTTGGCGTGGATGCCGAGCGTGTGCCCGAACTGGCGCGGCGAATCGTGGGCGCGGGGGCGGAATGGCGCGGTTTTCACATCTTCGCCGGGTCGCAATCGCTCTATACCGATGCGATCATCGAAACGCAGGCGCAAACCATCAAACTGGCCGCCCGGCTGGCCGAAGAGGCGGGCGTAGGCCTGCCGCATTGCAATCTGGGCGGCGGGCTTGGCATTCCCTATTTCCCCGGCGACACGCCCGTCGATGCGGGGCGCGTGGGCGAGGCGCTGGCGCGCGAATTTGAACAGATGCCTGACGTTCTTGCCGAAACGCAATTCTGCATCGAACTGGGCCGTTATCTGGTGGGCGAGGCGGGGGTTTACTTGACCCGTATTGTCGATCGCAAGATCAGCCATGGCGAAGTCTATCTGGTGACGGATGGCGGATTGCATCACCAACTGGCCGCCAGCGGCAATTTCGGAACGGTGGTGCGGCGCAACTATCCCGTTGCCATTGCCACGAAATTCGGCGCCGAATCGGTTGAGGAGGCCAGCATCGTGGGCTGTCTTTGCACCCCGCTTGACCGGCTGGCCGACAAGGCGGGCTTCCCTCGGGCCGATGTGGGCGATCTGGTCGCGGTGTTTTGCGCGGGCGCCTATGGGGCCAGCGCCAGCCCCTCGTCCTTTTTGGGGCAAGGTCCGGCACGCGAGATGCTGATATAAGGCATTTTGCCTAGATTTGGCGGATTTGCTTTTACCAATACGGCTTTACTTGGCCCGCGTGGGTGCGGGCCAAGTTTTGCGCAAGACGCGCCAAGACGCCGCAAGAATCGCGGCTGTTAAGAAGTTTCCGGCAATTGTCCCTATCTGGGACCGCCATCCAAAAAGGCCCGTTTCGGCCGGTTGAGTGCCTCAATGGCTAACCGGATCTTTACCCTTCTTGCCCATACCCCACCTTGAAATGCCGTACCTTCCATCAGGAATGCTTCCTGTTGGCCAACCGGACGGCGCCGTCGAGGAAAAGGACCATGTCGAGCAAGAGTTTTGCAACGCTGCTTGGCGGAGCTGCGCTGGCCAGCGTCGCCATGGCGGGCTGCGCCGACGCTAGAACCGCCCCGCGTTTGCCCTCCGCCAACTTTGTCGCGCTTCAGGAAGGGCCGGGCGAGGATTACGTGATCGGGCCGATGGATGAACTGACCGTGTTCGTCTGGCGCAATCCTGAACTGGGCGCGCGCGTCCAGGTCCGCCCCGATGGCCGCATCACCACGCCGCTGATCGCCGACCTGCCCGCCACGGGCAAGACGCCCAGCATGCTGGCCCAGGACATCCAGCTTCAGCTGAGCCAGTATATTCAGGATCCGCTGGTCTCGGTGATCGTCAACCGCTTTGCGGGCACCTTTTCCGAACAGATCCGCATCGTCGGCGCCACAGGGCGCCCCGCCTCGATCCCCTATCGCGCCAACATGACCATTCTGGACGCGATGATTGCGGTGGGCGGCATGAATGAATTTGCCGCCGGCAACCGTTCGAAGCTGGTTCGCTTCGACAAGGCCACCGGCAAGCAAAAGGAATTTTCGCTGCGCCTTGGCGACCTTTTCAAGAAGGGCGACTCCAAGGCCAACGTGATGCTGATGCCGGGCGATGTGATCATCATCCCCGAAAGCATCTTCTAAGCAGGGGGCCATCCGATGAATACGCTTCTGGAAGATTTCCGGGCAACGTTGCACAGCATCTGGCAACGCCGCTGGCTCGCGCTCGCTGTGGCGTGGGTGGTGTGCGTGCTGGGCTGGCTGGGCGTTTCGATGGTGCCCAACACCTATGAATCGCGCGCGCGCATCTTTGTCCAGCTCTACGATCCGCTGGCCGCGCAGGTCGGCATCAACGACACCGACCGCAAGGCCGCCATCGACAAGGTGCGCGATTCGCTGACCGGCACGCTCAATCTGGAGCGCGTGATCCGCTCGACCCGTCTGGGCGAGAACATCACCACGCGCAAGCAGATGGACGGCGCCGTGGCGGGCCTTGGCAAGGCGATCAAGATCAACGCCGATCAGGACAATCTGTTCACGATCACAGCGCGTTCGGCCTCGATGCGCTATTCCGATGGCGAAAACGCCCGCCTGTCGCGCGATGTCGTCCAGAAGCTGATCGACATTTTCCGCGAGGAAAACCAGAACGGCGGTCAGGGCGAAATGAAGCAGACGCTTCAGTTCCTCGACCAGCAGCTGGCCAACCGTCAGGGCGAGCTTCAGGCTGCCGAACAGCGCCGGCTGGCCTTTGAATCGCAGCATCCCGAACTGGCGCAGGGCGGCGTTTCGCTGATCCAGCGTCTGGAACAGAGCCGCGCCTCGATCCGTGGCCTCGACGCCGACATTGCCGCTGCGCAAAGCTCGCTGGCCGCTATTCAGGCCCAGGTCGCCAGCACGCCCCAGACTGTTGCCGTTGCCGGCCCGACCGGCGGCCTGCGTGGTCAACTGGCGCAGGTTCAATCGGATCTGGCGATGATGCGCGCTCGCGGCCTGACGGAAAACCATCCCGACGTGATCACCGCGCGCAACCAGATCGTCTCGCTGCGCCAGCAGATCAAGGCCGACGGCAATTCGGGCGTCGCTTCCGGCACGCCGAATCCGGCCTACAGCTCGCTCGAATCGATCCGCGCCGAGCGGCAGGCCAATCTGCAATCGCTGCAGGCCCGCCGCGCCGCCGCCGAGGGCGAGATCGCCCAGATCACCTCGCAGCAGTTCACCAACCCCGAACTGATGCAGGAAGCGCAGAACATCAGCCGCGACTATGACGTGCTGAAGAGCCAGTATGACAAGATGCTGACCGACCGCGAAAACCTGCGTCTCAAGGGTCAGGTCGTCTCGGCCCGCGGCACGGCCAAGATCGACGTGCTCGATCCGCCGGTTTTGCCCCGCGCGCCCACCGCGCCCAACCGTCCGCTGCTGCTGCTGATCGTCCTGGCGGGCGGCATCGTGGCCGGGATCGGCGTGGCTTTCGCCGCCGGTGAGCTTCAGTCGAGCTTTTCGACCACGAGCAAGCTGGAGCGTTCGACGGGGCTGCCGGTGCTGGGCGCCATTTCCCAGACGCTGACCGCCGAAGGCGCGGCCAGCAAGGCACGCCGCACCCGCAACTTCTACGCCGCATCGGCGGCTCTGGGCGGCGTGTTTGCCCTGCTGCTGGCGATGGAATTCATCCAGCGCGGCACGATCGCCTGAGGAGGATGACATGAACGAACCTCTCAAGAATCAGGACTTTCCGCAAAAGCCCGAGGAATCGCACAGCTCGCTGATCCAGCGCGCGATGCAGGCCTTCGACCGCGGCCAGTTCGTGCCGCCCTCGGGCCCGGCCGATCTGCTGCCCCCCTCGCTGACGCCGCAGGCGCCGCAGGGGGCCGCCGCCCAGCCGCAGGCCTATGCGCCGGTCAACCCGCAAGCGCCGATCGCCCCGCAGGCACCTTTGGCCCCGCAGGCCCCGGTGAACCCCCAGGCTTATGCCCCGGCCCCCATCGTGGCTCCGGTTGCCCCGCCGCCGCAATATGGCGAGCACACCCAGCAATTTGCGCCCCAGCAGCCTGCCTATGCGCCCGCTGCTCCGGCGCAAGCCTTTCATCGCATCAACCATCAGCGCCTCGCGCTCGAAGGTTTCGCGGTGCCGGGCGGCGCAGCCAATGCGCAGGTCGAGGAATTCCGCCTCGTCAAGCGCCAGTTGCTCGAACAGGTCGAGGACCTGCGCCGTCAGGGCGCCGGCGTCGAGGCGCAGGCGATCCTCATCACCTCGGCCCTGCCCGAGGAAGGCAAGACCTTTGTGGCGATCAACCTTGCCATGTCGATCGCGGCGGAAAAGGACAGCGAAGTCGTGCTGGTCGATCTCGACATGGCGCGTTCCTCGGTGCTCTCCACGCTGGGGCTGCCCGGTGGTCCGGGGCTGGTCGATGCGATTGCCGATCCGCGCATCGATGTGCGCGATCTGGTGATCAAGACCGATCTGGGCGGGCTTTCGGTGCTGCCGGGCGGGCGCCCGACTGCTTCGGATTCCGAATATCTGGCCTCGGCGCGGGCGCGCTCGGTGCTGGCGCGTCTGGTCGAAGGCCATCCCAACCGCGTGGTCGTGTTTGACACGCCGCCGGTGCTGGCCGCCGCCCTTGCGGTCGAGGTCGCCAAGCTGTCGGCTCAGGCCGTGCTGGTGGTCAAGGCCGAAAAGACCTCGGGCAGCGCGGTGCAGGATGCCGCAGGGCTGCTCTCGGCGGGCTGTCCCAATGTGCAGGCGCTGCTCAACGGGGTGCAGTTCAGCCCCAGCGGCCGTCGCTTCGGCACCTATCACAACTATCGCGGGTAAAGATCATGCGGGCGATGCCTCATCGTATTTCTGTTCTGGCGCTGGGTGCGGTTTTGGCGGGGCTTCCGCTGGCCGCCGCCGCGCAACCGCGCCAGACCGCCGCTCAGACACAGGGTCTGAATGAAGCGGCGATGCAGGCCATCGCCCCCAATCTTGCCGACAACACGATCCAGACCGTCGATACCGGCCGCGACAATGGCGCGCAGGCGGTGATCCGACAGGACGAGGCCATCGGGGCCAACCCCTATACGCCTTTTTCCTATGACAATGACGTGACCTATACGCAGGCCGATGGCGTGCGCAACAGCAGCACCAACCGCCGCGAAACGCCTGCCGACCGCGCGGGCCGCTATTACGGCGCGGCCTACAGCAGCGGCGATCTGGCCGCGGCGGCCTATTCGGACGATGATTACAATTCGACCCGCGGCAAGACCACGATGAAGCCGCGCCGCCTTGGCGTGTTCGATCAGGGCACGGTGGACAAGCGCCGTCTGGCGATACGCCCCTATATCGAGGCGGCACAGGTGGTGCAGGCCAATCTGGGCTCGCGTCAGGCGCTGGCCTATAATGACGATGTCGTCACCTATTCGACGCTGGCGGCGGGCGCGGATGCCACGATCAACGGGCGCAACAATCAGGGCGTTATTTCCGCCCGTTACGAGCGCCGCTTTACCTGGAACCGCAAGAGCAACACCGATGGCGTGACGGGCATTGCGCGCATGTCCTCATCGATCGTGCCCAATGCGCTGCGCATTGATTACGGCGGTTTTGCCAACCGCACCTACGTGACGGAAACCGGCGCGGCCTTTGGCTCGAACGCGGTGGGGGCTGATTCGCTGACCCAGGTTTACTCGGTCTATGCTGGTCCCACGCTGGCCACGCAAAAGGGCGATGTGGCCGTGACCGCGCATTATCATGCCGGTTACACCGCGCTCAATTCGCAGGGCAATGTCTCGGCCAATGGCGTTTCGGCGGGCGTTGACCGGCTGGATCATTCCACCGTGCAGGAAGGCCGCTTTGCCATCGGCAACCGTCCGGGCGAGGGGCTTCCCGTTGGCCTTGGCGTGGATGCGGGCGTCTATCAGGAAGACGTCTCGAACCTGACCCAGCGGGTCAGCGACAAGCATGCGCGCGCCTCGATCACCATCCCCGTGGCCGATGACGTCTCGCTGGTGGGCGGCGCGGGCTATGAACATGTGCGGGTTTCGGCGCGCAACGCCAAATTCGACAGCGCGGGCAATGTGGTGGTCGATGCCAATGGCCGCTATGTCACCGACTATTCGCAAGGCCGCCAGATCGCCTTTGATACCGAGGGCCTGATCTGGGACGCGGGCGTTGTCTGGCGCCCCAGCCGCCGCACCAATATGGAATTCCATGTCGGCGAGCGTTACGGGCGTCTGGGCGGCTATGGCTTCATCAATTATCAGCCCGACGATCATTCCAGTTTCAATCTGGTGGTCTATCAGGGCGTGACGGGCTTTGGCGGGGCGCTCACCAACTCGCTCTTCAACCTGCCCACCCAGTTTTCCACCGTGCGCGACGCGATCACCGGCAATCTGTCGAGCTGCGTTGCGGCGGCCACCTCGGGCAATTGCCTTGCCGGGTCGATCGGTTCGGTCAATTCCACGGTCTATCGCGGCAATGGCTTCTCGGCCGGTTATTCGTTTGACCACAGCCGCCTGCGCGGCGGTATCGGCTTTGGCTATGAGCGCCGCCAGTACATCACCGCGCCCAACACCATTCTGGCCAACATCAACGGCAAGGTGGACCAGTATTATTGGGTCTCGACCTATCTTGGCTATCACGTGACGCCGCGTTCGACCTTTGGCGCGACGCTCGACGGGTATAAATATGTCAGCGGGCTCAACACCGCGCAGGGCGATATCAACGCCATTCGCGCTGTGGGCCTTTATCAGTATTACGTATCGCGCCATCTGACGGCGACCGCATCCTTGGCCATGGACGGGATCACCCGCGAAAAGGCCGATGACCTGTGGAGCACCGCAGCCGCGCTTGGTATGCGTTACACCTTCTGATCCCATTGGGGAGAGCAAGAATGTTCGATAATTTCTATGGTTTCACCGGGCGTCCCTTTCAGCTCACCCCGGACCCGGCGTTTTATTTCGAGAGCCTGACCCATCGCAAGGCTTTGTCCTATCTGGGCTATGGCTTGGCGCAGGGCGAAGGCTTCATCGTCATCACCGGCGAGGTGGGCGCGGGCAAATCGACGCTGGTGGCCCATCTGATGGCCACCATCGACCGCAACCGCCTGACCGCGGCCCAGATCGTCACCAGCCGGTTGGACAGCGGCGAGCTGGTCCATGTCGTGGCGCAGGCCTTCGGGTTGAGCGTGCCGGGGCAGGACAAGGCGAGCGCATTGGGCGCGATCGAGAAGTTCCTGCATGACGAGGCGCGTGCGGGGCGCCGCTGCCTGCTGGTGGTGGACGAATCACAGAACCTTGCGCTGGGCGCGCTCGAAGAATTGCGCATGCTCTCGAACTTCCAGTTGGGCAGCCATCCGCTGCTCCAGATCCTGCTGCTGGGCCAGCCCGAATTTCGCGACAGCCTGCAGGGCCACCCCGGCCTTGAACAATTGCGCCAGCGCGTGATTGCGGCCCATCACCTCGACGCGATGGAGCCGGGCGAAATGGAGCCTTACATCATGCACCGGCTGCGACTGGTGGGGTGGAACGGCAATCCGACCTTTGACGCGCGCGTGTTTGACGAGCTTTACACCGCAACGGGCGGCGTTCCGCGCCGGATCAACCAGATCGTCAACCGCCTGCTGATCCTTGGCGCGGTGGAACAGCGCCAGCATATCGACGGCGTGATGCTGGCGCAGGTGTTGGCCGAACTGACGGCGGACGGCGGTTTGCAGATCGCCCCCGCGCCCAGCCAGCCCACCCCCGCCACGGCCGCCGCGCAGGGGCTGACGCTGCCCACAACGCCCGCCGCGTCCGCCATCCCGGCCCAATTCGCCGCCGAAGGGCTGACCCAGCTTCAGGCCGCCCTGGCCCAGCGCGACGGCCAGATCGCCGAATTGCAGCAGGCCGTGATCGAACTGGCCAATCAGGGCGACACATCGGGCCTTGAAGGCGCGGACGCCGCCCACAAGGCCGCCATCGAGGTGATGCAGGAGCGTCTGGCCAAGCTGGAAAGCCGGTTGATCGAGCAGGACCGCACGATCCGCCACACGTTGACCATGCTGATCGAATGGATCGAGCGCGACGAGGCCCAGCGCGTCGCGGCCTGATCCTGTCATCGGGAGGAACAGACATATGGTAGCCGAGATGCCGCTGGCAAAGGGGCCTGCCACGACCGGCCTGCTCAACGGCTTTTCGGTCGATGTCGAGGATTGGTTCCAGGTCGGCGCCTTTGAAAAGGTGATCGGCCCGGCCGATTGGGACAGTCTGGCCTGCCGGGTTGATGTCAACACCAACCGCCTGCTCGATATGTGCGCGGATCTGGGGGTGAAGGCCACGTTCTTCACCCTGGGCTGGGTGGCCGTGCGCCACCCGGCGCTGATGCGGCGGATTGTGGAGCAGGGGCATGAACTGGCCAGCCATGGCTGGGCCCACGCCCGCGTTTTCACGATGGATGCCGCCGGTTTTGCCCGCGACATTGGCGATGCGCGCAAGGCGCTGGAGGATGCAGGCGGCGCGCGCGTCATCGGCTATCGCGCGCCCAGCTTCTCCATCGACACCCGCACCCCATGGGCGCATGAAATCCTTGGGGAACAGGGCTATCTCTATTCCAGCAGCGTGGCCCCCATCGCCCATGACCATTACGGCTGGCGCGAGGCCCCGCGTTTTGCCTTTCGTCCGGTGGCGGGGGCCGATCTGATCGAAATCCCCGTCACGACCGTCGAGGCGATGGGGCGGCGCATGGCGGCGGGCGGCGGCGGTTTCTTCCGCGTGCTGCCCTATGCCTTCAGCCAATGGGCGATGCGCCGCGTCAACCGGCAGGATGAACGCCCGATCATCTTCTACTTCCACCCGTGGGAAGTCGATACGCAGCAACCTCGTGTTGCCAATGCTCCGCTGAAAAGCCGCCTTCGTCATTATACAAATATTGACGGGATGGAGATTAAGCTGCGGCGAATGCTTAAGGAATTCGCGTGGGGGCGTATGGATAACGTGGCGGCAACCGAGGCTTTACGCTTGGTGGAGTTCAAGCGGTGAACGCACCTTTTCGCCTCGATATGGATCTGCGCGTGGGGCTGGCCGATCTGGGCGACCCGGATGTGGCGCGTTCCATTGAGGCTTTTGTCGCCGCTCATCCCGAGGCGACGCCTTTCCACCGCCCTGTCTGGCTGCGCGCGGTGGCGCGGGGCACGGGCAATGATGCGCTGGCGCTGGTGCTGACCCGCTGCGGCGTGGTCGAGGGCTATCTGCCGCTGACGCAGGTGCATTCGCCGATCTTTGGCCGGGTCTTGGCGTCGAGCGGTTTTGCCGTTGGCGGCGGCGTGCTGGTCGCGCCCGATGTCGATCCTGCGCCTCTGTTCGCGGCGGTCGAGGAACTGGCGCTGCGCCAATCCAGCCCCAGTGTTGAATTGCGCGGCGGCCCGTTGCCCGAGGCCCGCGAAGGCTGGACCATCAAGCGCGAAAGCCATTGCGGCTTCATCCGCCCGCTGGCCGCCAGCGACGAGGCCGAATTGACCGCCATCCCGCGCAAACAGCGCGCCGAGGTGCGCAAGAGCCTTGCCGGCGATCTGAGCGTGGAAACCGGCACCGGCCCGGCGGACCGCGCCGCCCATTACGCCGTCTATGCGCAAAGCGTGCGCAATCTGGGCACGCCGGTTTTCCCGCGCGCGCTGTTTGATGCGGTGCTCGACGGGTTTGGCGATGATGCCGATATCCTGACCATCCGCCACGCAGGCGCCCCGGTGGCCAGCGTGCTGTCGGTCTATCACGCGGGCGCGGTCATGCCCTATTGGGGCGGCGGCACATGGGATGCGCGGCGGCTGCGCGCCAATGACCGGATGTATTACGAACTGATGCTGCATGCCCGTCGCCGGGGATGCACCCATTTCGATTTCGGGCGCAGCAAGACGAACAGCGGCGCCTATGATTTCAAGCGCAACTGGGGCTTTGATCCGCAGCCGCTGTCCTATGGCGTATGGACCGCGCCCGGCGCGCCCAAACGCGATGCCGATCCCACCAGCGCGGCCCATTCGCGCCGGATCGACCTGTGGAAGAAGCTGCCCTTGCCGGTGGCCAATCTGATCGGGCCGTGGATCGCCCGTGGGCTGGGATAGGGGGCTGGGATGAGCACGGAAATCCTCTTTCTCTCGCACCGGATTCCCTTTCCCCCCAACCGGGGCGACAAGATCCGTTCGCATCACATCCTGCGCCGTCTGGCGCGGATGGCGCCGGTGCATGTGGGCTGTTTTGCCGACGATCATGCCGATCTGGCCGAAGAGGTCGAACTGGCCTCGCTCTCCCACTCCTACCGTCTGGTGCGCCGGTCAAAGCCGCTGGTGCTGGCCGGGTTTCAGGCGCTCAAACAGGGCAAGCCTATCAGCCTGACCGCCTTTCGCGACGAGAGCATGGCGCGCTATGTTCGCGACATGCTGTCCAGCGGGCGGATCGGCACGATCTATGTCTTTTCGAGCCAGATGGGCCAGTATGTGCCCGATGATTTCACGGGCCGGGTCATCATGGATTTCGTCGATGTCGATTCGGCCAAATTCGACGCCTATGCCGAAAAATCGCGCGGGCCGATGGGCTGGGTCCATGGCCGCGAGGGGCGCCTGCTGGCCGCCGAGGAGGCGCGCCTTGCCCTGCGCGCCGATTACAACCTGCTGATCAGCCGGGCCGAGGCAGACCTGTTCGAGCAAAGGCTGGGGCCTGTGGCGCGTCAGGCGCGGATCGAGGTGTTGGGCAATGGCATCGATTCGGAATTTTTCGATCCGTTACAGGTCGGTCCGCAATGTGAAATGGCGGCCATGCCGGGGCCGCGCCTGATCTTCACCGGCCAGATGGATTATCAGCCCAATGTGGCCGCTGTGATCCGCGTGGCGCGCCATATCCTGCCGCAGGTGCGCCAGCGCCATGGCGATGCCAGCTTCCATATCGTGGGCCGCAATCCCACCGAGGCGGTCAAGGCATTGGGCAGCGTTGCGGGCGTCCATGTGTGGGGCCGGGTCGATGACATTCGCCCGTGGCTCAAGGCGGCCGATATGGCGCTGGTCCCGCTCGACATTGCGCGCGGGGTGCAAAACAAGGTGCTGGAGGCCATGGCGATGGAATTGCCGGTGGTGCTGACGTCGGCGGCGGCCAATGGCATTAATGCGGTGGCCGGGCATCATTTTGCCGTGGCCGACAGCGATGAGGCGCTGATCGCGCTGGTCAATGATCTGGCCGACCGCCCCCATGCGGGCAAGGCGATGGGGATCGATGCGCGCCGCCTTGTGGTCGAACGGGCCAGTTGGCAAAGCACGCTGGCGCCCCTGACCGAAATGCTCTCGGCGCCGCCGCGCAAGTGGCGCGATGCGGCGTGAGCCTGAGCCTGTCTGACATCAGCCGTCCGGGATGGGCGGTGGATCAGGCATGGCGCGCGGGCCTGGCGCGGCTGGGGTTCGTCTGGGCGGGACTGATCGCGGTGTTCTGGCGCGATTGGGCGGCGATGGGGCACCAATGGTGGGATTCCTCCACCTATAATCACATTCTGATGGTTCCGGCCATTCTGGGCTGGCTGGTGGCGCAAAGGCTGCCTGAACTCTTTGCCTTGCCCGTCGGCCTGTGGCGGGGCGGGCTGGGGCTGATGGGGGCTGCGCTGCTGCTCTGGGCGCTGGGCGCATTGGCCAGCGTGGCGCAGATCACCCAGATCGCGGCGGTGGCGATGCTGATCGCGGCGGTGCCTTTGGTGCTGGGGCTGCGGGCGGCACTGGGTCTGTTGTTTCCGCTGGCCTATATGGGCTTTCTGGTGCCCTTTGGCGATGAAGCCATTCCGCTGCTCCAGACGATCACTGCCAAGATCACCATCGCGTTGGTCCATATCAGCGGCATTCCGGCGCAGATCGACGGCGTGTTCATCGCCACGCCTGCGGGTCTGTTCGAGGTAGCCGAGGCCTGTTCGGGCGTCAAATTCCTTGTCGCGATGATCGCCTTTGGCGCGCTGGCGGCGCATGTGTGCTTTGTTTCATGGGGGCGGCGTGCCGCCTTTATGGCGCTGTGCATTGCCGCGCCGATCCTTGCCAATGGCGTGCGGGCGTGGGGCACGGTCTATGTCGCCCAGTTTTACGGCGCGGCGGTGGCGGGCGGGGTCGATCATATCATCTATGGCTGGTTCTTCTTTGCCGCCGTGATTGCGGCGGTGATTGCGGTGGGCTGGCGGTTTTTCGACCGGGCGGCGGGGGCGCCGATGCTGGATGCGGGCGCGGTGATGGCGCTGCGCCTGCCCGATACGCGCGGGATTTCGGCGGGGGCGTGCTTTGGCGCGCTGGCGGCGATGGTGATGGCCGCGCAAGGCTGGGTGATGGCGGCGGATCGTTTGGCCGCGCCGATGCCTGCGCGCATTGCCCTGCCCGAAGTGGCCGGGTGGCACCGGGTCGATTATGCCCCGCGCCATGCGTGGGAGCCGCGCGCGGGCGGGGCCGATCATCGCCTGCTGGGCCGCTATGCCGATGCGCAGGGGCATGAGGTGGACGTGTTCTTTGCTCTCTACGCCTCGCAGGGGCCGGGCAAGAAGGCGGGCGGTTTTGGCGAGGGGGCCTTGCCCCCCGACAGCGGCTGGTCATGGCAGGCGCCGGGGCCGGACGCGCCCGATGCCCACAGCGACCGTCTGCTGGCGGGCGGGCCGACCGAGAGGTTGGCCCAGACCAGCTATAAGACCGGCGATCTGGTGACGGGCAGCAATGCGCGGCTGAAACTGGCCAATATCATCGACCGCCTGTTGCTGCGTCGCCGCGCGACAATGCTGCTGATCCTCTCGGCCGAGGAGGGCGGGGCGTTTCACGCGGCCGATTCGCTGGCCGCGTTTCGGGCCAGCGCGGGGCCGATCGGCGGCTGGATGGACGCAGCGGCCAAGGGTTTGTAAGGGGTTCTCATATGTGTGGTTTTGCCGGAATCTTTCACCTTGAGACCCCCAAGCCGGTTGATCCGGCGCGGGTCGAGCGGATGTGCGATGCCATTGCCCATCGCGGGCCCGATGGCTTTGGCGTGTGGACCGCGCCGGGCATCGGCATGGGGCATCGCCGCCTCTCGATCATCGATATTGCCGGTTCGCCCCAGCCGATGGCCTCCACCGATGGCCGGGCGATGCTGCTGTTCAACGGCGAGATCTACAATTACCGTGAACTCCGCGCCGAACTGGCGGCGCAGGGGGCGGTGTTTCATACCGATGGCGACAGCGAGGTAATCCTGGCCGCCTTTCAGCGCTGGGGCGCGGATTGCGTGTCGCGCTTGTCGGGCATGTTTGCCTTTGCGATCTATGATCTGGATGCGCGCTCGCTGCTGCTGGTGCGCGACCGGCTGGGGGTCAAACCGCTGTTTCTGGCCGAATTGTCGGATGGCAGTTTGATTTTTGGCTCGGAACTGAAGGCGCTGATGGCACACCCCGGCCTGCGGCGCGAGATCGACCCTCTGGCGGTCGAGGATTACCTGACCTGGGGCTATGTGCCCGATCATCGCTCGATGCTGAGGGGCGTGGAGAAATTGCCCGCAGGCCATCTGATGATCCTGAAGCATGGCGCGCCCAAGCCAACCCCGCGCGAATGGTGGGATGTCAGCTTTGCCGAGCGGCGCAAGGGCAGCGCTGCGGACCTGTCGGCCGAACTCATCCATCTGATGCGCGATGCCGTGACCAGCCGGATGGTGGCCGATGTGCCTTTGGGTGCGTTTCTGTCGGGCGGGGTCGATTCCTCCTCGGTGGTCGCCCTGATGGCCGAGGCGAGCCATGCGCCGGTCAAGACCTGCTCGATCGGGTTCGACGTCAAAGCCCTGGACGAAAGCGATTATGCGCGGCGGATTGCCGAGCAATTCGGCACCGATCATCAAAGCCGCATCGTTTCGCCCAATGACTTCGAGGCGGTCGATCATCTGACCGCGATGTTCGACGAACCCTTTGCCGATGCCAGCGCCCTGCCGACCTGGCGCGTATGCCAGTTGGCGCGCGAGACGGTGACGGTGGCGCTCTCGGGCGATGGGGCGGACGAGGCCTTTGCCGGATACCGCCGCCATGTGTTTCAGCATGGCGAGGACCGGGTGAGAGGCATGCTCCCGGCCGGGCTGCGTCAGGGCGTGTTCGGCACGCTGGGGCGCTATTATCCCAAGGCCGATTGGGCGCCGCGGCCTTTGCGGGCGAAAACCACGCTGCTCAACCTCGCGCGGTCCAGCGAGGAGGCCTATACCGACGCGATCAGCGTGACGGGGCCTACGCTGCGCGACCGGCTCTATACCGACGAATATCGGCGGCTGCGCGGCGATTACCGGGCGGAACAGGCGTTTCTGGACTGCATGGTCCGCGCGCCTGCGCGCTCCGGGCTGGACCGGGCGCAATATGCCGATCTCAAATTCTGGCTGCCGGGCGACATCCTGACCAAGGTGGACCGGGCCAGCATGGCGGTCAGCCTGGAGGCGCGCGAGCCTTTGTTGGACCACCGGCTGATCGAATTTGCGGCTTCTCTGCCCGAGGCGATGCGCGTCAGGGGCGGGCAGGGCAAATGGCTGCTCAAGGATTCGATGCGGCGCTATCTGCCCGATGACATCCTGTTTCGACCCAAGCAGGGATTCGTCACCCCCATCGCGCAATGGCTGCGCGGGCCTTTGGCGGGCGAGGCGCGAAAAATCGCCGCGCAGGCCAAAGATGGCGGCGGAGCGCTGGGGCGGTTGGGGTGGTTAAATCCCATTAACCTTCATGAAATCGCAGAAGCGCATATTTCCGGGCTTTCTGACCATTCCCGCCTGCTTTGGCAGTTGCTGATGCTCGACAGGTCGCTTGTCCATCTGGGAATAGCCTGATACGCTTTGCGATCCCTGTAACAAACGGCCCGAAAAAATGTCTCATTTTGAGACAATTGTGCGTAAAAACACTTTGCAATCCGTGGCTTAGCATGCGTAAACTTTGCCCGTTACTGGAGAGCGGGAATGACGCAATCGCGCGTCATCTTCCGTAATCGGAAAGGGTCGTGACGAGATGAACCGGATCACCGGTGAAATGGGAAATTTGCCTCCCTATGGGGACGGGGGCGGCAATCATGGCATCTTCTTTACGCAGGAAGATCCGGCCCAGGCAGCCCTGAACCGGCTGGCTGTTCCCGAGGCGCTGACCGATCTTGAACAGCTCGATGTGCTCTATGACGATGCCGCCGGCGCGATCTGGACCTTTATGCGCCCCAACGGGCGGCCCAGCTTTACCCCGACGCTGCTGCGCGATTTCGAAAACTGGCAGGATCTGATTGCCGCCAATTTCGGGCCGGACAAGATCCCGCTGCGCTATCTGGTGCTGGGCAGCCGGACGCCGGGCGTATTCGGCTTTGGCGGCGATCTGGAACTGTTTCAGAGCCTGATCCGGGCGCAGGACCGCGCGGGGCTGGCGGCCTATGGCCATCGCTGCGTGGCGATTCTCGACCGCAACCGGCGCGCGCTGGATCTGCCTATTGTCACAATCGGGCTGGTTCAGGGGCAGGCGCTGGGCGGCGGTTTCGAGGCGGTGCTTTCGTTTGACTATCTGGTGGCGGAAAAAGGCGCGAGTTTTGGCCTGCCAGAGGTGATGTTCGGCCTGTTTCCCGGCATGGGCGCCCATGCGATCCTGTCGCGCAAGCTGGGCACGGCGGCGGCGCAGCGCATCATCCTGTCCAACCGCACCTACAGTGCGCAGGAGATGTATGATCTGGGCGTGGTGACGCATCTGGCCGAAAAGGGCGAGGGCGTGGCCTTTGTGCAGGATTTCATCGCCAAGAATCAGCGCCGCCATGGCGGTCTGGTCGCGGCGCAAAAGGCGATCCGGCGTGCCGCCCCGCTTGAACTGGCCGAATTGAACGACATCGTCGATCTGTGGGCCGAGGCTGCGCTGGGCCTGTCGGAAAGCGATCTCAAGCTGATGTCGCGTCTGGCCGGGGCGCAATCGCGCAACCATTCGGCGGTGGCATAAGGATAAAAGGGGGCGCTTTGCCGGGCGCCCCTTCCTATTTATTCTTCGCCATGCCCCTTGGCCATGTAATCCTGGCTCTGCATTTCGGTCAGGCGGCTGATCGTGCGGTCAAATTCAAAGCTGCCGGTGTCGGTGTCCTTGTCGCCCGCGTCATAGATGCGATCCAGCGGAGCGTCCGCCGTCACGAACAATTTGACCTTATGCTCATACAGCGCGTCGATCAGGGTGACAAAGCGCGCCGCCTCGTTGCGCGTATCCTTGCCCAGACGCGGGATGCCCACCAGAATGACCGTGTGATAGGCCCGCGCCACCGCCAGATAATCGGCCGCCCCGCGCGCATCACCGCACAGCTTTTTAAAGCTGAACACCGCCACGCCCTTCAGGCTCTTGGGCACATGCAACATGCGCCCGCCCCCCACATCGAGATCCGCCGAAGGCACATTGCGCGCATCCTCGGGCGGAAAGTCGGTCAGGCGGAAGAACACTTCGCGCACCCGCTCGGTCGCGGGCAGGCCCAGCGGGCAGTGCCAACTGCGGATACCGGCCAGACGTTCGAGTCGGTAATCGACCGGCCCGTTGAGCGTCAGCACATCCAGCTCGCCCTCGATCAGCGCGATAAAGGGCAGGAAATGCTCGCGGTTGAGGCCGTTTTTGTAGAGTTCGGACGGCGCGCGGTTGCTGGTGGTGACCAGCGTCAGATTGTGATCGTGGATCAATGCGGTGAACAACCGGCTCATGATCATCGCATCGGCTGAATTGTTGACGACCATCTCGTCAAAGGCCAGCACGCGTAAGCCTTCGGCAATGCGCGCGGCGACCTGGGGGATCGGATCGCCCGTCTCGCCCTGACGCACATCGCGCATGATCGCGTGGACTTCCTGCATGAAGGCATGGAAATGCACGCGCCGCTTTTCGGTGATGTTCAGCGTGTCGTGAAACAGGTCCATCAGCATGGACTTGCCGCGCCCCACCCCGCCCCACATGTAAACGCCGCGCGCGCGTACCGGCTTGCGCCCCAGCAGGCGGCCAAGGAACCCGCCGCCCGCAGGCGTGGCCTCCAGATCCTGCTGCAATTGGTTCAGCCGTTCGGCCGCCGCCGCCTGTTCCCGATCGACGCGCAATTCATGGGTATGGATCAGCGCCCGATAGCGTTCGATCACAGTAGCAGGCTTGACCATCGTAACGTCTTTGCACTCTCAATCGCAGGTGATGCGGGCCAGAATATCGCCGTCGCCATCGACCCGCGTGGTCAAGGGCATCGAGCGATAGATACCGCCGTCACGCTTCATTTCCGGCCCGTTGCCCTGCCAATGCAGTTTGCGGCCCGCGTCCGTCGTTTCGGCATAGGCGTAAAGCGGGATATCTTCAATCTGGGTCAGCTTCTCGCCCGTGGGCGCGCGCAGATACGAGCTTTCGCGCGGATTGAAATAGTACCAGCCCTGATCGTGCAGCCCCTTGTGATCGGTATAGTCCAGCAGGACGCGCAGCGGGCGGGCGCAGGCGTTCTGGACATAGATCTGACGCCTCGCCTGCGCGCAGGCTTGCTGCGCGCCGCCGACGAGGGCGGCAAGGGCGATGAGGCTGGCAAGGGTAGTGCGGAGCATCGTAAATTCCCGAGGATCAAGCGCGGATCGTAATAATTTACGTGTCGCTAACCCATTCCTACGCGCGGCATCAAGGGTTTCTACCCAGTTTAAACGCAAAAAGCGCCGCCGGGCGGGAACCTGGCGGCGCTTTTTCGCTTCGAGGCCTTGGCCTCAGACGTGGCGCTCGGCCTGCATCTTCTTGATTTCGGCAATGGCGCGGGCGGGGCTCAGGCCCTTGGGGCACACATTGGCGCAGTTCATGATCGTGTGGCAGCGATAGAGGCGGAACGGATCTTCCAGTTCATCCAGACGCTCGCCGGTGAATTCGTCGCGGCTATCGGCCAGCCAGCGGTAGGCCTGAAGCAGGATCGCCGGGCCAAGGAACTTGTCGCTGTTCCACCAGTACGAAGGACACGAGGTCGAGCAGCAGGCGCACAGGATGCACTCATACAGGCCGTCGAGCTTTTCGCGCTGCTCGGGGCTCTGCAGGCGTTCCTTGCCCGAAGGCGTGGTCGAAACGGTCTGGAGCCAGGGGCGGATCGAGGCGTATTGCGCATAAAAATGCGTGAAGTCAGGGACGAGGTCCTTGATCACTTCCATATGCGGCAGCGGCGTGATGCGCACATTGCCCGAAAGATCCTCGATCGCGGTGGTGCAGGCAAGGCCGTTGCGGCCATTGATGTTCATCGCGCAGGAACCGCAGATGCCTTCACGGCACGAACGGCGGAAGGTCAGCGTCGAGTCCATCTCGTTCTTGATCTTGAGCAGCGCGTCGAGAACCATCGGGCCGCAAGCGTCGAGATCGATCTCGAACGTGTCATAACGGGGGTTTTCGCCGCTGTCGGGATCATAGCGATACACGGTGAATTTCTTCACCTTGGTCGCGCCCTCTGCCTTATGGACGGTGCCATTCTTGCTGATCTTGCTATTGGCGGGGAGGGAGAACTGGGCCATTTTCCGCTGCTTCCATCTCTGAACAGATTCTATGAGGGGCGCATAGCCCCCTGCTTGCCCGCCTGTCTAGTGCCTTGTTGTGCAGGAGCAAGCAGAGATTTTTGCACTGCGGCGAAAGTCGCAGGTTTAAGGCATGATCCGACCCGTCCAATTCGCGCCTCATGTAAAAAGCCGGGGAGCGCATGGCCCCCCGGCTTGATACTCTGGCAATGCCTTGGCGATTTACTCGCCGAAGGTGCGCTGCCACCAGCCACGGCGCGGCGAGGCCGAAGCGTCATCCTCGGCCGCAGGTGCGGTTTCGGCGGGGGCTTCAACCGGGGCTGCCTCGGCCACCTCAACCGGGGCGGCTTCGACAGCGGCTTCAGCCGGGGCGGCATCGGCCTTCTTGCGGCGAACGCGCTTGGGCTTGGCCGGAGCTTCCTCGGCCACCTCAACCGGAGCGGCTTCCACAGGGGCTTCAGCCGGGGCGGCATCGGCCTTCTTGCGGCGAACGCGCTTGGGCTTGGCGGGGGCCTCCTCGGCCGCCTCAACCGGAGCGGCTTCCACAGGGGCTTCGGCCGGGGCGGCATCGGCCTTCTTGCGGCGAACGCGCTTGGGCTTGGCGGGGGCTTCCTCGGCAACGGGCTCTGCAGGAGCAATCACCGCCTCGGCCACCGGCTCTACGACGGCTGCGACCATCGGTTCGGCCGCCACTTCAGCGGCCACCGGCGCTTCGGCTTCAACCGCCGGGGCGGCATCGGCTTCGTCATCGCCCGCTTCGGCCTGTTCCTCGGCGGTGCCTTCTTCGCCTTCGCCGCGGCTGCGGCTGCGACGACGCTTGCGGCGACGGCGCTTGCGCGGACCTTCGTCGCCCGCTTCGGCGGTTTCGGTCTGAGCCTCGGCATCGCCTTCGGTCTCGTCGCCTTCCTCGCCTTCCTCGCCCTCAACCGGCTCGGCGCCCTCGGTGGTCACGCCTTCCTCGGCGGTGCCATCCTCGCGACGATCACGGCCGCGACCACGGCGGCGCTTGCGGCGCTTGCGGCGGCTGTCGGCGCTTTCGCCCCCGGTTTCGCCTTCAACGGCTTCTTCGGCTTCTTCCTCGATCTCGTCCTCAAAGTCCTCTTCCGGCAGGTCTTCGAGGTCTTCCTCCAGCACCAGCGGCTCGAACTTGGGCACGAATTCGTTGCGCGGACCCGACGAGACGACGCGCATCTTGGCGCCTTCATTCTCGCCCTCGGGGATCACTTCGACCGAGACGCCATAGCGATGCTCGATCTCGCCCAGGTCAATGCGCTTGGCATTGAGCAGGTAGATCGAGGCTTCCTGGCTGGCGAACAGGGTGATGATCGTGCCCTTGCCCTTGGCGGCCTCTTCCTCGATCAGGCGCAGCGCCGACAGGCCCGCAGACCCGGCGGTGCGCACCAGACCCGTGCCGTCGCAATGCGGGCACGAACGGGTGGTGGCCTCCAGAACGCCCGTGCGCAGGCGCTGGCGGCTCATTTCCATCAGGCCGAAGGACGAGATGCGGCCCACCTGAATGCGCGCGCGGTCGTTCTTCAACGCTTCCTTCATGGCCTTCTCGACCTTGCGGACGTTCGAGCCATATTCCATGTCGATGAAGTCGATCACGACCAGACCGGCCATGTCGCGCAGGCGGAGCTGGCGGGCGATTTCGCGCGCGGCTTCAAGGTTGGTGGCCACTGCCGTCTGCTCGATGCCATGCTCCTTGGTGGAGCGGCCCGAGTTGATGTCGATCGACACCAGCGCCTCGGTCGGGTTGATGACGATATAGCCGCCCGACTTCAACTGAACCACCGGATCATACATCGCGGTCAACTGATCCTCGGCGCCAAAGCGCTGGAACAGGGGGACCGGGTCGGCATAATGCTTCACCCGGCGCGCATGGCTGGGCATCAGCAGTTTCATGAAGTCACGCGCCGCGCGATAGCCGTCGTCGCCCTCGACGATCACTTCCTCGATGTCGCGGTTATAAATGTCGCGGATCGCGCGCTTGATCAGGTCGCTGTCCGAATGGATCAGCGCGGGCGCGGCGGATTTCAGCGTGTTTTCGCGGATATCGTCCCACAGACGGGCCAGATAGTCGAAGTCGCGCTTGATTTCGGTCTTGGTGCGCTGAAGCCCTGCCGTGCGCACGATGCAGCCCATGCTCTTGGGCAGGTCCATTTCGGCGATGATGGTCTTCAAACGCTTGCGGTCGGCAAAGCTGCTGATCTTGCGCGAGATGCCGCCGCCATGGCTGGAATTGGGCATCAGCACGCAATAGCGGCCCGCCAGCGACAGGTACGAGGTCAGCGCCGCGCCCTTGTTGCCGCGCTCTTCCTTCACGACCTGAACCAGCAGCACCTGACGGCGGTGGATCACGTCCTGGATCTTGTAGCGGCGGCGCAGCGCCATGCGCTTGGCGCGCAGTTCTTCGGCTTCCTTGGCGTGGCTGGCGTTGCGCCCGCCCTGACGGCGGCCGCGACGGCCCCGGCGCTCGTTGCCTTCCTCGTTCTCCGAGGCTTCCTCGGCTTCATGCTCGCCGTCAAAGCCGTCTTCGACATGGCCCGCCTCGATGGTGGCCACGCTGTTCTTTTCCGAGGTATCGACCTCGATCAGCGAACCGGTTTCCTCGACGCCGCCGCCCGCGAAATCGTCGGCCAGCCCTTCGCCCAGTTCATCGTCGCCAACGAAGTCTTCCTCACCCTCGGCCACAGCGCGCAGCGCGGCTTCTTCCTCGGCGTGGGCCGCCTCTTCGGCCAGCAGCGCCTCGCGGTCTTCCTTGGGGATCTGGTAATAATCGGGGTGAATTTCGCTAAAAGCGAGGAAACCGTGGCGGTTGCCCCCGAAATCAACAAAGGCGGCCTGAAGCGACGGCTCGACGCGCGTCACCTTGGCCAGATAGATATTACCCTTGATCTGCTTGTGATCGGCAGAATCAAAGTCGAATTCTTCAATACGGTTGCCCTTGAGCACCGCCACCCGGGTTTCTTCCGAGTGGCGCGCATCGATCAGCATGCGCGTTGACATTATGATTTCTCCAGCCGCGCGCGGTCCGGGCTGTGCCCAGCGGCGAAAGGCCCGGCAATGGGGCGCGGCAATTGTGGTGGTGTTCGCGCGGGGGCGTTGCATATGGCCTTGTTGGAGCCGCGTCCGCCTGCGCGAGGATCGACAGGCCTGGTGCGCTTGTCGCGCGCCGGGCATGAGTGGAAAGGCCGGAGGCGCCATCAGGGCCGCCGGCGTTTTTCGTGTCTGCAAGGCAGGGGAGGCGCCGCGAAATGCTGCGCGCGCCGATGGCATGCTGCTTCATCGAAACGGAACCGGCGGCTTCTGAACCAGAAATCGCGGGTTGCTTCATGGAATGCGACCAAATTGTCGTGAAGCGATCGGCCATCGACAAGTCTTCCGCCCACGCCGCAAAGCCGCCTTGCGGCTGCGGATTTTGGGACGGAACACAACTCATCATACCTGCATCAACCTGTACGTCCGGCCAGAAAACGACCGGGGCCAAGGGCAGGTTTTATCGCGCTTCCCTTTTGCTTGGCCCGGCCATATTGGCGGGCGGCGATGCCTTGGGGTGGACACGCCAGCGGACCTTTTGTGGTTTGTGCGGGCGGGGCCTGAAAAAGGCAGGGGCGCGGGGAATAGACTGCCCCCGGTCTTTCCCTGCTAGCACCCCTTGTCTTTCCGGGCAAGTTCCATGCGATGCGTGATTCTACCCTTTTTTGGCGGGCCTGCGGCAATTAATACCAACGCGGTGTTAACCCCATTGCGCCGATAAGGGGCAAAGTTTACCACGCCCTTCGCCCCGATGGACCCACAGCGCCGCGCAATGTCCCAAACCTTTTCCGATCCTGATGTCCCGCCGATGGATCTCCTGCCGCCGGATCACGGGGGCGCGGCGGACGAGCCGCCCCGGCGCACGCTCGGCCTGCTGATCTTTGCGCTGTTCGCGCCTCTGCTGTTGCTGGTGGCGATGCTGTTGATGGACGGGTGGATGGGCGCGCCGGGTTTTACCCGCGATTATGTGGTGCGCTTTGACCTGCCGCCGCCCGGCGCGATGGCGGCTCTGCCCGAAATTGCCGGGCCCAATGATCCGCGCAGCCCGCTGGTGGTGATCGATGCCGGGCATGGCGGGCATGATCCGGGCGCGCATGGCGAACATGCGGCGGAAAAGGACCTGACCCTCTCGCTGGCCCTGGCTCTGCGCCAGCGGCTTTTGGAGGTGGGCGGCATTCGCGTGGCCATGACGCGCACGGATGATCGCTATCTCCTGCTTGAGGAGCGCTCGGGCATTGCGCGGCGGTTGAAGGCGGATCTGTTCATTTCGATCCACGCCGACAGCGCCGATACGCCCGGCGCCCATGGCGCGACCGTTTACACCCTGTCCGACCGGGGCAGCAGCCAGGAGGCCGAGCATCTGGCCGCTTCGGAAAACCGCGCCGATACGGTCAATGGCGTGTCGCTGGCCAATACCAGCAGCTCGGTCTCGGCCATTCTGGTGGATCTTTCACAGCGCCATGCGGCGGAAATGTCGACCGGCTTTGCCCGCCTGATCCTGCGCGAGGGGCAGGCAGGAGAAGGTGAGGGTGGCGATGGGCGCGCGCGAATCGATTTTCGCGAACGCGCGATCCAATCAGCCGCCTTTGTGGTGCTCAAGGCGCCCGATGTGCCCTCGGTTCTGTATGAGGCGGGCTATATTTCCAACGCCGATGATGCCGCGCGCCTGTCCTCGCCCGGTGGGCGCCGCGACTTTGCCCATGCCACGGCGCAGGCGATCCGCGTTTACTTTGCCCGCCAGCGTGAAACGCCCATCGAGGGTGAGGCAGCCGGCCAAAACGAAACGCCCGCACCGGCCCAAACGCCGATACCGGGCGAGACGCTTGGCGCGCTTGCAGCACCTTAACCGCTGGCAAAACCCTGCCCGCCCATGCTAGGGGCGCAAATCTATGGCGCCCAGCGATCCTTCACAGCCCGGTTCTGATCCGAACAACTCGCCCGATCAGAATGAAAACTCCCACCTGCGCATCCGCCGTCAGGCGGGGGGCGTATGGCGCCGGATGGTGGCGCGCCCGCTTGCTGTGCTGGGGCCGGTGGCGGGGCGTTTTGGCGCGTGGTTTCGTGCCCGCTGGCAAAGCGGGCGGTTGTTTCGCATCGGCGCGCTGCTGCTTGGTCTGGGGCTGGCCTTCTGGCTGCTGCTCTATGTGACGGTGCTGCGCACGCTGCCGTCGGCCGAGACTTTGCTGACCTATCAGCCGCCGCTGCCCACGATGGTGCGCGGCAATGATGGCGGCATCGTCTATTCCTATGCCCGCGAGCGGCGCGTCCAATTGCGCTATGTCGATTTTCCCCGGCAATTGGTGAATGCGTTCCTGTCGGCCGAGGACAAGAATTTCTTCCATCACGGCGGGGTCGATTTCATCGGTCTGGGTCAGGCGGTGGTCGATTACGCGCTGAAATACGGCAGTGGCGAACGTGCGCGCGGCGGCTCGACCATTACCCAGCAGGTGGCCAAGAACATCCTGATCGGCGATGAATATTCGGTCAGCCGCAAGCTCAAGGAAATGATCGTCGCCTTCCGCATCGAGGGCGTGCTGAACAAGCAGCAGATCCTTGAGCTTTACCTCAACGAAATTCCGCTGGGTCGTCAGAGCTTTGGCGTACAGGCCGCGGCCCGCGCCTATTTCGGCAAGGACGTGGACAAGCTGGAGCTGCACGAGGCGGCCTTCCTCGCCATCCTGCCCAAGGCGCCCGAGGTTTATGGCCGCGCCAAATTCGCCGAAAAGGCGATTGCGCGCCGCAACTGGGTGCTGGACCAGATGGTCAAGAACGGCGCCGTCGACGCGGCCACCGCCGCCAATGCCAAGGCGCAGCCGCTGGGCCTGATCCAGCGCCGGGTGGAAACCTATGACCCGTCGGTCGGCTATTTCGTTGAGGAAGTGCGCCGCCAGTTGATCGCCAAGTATGGCGAAAACGCCGAAGACGGCCCCAACAGCGTCTATGCGGGCGGGCTGTGGGTGCGCACATCGCTCGATTCCGAACTTCAGAAGGCGGCGCAGGAAGCGCTGCGCGGGGGCTTGCTGCGCTATTCGGCGGGCAAAGGGTGGCATGGGCCGATCGCCCATATCGACCTTGATCCCGACCATTGGCAGAGCCAATTGATCGGCTTGAACAAGACGATAGCCTACAAGGACTGGCGCGTCGGCGTGGTCCTGCGGCGCGGAGGAAATGGCCAGATCGGCTTCACCGACGGCAGCACCGCGGCGCTGACGGGGCTGGTGGATCAGGTCCGCGTGGGCGATGTGGTCACGGCCGCGCCGGTCAGCACGGGCGTCTATGGCTTGCGCCTGCTGCCCGGCGTTGGCGGCGGCATGATGGTGGAACAGCCCGGCACCGGGCGCGTGCTGGCCGTGGCGGGCGGGTTTGACGACGGGCTGGACAGTTTCAACCGCGCCACCCAAGCCCAGCGCCAGCCCGGCTCGACCATCAAGCCCTTTGTTTATGCCACCGGCCTCGACAATGGCATGACGCCGGCCAGCATGGTCGCGGACCAGCCCTTCTGCGTCTATCAGGGCGCCAATCTGGGCGAAAAATGCTTCCGCAACTTTGACAGCCGGGGCATGGGCGGCATCCACACGATGCGCTGGGGCCTTGAACAGTCGCGCAACCTGATGACGGTCCACATCGCCAATGATGTGGGCATGGACAAGGTGGTCAAGACCTTTGCCAATATGGGCATCGGCAAATATCCGCCCTATTTCGGCTTTGCGCTGGGGGCGGGGGAAACCACCGTGGCCCAGATGGTCAATGCCTATTCGGCGCTGGCGGCAAACGGGGTTCAGCATCAGCAGACCTTTGTGGACTTCATTCAGGACCGCAACGGCAAGGTCGTGTGGCGCGCGGACGAGCGCGCCTGCAACGGCTGCAACATGCCCGATTGGGATGGCAAACCGATGCCGCGCTTTGCCCCGCGCGGGCATCAGGTGATGGATGCGCGCACGGCCTATCAGACCGTCCATATGCTCGAAGGCGTAGTGCAGCGCGGTACAGCGGTGACTTTGCGCGATCTGGGGCTGCCTCTGTTCGGCAAGACGGGCACGACCACCGGGCCGACCAATGTGTGGTTTGTGGGCGGTTCGCCCAAGATCGTCGGCGGTGTCTATATCGGCTATGACCAGCCCAAATCGCTGGGCGGTTATGCGCAAGGCGGCACCTATGCCGCGCCGATCTTCAAGCAATTCGTGCAATTGACGAAAACGCGCTGGGATCACACGCCTTTTGTCGCGCCGCCGGGCATCCGCATGATGAAGATCAGCCGCGCCACCGGCCAGCGTGTGTTTGGCGGCACGCCGGGCGATGATCCCAAGGCCGAGGTCATCTGGGAAGCCTTCAAGCCCGAGACCGAGCCGCAGCGCGTGGGCCGTCAGGAACAGGTCGCGGCCAAGCGCAGCGAGTTGCTCGACGCGATCCGGCGCGGGTTTGACGCTTTGGGCGGGCGCGTGTTCCAGCACGGCGATGGCGAGGATGTGGTGGTCGAGCAGTAAGGCTCGCGGCAATCAGCCCATCTTGCCCGTGCGAAGGGCGCGCGCCCATCCGGCGCGGCCCATCGCCTCGGCCCGCCGCGCCGCGCTTTCATGGTCATAGGCCACCGCATGCAGCGTGACATGCCAGCGCCCATCGGCCCATTCGGCGCTGAGATAGCGGGCATCGGGCGTGCCGGTTTCCACCACATGCCATGATGGCACATCATCCTCATAGGCGGGCAGGCCGACGCTGCCCGCATTGGCGATCTGGCGCCCATCGGGCAGAGTAACGGCTCGCGGCATATGCGTATGGCCGCAGAGCGTCAGCGCATGGTGGCTGGCGTGGGGCAGGATTTCCTCAAGGGTGGATTCGCGCATCCGCCCGCCTGCACCCTCGCGGCGGCGGTGGAGCCAGTAGGTGTCGTCGCTATGCGGCGTGGCGTGGCACAGCAAGACATCACCGGGCCATTCCATTTTGGGCGGCAGGGTCGCCATCCATGCGCGAATGTCATCATCGATGGCGGCATGGGCGGCGGCATCGGTCGGACCCATCCGGGCCGGGTCGATGGTCAGCAATTGCCGCTCATGATTGCCCGCCAGCGTGGGCCACTTCAGCGCCATCAGCCTTTGCGCCGTTTCGCGCGGCCAGAGCGGGCCGGACAGGGAATCGCCCAGATTGACCACCTGCGTGATTCCCCGCGCAGCGATGTCGGCAATCACCGCTTCGAGCGCGGGCAGATTGCCGTGAATGTCGGAAACGGCGGCGAAACGCATCCTAACGCGCGCGCCCTAACGCGCCTTCCATGCCGCCTCGATCAGCGCGGCGGCGGCGGCCATCCCGGCCTGATTGGGGTGGTAATTGACCCCGTCCTTTTTTGCCAGATCGGGGTTGCCGCCATTGGACCATGGCGCCGCGCCGCAAATGCCGTGATCCGCCGAGGCACGATCCAGCGCCACCGTGCGGGCAAAGGCGCGATAGGGCCGCACCGAGGCTTCGGTAATGGCGCTGAGCGTTGCGGCGATGGGGCGGATCTGGGCCACATCATCGTCCGACAGGCCGGTGGCGGGGCAATTGCCGGTGGCGGGCATCAGCGAGAAATATTGCACGATCAGCACCCGCGCCTTGGGCGAGCGCTGGTGGATGGTGGCGATCATGCGGTCCATGTCGGCGGCCAGCTTGGCCTTGGCCTCCTGCGTCAACGGCGCGAAAGGCGTGCAACCGTTGGGGAAATAGCGGGCCCGCTCCGCCTCGCCCAGCGCCGGGCAGCGCAATTTGCCGATGGCGGTCATATAACCCAGATCATTGCCGCCGATCGTCACCGTCACCAGCCGCGTATCGGCGTCCAAAGCATCGACCTGTGCGGGCAAATCATTCCACGGCCCCAGAATATGCGCGGTGGTCGCCCCGCTGCACGAGACGTCCTTCAATTCCAGACCGGCCTTTTGCGCAAATATATGCGCGGCATTGCTGGCCGAGCGGGCGCAGCGATTGGGCGGCGTGTCAGCGCTTTGGCCGATGTTGGGGCCTGCGGCATAGGAACTGCCCATGGCGACATAGGGCGCGCCCGCAAAGGCGGCGGCGGGCAGGAACGCAGGGGCGAGCGAGAGCGCGAGCAGAGCTGGATTTTTCATGGGGCGCAGGATTTGCCGATTATCGCCCCGCTGGCAAGCCATCGCCTGCCTGTCGCGCGTCGGACCCGCCCCTTCGTCCCTCTGGACAGCGGCGGGTAATGGGCACATTCTGCCCAGCCATGAAGAAGCTGAGCCTCCTGTTCGCCCCTGTGCTGGCCGCTGTTGCCGTCGGCGCTCTGTTGTCCACCACGGCGCGGGCCGAACTGGCGGTGGGAGCCGCCGCTCCGGCCTTTGTCACGCAAGGCGCCAAGGCCGGAAAACCCTTCACTTTCGACCTGAAACAGGCGCTGAAAAAGGGGCCTGTCGTCGTTTATTTCTATCCCAAGGCTTTCACCAAGGGCTGCACGCTGGAGGCTCATGCCTTTGCCGAGGCCAGTGATGATTTTGCCAAGGCGGGCGCGATGGTGATCGGTATGTCGGCCGACGATCTGCCCACGCTGGAAAAGTTTTCGACGATGGAATGCCGCGACAAGTTTCCCGTGGCGATTGCGGACGCGGCGATCATCAAGAATTATGACGTGGCGCTCTCCATTTTGGGGATTTCCGCATCGGTGACCAAGCGCACATCCTATGTCATCGGGACCGACGGCAAGATCAAGCTGGCCTATACCGACATGGACTACAAGGATCACGTGTCCAAGACGCTGGCTGCGGTGCAGGGCCTGGCCAGGCATTGATGGCAGGGCCGGGCTATGGGGCAACGCGGGGGGATTAACCTCTGCGGGCCCGGCCATCCCGTTTTGGGACTTTTGCATTGTGCAAATGGGTGTGCGGCGCATCTTGGGCCATAGTAAATTTGCGCCTGATTTTCCGGCGTTTGAACTTTTTCGATTGGCCAAGGAAGCGCGCCATGATGCGAAACCTGCTGAACAACCCGATGCTGCGTACATCGGTGATATCCCTGATGATGCTGGCCCCGCTGATCGCTCCGCACGGGCGTTGATGGGCGCAATCCCATCGGCCGTGCCGGATAAGGGCCATCGGCCGGGCCGAATAAGGCGGGGCGTTCTGACGCTTTCCCTTTACTTTCCCCTCAATCCGGCTAACGCGCCGTGGTTTGGATAAAAGACAAGGGTAAAGACCATGCGTGCCGAAGGGCAGGCCCATATTGACCGGATCGAGGCAGCTTTGGCGCTGGTCCGCAAGTTTCTCGATTGGGAGCGCGCGCTGCGCCGCTTTGACGAGTTGAACGCGCGCGTCGAGGACCCCAAGCTATGGGACAATCCCAAGGAAGCCGAAGCGGTGATGAAGGAACGTCGCCGCCTTGAGGCCAGCATCGGCGCGGTCAACGAGATCAGCGCGGAAATGCGCGATGCGATCGAGTTCATCGAACTGGGCGAGGTCGAGGACGATGAGGCCACCGTTGCGGAAGGTCTCTCGACTCTGGCCGCTCTGGCCGAGCGCGCGGATCGCGACAAGGTGCAAGCGCTGCTGGCCGGTGAGGCCGACGGCATGGACACCTATATCGAAATCCATGCGGGCGCAGGCGGCACCGAATCGCAGGATTGGGCCTCGATGCTGCTGCGCATGTACACGCGCTGGGCGGAAAAGCGGGGCTTCAAGGTTGACCTGATCGAGTTTCAGGCGGGCGATACGGCGGGCATCAAAAGCGCGACCATCCTGTGCAAGGGTGAGAACGCCTATGGCTATGCCAAGACCGAGAGCGGCGTCCATCGTCTGGTCCGCATCAGCCCCTATGACAGCAGCGCGCGGCGCCACACCTCGTTCAGCTCGGTTTGGGTCTATCCGGTGATCGACGACAGTTTCACCATCGAGATCAACCCGGCCGATCTGAAGATCGATACCTATCGCGCGTCGGGTGCCGGTGGTCAGCACGTGAACACGACCGACTCGGCCGTGCGTATCACCCACGTGCCCAGCGGCATTATTGTGGCCTCGCAGATCGACCGCAGCCAGCACAAGAACCGCGAAACCGCGATGAACATGCTCAAGGCGCGCTTGTACGAAGCCGAAATGCAGCGCCGCGAGGAAGCGGCCAATGCCGAGCACGCCTCCAAGAGCGACATCGGCTGGGGTCACCAGATCCGCTCCTATGTGCTTCAGCCCTATCAGATGGTGAAGGATCTGCGCACCGGCGTGACCAGCCCGACGCCTGCCGATGTGCTGGACGGTGATCTGGACGCATTTATGGCCGCGGCCCTCTCTCAGCGCGTGACGGGCGAAAAGGTCAGCGTCGAGGACGTGGATTGATGACGCCTGTGCTGGGGCGCCGGCATTTTATGAGCGGCGCTCTGGCGGCGGGTTTCTTGGGCGTCTCGCCGGTTTGGGCCTTGCCGCCCGTGCGTCGGCAATGGGTGCTTCAGGCCGGGCGCGACATTGAGCGGCAATCGGGCGGGCGCATGGGCTTTGCTGTCGCTTTGGCTTCGGGCGAAACCGTGAACTGGCGCGGCCATGAGCGCTTTGCATTTTGCTCTTCCTTCAAGCTGAGCCTGGCTGCGCTGATGCTTTCCGGCGCGGAAAAGGGCGAGTGGCGGCTTGATGAAAAGCTGCAATTTGGTCCGCCCGATGTCCTGAGCAATTCGCCCGCGCTTCAGGCGCGGCTTTCCCAAGGCGTCATCTCGATTGAGGACGCGGCCGAGGCGGTGCAGAAGCAGTCCGACAATGGCGCGGCCAATCTGTTGATGCGGCGGATCGGCGGGTATGATCGGGTCAACCGGTTCTGGCGCGGCCTTGGCGATACGGTCAGCAGGCTCGATGATTACGAAACGGCGCTCAATCGTGTCCCGCCGGGCGGCTTGCGCAATACCACCACCCCTATGGCGATGGCGGGCAATCTCTTAAAGATGTTTCGGCAGGATGCCTTGTCGCCGGTTGTGGCCGACAGGTTGAAGGGCTGGATGCATGAGACCACTACCGGGTCCAAACGTCTGCGTGCGGGCTTTCCCGCGGGCTGGTGGGCGGGCGACAAGACCGGGACGGGCCTGCCTGCGGACATTCGCGGCACCTATGTTGATCTGGCCTGGGTTGAGCCGCCCCGGCATGCGCCTTTTGCCGTGGCGGCTTTTTACAACCCGCCAAAGCCCACGCCCGATGGCGATTCGCACGCCGAGGAGCTGTTGGCGCAGGTTGGGCGGATTGTTGCGCAGGCCATTGTGCCGCAAGGAAAATGAGGCAAAATACAGACGAGCTATGCGGATTTTAGTCGCATGCTTGGCTGAAAGGTTTATGAACGCTATTTGAACATTTGGAAGGTCCGGTCGCCCCGATCGGATCTTCCGGGGCCGCAGGGGAGGGGGAGGGTGCTTCTCTTTCTGCGGTGTGTCGGGGTTTGTGGTGAAAGTTACAGGCAATGAGTTTCAAGGGTTTGCAGCCGATCCTTTATGGTGGTCGTGAGGTTTGGCCGCTGGTGGAAGGCGGCAAGGGCGTGGCGGCGACAAATCATGCCAGCTCGGGCGCGTGGGCCGCTGCGGGTGGCATCGGCACGGTCAGCGCGGTTAACGCCGACAGCTATGATCCCGAAGGCAAGATCATCCCCCAGATCTATCATGCGATGACCCGACAGGGGCGCCATGAGGAACTGATCCGCTATGCCATTGATGGCGCTGTGGAACAGGTGAAGCGCGCCTATGACATTGCCTCGGGGCGCGGGGCGATCAACATCAACGTCCTGTGGGAAATGGGCGGGGCGCAGCAGGTTCTCGAAGGCGTGCTCGAACGCACCAAGGGGTTGGTGACGGGCGTGACCTGTGGGGCGGGCATGCCGTACAAGCTTTCCGAGATCGCGGCGCGCTTCAATGTGCATTATCTGCCGATCGTGTCTTCGGGCCGCGCCTTCCGCGCGCTGTGGAAGCGGGCCTATCACAAGGTGGCCGAGCTGATGGCGGCGGTGGTCTATGAAGACCCCTGGCTGGCGGGCGGACACAACGGTCTGTCGAATGCGGAAGACCCGACCAAGCCGCAGGATCCTTATCCCCGGGTTAAGCAACTTCGCGAAACCATGCGCGCCGAGGGCGTGCCTGACAGCGTTCCCATCGTGATGGCGGGCGGCGTGTGGTTCCTGCGCGAATGGGAAAACTGGATTGATAATCCTGAACTTGGCCAGATCGTTTTCCAGTTCGGCACGCGTCCGCTGCTGACCGAGGAAAGCCCGATTCCGCAGGCGTGGAAGGACCACCTGCGCACGCTCGAACCGGGCGACGTGCTGCTGCACAAGTTTTCGCCCACGGGCTTCTATTCCTCGGCGGTCAAGAATCCTTTCCTGATGAGCCTGGTTGCGCGCAGCGAGCGCCAGATCCCCTATTCGAAGGTGGAAGCGGGCGATCACACGGTGCAGCTTGACGTGGGCGTAAAGGGCAAGAACTTCTGGGTGACGCCCTGCGACCGCGCCCGCGCGCATCAGTGGGTGAACGAGGGCTTTGTCGAGGCTCTGCGCACGCCCGACGACACGGTGATCTTCGTATCGAAGGCCGAGCGCGAGGAAATCCGCAAGGATCAGGCCGACTGCATGGGCTGCCTCTCGCATTGCGGTTTTTCCAGCTGGAAAGACCATGATGACTGGACCACGGGCCGCATGGCCGACCCGCGCAGCTTCTGCATCCAGAAGAGCCTGCAGAACATCGCCCATGGCGGCGACATCAACGAAAACCTGATGTTTGCCGGTCATGCGGCCTATCGCTTCAAGCAGGACCCGTTCTATTCGAACAACTTCACCCCCACGGTGAAGCAGTTGGTGGATCGCATCCTGACCGGCGATTGATCGGCCGGTTTCGCGCCCAAACCTGAATTGGCCCGGTCATGCACAGGCGTGACCGGGCTTTTTCGTGGCGGCTTATGCCCCGGCTTGCGGCGGATTGCATGGCGTGCACCTTGCCGCATGGGCGCCAAACTGGTTATAGATCGGTTATGTTGCATGAATTCTGGAATAAGCTTAGGCGGGCGGGCCTGATTGCGGGCGTGATGATCGGCACGATTTCGGCCAACCCGGCAGGGGCCGAGACGCCGCAATTTCCTGCATGGCGCTCGCTGCGCGATCCGGTGGTGAATATGCGCACCGGGCCGGGTGAGGATTACGCGATCCGTTTCGTCTATCGCCGCCAGTTCCTGCCTATCAAGGTTCTGCGCGTGTTTCAGGGCTGGTATCTGGTCGAAGACCCCGATGGCGCGCGCGGCTGGATGATGATGCGCTTTCTCAACAAGACGCCCACCGCGCTGATCCGCGGCAAGGGACCGGTGGAAATGCACGCCGGGCCGGGCGAGGGGACGCCGCTGTTGTGGAAACTGGCGCCGGGGCTGGTGGGGCGGCTGGGGCCCTGCAAAGACGGTTGGTGCCAGATGGATATTGATCGCCATGTGGGCTTTGTGCCTGAGGGGCGTTTGTGGGGGGCGGGGAAGCCTTGAAGGTTTAGGGATAGATGCGAGGGACTCGTCCCTCGCGCTCCCGTTACTGTCTGCGTTGTGGATCGGGTTCGGCGTTACGTGTCGGACGCGCCGTCCGAATTTTGAAAGCCTGCGGCGCGGTAAGATTTGAGTTCGCCGCGCCGCAGGCTTTCAAAGCATTCTGCCAAAGCGGCGCCCGCGATCATAACGCCACCCCAATAATGGGATTGCAAAGGGACCAGTCCCTTTGCCCGCCGGAGGCATTTATCCAAACCCGGCGCAAAAAAGAAGCGCCCCAACGTTCCCGTCAGAGCGCTCCCTTTAAACAATTGCCGGTGAATTAAACCAGTTCGACCGCCACAGCCGTACCTTCGCCGCCGCCGATGCAAAGCGCGGCCACGCCCTTCTTCAGCCCGCGCGCCTTGAGGGCCGCGATCAGAGTCACGAGGATGCGCGCGCCCGAACAGCCGATCGGGTGGCCCAGAGCGGTCGCGCCGCCGTTGACATTGACCTTGGCGTGATCGAGGCCGAGGTCGTGGATCGCGAACATGGCGACGCAGGCAAAGGCTTCGTTGACTTCGAACAGATCAACATCGGCAACGGTCCAGCCCGCCTTGTCGAGCGCCTTCTGGATCGCGCCGACCGGGGCCGTGGTGAACAGCTTGGGGTCATGCGCGTGCGCGGCAACGGCCTTGACGATGGCGACGGGCTTCGCGCCCTTGGCATCGGCCACGCTCTGGCGGGTCAGCACCATGGCCGCCGCGCCGTCCGAGATCGAGGAGGACGAGGCCGCCGTGATCGTGCCGTCCTTGGCAAAAGCGGGCTTGAGCGCCGGGATCTTGTCCGGGCGGCCCTTGCCGGGGGCTTCGTCGGTGTCGACAACGACTTCGCCAGCGCGGGTCTTGATCGTCACGGGGGCGATTTCGTCGGCAAAACGACCTTCTGCGACAGCCGCCTTCGCGCGGGCCAGCGATTCGATGGAATAGGCGTCCATGCCTTCGCGCGTCAGGCCGTAATCATTGGCGGTGACCTGCGCAAAGCTGCCCATGGCGGCGCCTTCATAGGCATCTTCGAGGCCGTCGAGGAACATGTGGTCATAGGCGGTGTCATGGCCGATGCGCGCGCCCGAGCGATGCTTTTTGAGCAGATAGGGCGCGTTGGTCATGCTTTCCATGCCGCCCGCGATGACGAAATCCACGCTGCCCGCCGCCAGCGCTTCGGAGGCCATGATGACGGTCTGCATGCCCGAGCCGCAGACCTTGTTGACGGTGGTGGCCTGAACCGACTTGGGCAGACCGGCCTTGATCACGGCCTGACGCGCGGGAGCCTGACCAAGCCCTGCGGGAAGCACGCAGCCCATATAGGCGCGCTCGATGTCCTCGCCCGCGATGCCGGAGCGTTCCACGGCGGCCTTGACGGCGGTGGCGCCCAGTTCGGTGGCGGACACGTCGGAGAGGCTGCCCTGCATCGCGCCCATCGGGGTGCGGGCGTAGGAAAGGATGACGATGGGATCAGCAGCGGAAATCTGTGCCATGAAACTAGGGCCCTCCGGTGTGTGAGGCGCGGCTTGCGCCTGATGCTGCAAGGCGCATGGGCGCCCGAGGTTACAGACGTGTTCGCGCCTGCCTTGACTATGAGATAGTGCCGCCGCGCAGCAAAGGCAATCGGGGATAGGTCCTAGGCGGAAAGTGGCGGAAATACGCAAAATTTACGCTATTGAGAAGCACTTGCAGATATTCTCGCAGGTTCTTTTCGCTCCTGCACAGTTTGGGACGAGAGGACACTTGCGCACCCCGGAAAGGGGGACTAGGGCCGCCAAAGATCAACTTAATATGCGAGTCAGCTCTTGATCGACCTGTCGCACTACCTGTCGAACTACCTTCCCATCCTGATCTTTCTCGGGATCGCGCTTGGTTTGTCTTCGGCCTTCGTCATTTTGCCCATTCTCGTGTCGCGCCTTACGGGTTCGTACAAGCCGGATGCTGACAAGCTTTCGGAATATGAATGCGGTTTCCCCGCCTTTGAAGAACCGCGCAGTCAGTTTGACGTGCGTTTCTATCTCGTGGCGATCCTCTTCATCATCTTCGATCTCGAAGCAGCTTTCCTGTTTCCCTGGGCGGTCAGCCTTAAGGAAACCGGCTGGGCCGGCTGGCTGACGATGATGGTGTTTCTGGCCGAACTCGTGATCGGCTATGCCTATGCGTGGAAGAAGGGAGCGTTGGACTGGGAATGAGTACAAATCCCTCCTTTGAACCGATCATGGCGGCCAACGGCAAGTTGGTCGCCCCCGATCAGGGTTTCTTTAACGACCTGTCGAGCGAAGTCTCCGACAAGGGCTTTCTGGTAACCAGCACCGAGGAGCTGTTTCAGTGGGCCCGTACCGGCTCGCTGTGGTGGATGACCTTTGGCCTGGCTTGCTGCGCTGTGGAAATGATCCACGTCAATATGCCGCGCTATGACATGGAGCGCTTCGGTGCTGCTCCGCGCGCATCGCCGCGCCAGTCGGACGTGATGATCGTGGCCGGCACGCTGTGCAACAAGATGGCCCCGGCGCTGCGCAAGGTCTATGACCAGATGTCGAACCCCAAGTATGTGATCTCGATGGGATCGTGTGCGAATGGTGGCGGCTATTACCACTATTCCTATTCGGTGGTGCGCGGATGCGATCGCATCGTGCCGGTTGACATCTATGTCCCCGGTTGCCCGCCGACCGCCGAAGCCTTGCTCTATGGCATCATGCAGCTGCAGCGGAAGATCCGCCGCGTCGGCACCATCGAGCGTTGAGGGAGGGACGAATGGCTGTTCTGCATTCCGCCCCCAAGTGGAGCTCGAACGAGGGCGTTCTTGACACGCTGGTGGCCGCTTTGTCGCACCGCGTTGCCGCGTCCAAGGAAGAGCATGGCGAAATCGTCATCACGGTGACGCGCGAGCATGTCGAGGATGCGCTGCGCATCCTGCGCGACAAGCATGAATATCAGCAGCTGGTGGAAATCGCCGGCGCCGACTATCCGAGCCGCCCCGAGCGGTTCGAAGTCGTCTACATGCTGCTCTCGCTGACCAAGAATCACCGCATCATCGTCAAGACCACCACCGACGAGGTTGCCCCGGTTCCGACCGTGACGACGCTTTGGCCGGTGGCTGGCTGGCTCGAACGTGAAGTATTCGACCTGTATGGCGTGGTCTTTGCGGGCAATGCGGACCTGCGCCGCATCCTGACCGACTATGGCTTTGAAGGGCATCCTTTCCGCAAGGACTTCCCGCTGACGGGCTATCAGGAACTGCGCTACTCGAACGAAGAGAAGCGCGTGGTTTATGAGCCGGTGCGTCTGGCGCAGGATCTGCGTCAGTTCGACTTCACTTCGCCTTGGGAAGGGTCGGATTACGTCCTGCCGGGCGACGAGAAAGCTGGGGAAGGCAAATGAGCGGTCTGATCCTCGAAGAATCGCCGACCACCGGCGATGAGATCATCACCAATTACACCATCAACTTCGGCCCTCAGCATCCCGCCGCCCATGGCGTGTTGCGCATGGTCACCGAGCTGGACGGTGAGATCGTCACGCGTATCGACCCGCATATCGGCCTGCTGCATCGCGGCACCGAAAAGCTGATCGAATATAAGACCTATCTGCAGGCGCTGCCCTATTTCGACCGGCTGGACTATTGTTCGCCGCTCGGCATGGAGCATTCCTATGTTCTGGCGGTGGAAAAGCTGCTGAACCTGGAAGTGCCCGAGCGCGCCAAGTGGCTGCGCACGATGTTTGCGGAAATCACCCGCATCTGCAACCACATGCTCAACATCGGTTCGCACGTCATGGACGTGGGGGCGATGACGCCGAACCTGTGGCTGTTTGAAATCCGCGAGGATTGCCTCAACTTCTTCGAGCGCGCCAGCGGCGCCCGTATGCACTCGGCATGGTTCCGCCCCGGCGGCGTCCATCAGGATGTGCCCCAGAAGCTGATCGACGACATCAGCGTCTGGCTCGACAAGCGTCTGCCCGAACTGTTCGAAGACGCGATGAGCCTGGTGTGCGACAACCGCATCTTCAAGCAGCGCAACGTCGATATCGCCACGGTCAGCAAGGAAGACGCGCTGGCATGGGGCTTTTCCGGCCCGATGATCCGCGGCAGCGGCATTGCCTGGGATCTGCGCAAGTCGCAGCCCTATGATGCCTATGACCAGGTCGATTTCGAAGTGCCCGTGGGCACGCGCGGCGATTGCTATGATCGCTTCATGGTCCGCGTTGAAGAAGTGCGCCAGTCGGCCCGCATCGTGCGCCAGTGCATCGAAAAGATGCCCGCCGGCCCGGTGCTGAGCAGCGACCGCAAGGTTGTGCCGCCCAAGCGCGCCGAGATGAAGCAGGACATGGAAAGCCTGATCCATCACTTCAAGCTCTACACCGAAGGCTTCCACGTTCCGGCGGGCGAAGTCTATGTGGCGACCGAAAGCCCCAAGGGCGAGTTCGGCGTCTATCTGGTGTCGGACGGCTCGAACAAGCCTTATCGCTGCAAGATCCGCCCGACGGCCTTCTCGCATCTTCAGGCGATGGACTTCATGACCAAGGGCCACATGCTGCCCGATATCACCGCCATCCTTGGCGCGATGGATATCGTGTTCGGGGAGTGCGACCGGTGAGCCAGAGCCTCAACCATCTGGCAACCGCCGAGGCGATGATTGCCGCCTATAACGCGCAGGATGCCGACCTTTACGTGTCCTATATGACCGATGATGCCTGCGAGGCGGGCTATCGCGGCGCTGTGGTGCGTGAAGGCAAGGAAGGCACCCGTACGGGGCTAGCCGCCGCTTTTGCCAAGTGGCCGGAAAACCATGCCGAGATCCGCGAAAAGCAGGCTATCGGCAATTATGTGCTGATGCGTGAATATGTCACGCGCGGCCCGGCTAGCGATGGTTCGGAACTGGTTGAACCGTTTGAAGTTATCGCCGTCTATTCGTTCGAGGGCGACAAGTGCTCTCGCGTGGAGTTCATCCGCTAATGGCTGATCGTCATATCTATCCCGATAGCCCTGAGCTGCGCGCGCGCTGGGGCAATTTCGCCTGGACCGAGGCCAATGCGGCCAAGGCCAAGGAAATCGTCGCGCGCTATCCCGAAGGGCGCCAGCGCTCGGCCTCGATGCCGCTGCTCGATCTGGCGCAGCGTCAGGTGGGCGCGGAAACCAACACGCAGGGCTGGCTGCCGATCCCGGTGATGGAATATGTCGCGAATTATCTCGACATGCCGATCATCCGCGTGGTCGAAGTCGCCACCTTCTACACCATGTATAATCTGGTTCCGGTCGGAAAGTTCCACGTACAGGTCTGCGGCACCACGCCCTGCATGCTGCGCGGCAGCGACGACCTGATCTCGGTGTGCAAGGCCAAGAAGATGCCGACCGGCGGCGTTTCGGAGGATGGTCTCTGGACCTTCACCGAGGTGGAATGCATGGGCAATTGCTCGTCGGCGCCGATGGTGCAGATCAATGACGACAATTACGAAGACCTGACCGCTGAACGTTTCGAGGGCATTCTGGATGCTCTGGCGCGCGGCGAAAGCCCCAAGACGGGCACGCAGGAGCCGGGTCGTCATACGGTCGAACCGGCTGGTGCGCTCTCGAACCTGACCGCGATGGTCAATGAGAATCACGATTATCGGGGGGAGTGGTAAGTCATGGCCCTTCAGGACAAGGATCGTATCTTCACCAATCTCTACGGTTTTCAGCCGTGGAACCTGAGCGCGGCGCGCGCGCGGGGCGATTGGGATAACACCAAGGCGCTGCTCGAAAAGGGCCGCGACGCGATCATCCAGGAAATCAAGGATTCGGGCCTGCGCGGCCGTGGCGGTGCGGGCTTCCCCACCGGCATGAAGTGGTCGTTTATGCCCAAGGAAAGCAAGGACGGTCGTCCCAGCTTCCTGGTCATCAACGCCGACGAATCCGAGCCGGGTTCGTGCAAGGACCGCGAAATCATCCGCCACGATCCGCATAAGCTGATCGAAGGCGCGCTGGTGGCCGGTTTTGCGATGGGGGCCCGTGCGGCCTACATCTATATCCGTGGCGAATATATCCGCGAGGCCGAGACGCTGTTTGCCGCTGTTGCCGAGGCCTATGACGCCGGCCTCGTGGGCAAGAACGCCAGTGGTTCGGGCTATGATTTCGACGTTTTTGTCCATCGCGGCGCGGGCGCCTATATCTGCGGCGAAGAAACCGCGATGATCGAGTCGATCGAAGGCAAGAAGGGCCAGCCCCGTCTCAAGCCTCCGTTCCCCGCCGGTGCTGGTCTTTACGGCTGCCCGACCACGGTGAACAATGTCGAATCGATCGCGGTGGCTCCCACCATCCTGCGTCGCGGCGCTGGCTGGTTTGCTTCGTTCGGGCGCGAGAACAACAAGGGCACCAAGCTCTTCCAGATCTCGGGCCATGTGAACAAGCCCTGCGTGGTCGAAGAAGAGATGTCGATCCCGTTCAGCGAGCTGATCGAGAAGCATTGCGGCGGCATTCGCGGCGGCAAGGACAATCTGCTGGCGGTCATCCCCGGCGGTTCGTCGGTGCCGCTGGTGCCTGCCGATCAGATCTGGGACGCGCCGATGGACTTTGACGGTCTGCGCGCGGTCGGCTCGGGTCTGGGCACGGCGGCGGTCATCGTCATGGACAAGTCCACCGACATCGTGCGCGCGATCAGCCGCCTTTCGTACTTCTACAAGCACGAAAGCTGCGGCCAGTGCACGCCGTGCCGCGAAGGCACCGGCTGGATGTGGCGCGTGATGGAGCGTCTGCGCAAGGGCGATGCCGATGTGCAGGAAATCGACATGCTGTGGAACGTGACCAAGCAGGTCGAGGGTCATACGATTTGCGCGCTGGGCGATGCTGCGGCATGGCCGATCCAGGGCCTGATCCGTCATTTCCGCCCCGAAATTGAGCGTCGCATTGCCGAAAAGGGCGGTGCGCTGCGGGAGGCCGCTGAGTAATGCCTAAGGTCAAAGTTGACGGCGTGGAACTTGAGGTGCCGGCCGGCGCCACTGTTCTGCAAGCCTGCGAAATGGCGGGGAAGGAAATTCCGCGCTTCTGTTATCACGAGCGTCTGAGCATTGCGGGCAATTGCCGCATGTGCCTGGTCGAGGTGAAGCCCGGGCCGCCCAAGCCGCAGGCTTCCTGCGCGCTTCCGGCCGCCGAAGGTCAGGAAATCCGCACCGACAGCGAGATGGTCAAAAAGGCGCGTGAAGGGGTGATGGAGTTCCTCCTCATCAACCACCCGCTCGACTGCCCGATCTGCGATCAGGGCGGCGAATGCGATCTTCAGGACCAGAGCGTGGCCTATGGCCGCGGTTCTTCGCGTTACCACGAGCACAAGCGCGCGGTGACCGAGAAGTATATGGGCCCGCTGATCAAGACGGTGATGACGCGCTGCATCCAGTGCACGCGCTGCGTCCGTTTCAGCGAGGAAATCGCGGGTGTGGATGAAATCGGCGCGCTGTATCGCGGCGAGAACATGCAGATCAGCACCTATCTCGAAAAGGCCTCGACGCACGAGCTGTCGGCCAATGTGATCGATCTGTGCCCGGTGGGCGCGCTGACTTCGCGTCCCTACGCGTTCGAAGCCCGTCCTTGGGAACTCAAGAAGACGATCTCGATCGACGTTTCGGACGCCATCGGCTCGAACATTCGCGTCGATGCGCGCGGCCGCGAAGCCATGCGCATCCTGCCGCGCGTCAACGATGACGTGAACGAGGAATGGCTGTCCGACAAGGGCCGCTACATGGTCGATGGCCTGTCCAAGCGCCGTCTTGACCGTCCGTTCATCCGTCTTGATGGCAAGCTTAAGGCCGTGTCGTGGGACGAGGCGCTGGCCGCTGTCGCCAAGATTGCCCCGGGCAATTCGATCGCGGCGGTTGCGGGCGATCTGGTCGATGTCGAAACCATGTATGCGGCCAAGAAGCTGCTGTCGGGCCTCGGTTCGTCGGTGCTCGAAGGGCGTCAGACGGGTCTGGCTTACAACACGGCCAATCTGGCGGCGGTGAATTTCAATTCGGGTCTTGCCGGGATTGAAAGCGCCGATGCCATCTTGATCGTGGGCAGCCGTGTCCGCTGGGAAGCCGCTGTGCTCAACGCTCGCCTGCGCAAGGCGGTCAAGCATGGCGCCAAGGTGTTCATCATTGGCCCCGAATGGGAAACGACCTATCCGGCCGAATTCCTGGGCAGCGATGCCGGCGTGTTGAACGCTTTGCCGGGCCATGTTTGGTCGGCGCTGCAGAACGCCAAGCGCCCCGCGCTGATCATCGGCGGGGCCGGGCTGGCCAAGGGAGCGCTCGAAGCGGGTCTGTCGATCAGCGAACAGCTCGGCCTGGTACGCACGCTCGAAGACGGCTCGGTGTGGAACGGTTTCAACGTTCTGCACATGGCGGCTTCGCGCATGGGCGGCCTGCTGCTGGGTTATGCTCAGAAGGGTGGCATCAACGATGTCGCCGCCGCCAAGCCCAAGCTGCTGCTTTCGCTGGGCGCGGATGAGGTGGATTACACCAAGTTCGCCGACAGCATGATCGTCTATGTTGGCCATCACGGCGACAAGGGTGCCCATGCCGCGGACGTGATCCTGCCTGCTTCGGCCTTCACCGAAAAGGCGGGCATTTACGTCAACACCGAAGGTCGCGTGCAATTTGCCGAAAAGGCTGTGTTCGCGCCGGGTGATGCGCGTGAAGACTGGGCGATCCTGCGCGCCATTGCTCAGGTGCTGAACGTCAATGTCGGCTTTGACAGCTTTGACGAACTCCGCTCGGCGCTGTTTGACGAATATCCGGCGCTGCTGGTTGATGGCGGTCTGGTTGATTTCGGCCCGCTGCCCACCGGTGTTTCGGGTTCGGCCGCTGGCGAAATCGCCTATCCGATCAAGGATTTCTATCTGACGAACCCGATTGCGCGGGCGAGTGAGACGCTGGCGCGTTGCTCGGCCGAACTGCTGCACGGGTCGCAACCCCAAGCGGAGGCTGCGGAATGACCGCCTTCTTCCAATCGCTTGGCCTGCCGTTTCAGGCGGCATGGCTGATTTCCACCATTGCGGGCATTTTGCTGATCGCGCTGCCGCTGATGCTCAGCGTGGCGATGATCATCTATGTCGACCGCAAGATCTGGGCGGCCATGGCGCTGCGTCGCGGTCCGAACGTTGTCGGCCCGCTTGGTCTGCTTCAGTCGTTTGCTGACGGCCTGAAGGTTTTCCTTCAGGAAACTATCGTTCCGACCGCCGCCAACAAGGGTATCTTCCTGATCGGGCCGGTGGTTACCTTTACGGTGACGCTGCTGGCCTGGGCGGTGATCCCCTTCAACTCGGGCGCGATCCTGGCTGACATTAATGTGGGCCTGCTTTATGTTCTGGCGATCTCGTCGCTGGGCGTTTACGGCACGATCATGGCGGGTTGGGCTTCGAACTCAAAATACCCGTTTTTCAGTGCGATGCGCGCTTCTGCTCAGATGATTTCCTATGAAGTCTCAATCGGCTTCATCCTGATCTGTGTGGTGCTGTGGGCCGGTTCGTTCAATCTGGGGACGATCGTTGCCGAGCAGAAGGGCCATGTGTTCGGCATCCTGAACGGCTTTGGTTTCAATCCGCTTCTGTTCCCGATGTGGGTGCTGTTCCTGATTTCGGGCATGGCCGAAACCCAGCGCGCTCCGTTTGACCTTTGCGAAGCGGAAAGCGAACTCGTCGCCGGTTATCAGACCGAATATTCCTCGATGGCTTTCGCGCTGTTCTGGCTCGGCGAATATGGCAACGTGCTGCTGATGTGCGCGCTCAATGCCACGCTCTTCTGGGGTGGCTATCTGCCGCCGCTGGATATTCCGGTGCTTTACATGGTGCCGGGCGTGGTCTGGCTTCTGCTCAAGATCTTCTTCTTCTTCTTTGTGTTCAGCTGGGTGAAGGCCACCGTGCCGCGCTATCGCTATGACCAGCTGATGCGTCTGGGCTGGAAAATCTTCCTGCCGCTCTCGCTGCTGTTCGTTTTCCTCGTCAGCGGTTACCTCATGGCTACGGGACATTTTGCATGAGCGTCGCCCATCTCATCAAGAGTTTCACCCTCTGGGAGTTCGTGAAGGCTCACGCCTTGACCTTGAAGTATTTCTTCAAGGAGAAGGCGACCATCAACTATCCCTATGAGAAGAACCCGCTTTCGCCTCGTTTTCGCGGTGAACATGCGTTGCGCCGCTATCCCAACGGGGAAGAACGCTGCATCGCGTGCAAATTGTGCGAGGCGATCTGCCCCGCGCAGGCGATCACGATCGAGGCCGAACCGCGCGATGATGGCAGCCGCCGGACGACGCGCTACGACATCGACATGACCAAGTGCATCTTCTGCGGCTTTTGCCAGGAAGCATGCCCGGTCGACGCCATCGTCGAAGGGCCGAATTTCGAATACGCGACCGAAACGCGTGCCGAACTGCTCTATGACAAGAACAAGCTGTTGGCGAACGGGGACAAGTGGGAGCGGGCGATTGCCGCGAACCTTGAAGCCGATGCGCCCTACCGTTAAGGCGCGGGCCGGAGACAAGAGATGATCCAAACGCTTGCCTTTTATCTGTTCGCCGCGCTGGTGATTGCGTCGGCCGTGATGACCATCACGGCGCGCAATCCGGTGCATTCCGTGCTGTGGCTGATCCTGGCCTTCTTCAACGCTGCGGGTCTGATGATCCTGATCGGCGCCGAATTCATCGCGATGCTTCTGGTCATCGTTTATGTCGGCGCGGTGGCGGTGCTGTTCCTCTTTGTGGTGATGATGCTCGACATCGACTTTGCCACGCTGCGGGCCGGTTTCGTGAAGAATTTCCCGCTGGGTCTGGCGATTGCCGGAATCCTGCTGGCCGAACTGCTTTTCGGTCTGGGCGCGCATTCGGCCGGCGGCCTTGTGCTGGGCACGCCTGATGCGGCAACGGCTCCTGCGGCCAACGTCCCCAACATTCAGGCCATCGGCGCTGTGCTTTACGGGCACTACCTGTTCCTGTTTGAAGCGGCCGGTGTCGTGCTGCTGGTTGCCATGATCGGCGCCATCGTGCTGACCCATCGCCAGCGTAGTGACGTGCGTCCGCAGAACATTTCCGAACAGGTCAAGCGCCGTCCGGAAGATGCCACCATCAACACCCGTCCCGAAGTGGGCGGCGGCGTGAAGCTGTAAGGGGGCGGCCATGATCGGTATCGAACATTATATCGTTGTCAGCTCGATCCTCTTCGGGCTGGGCGTGCTGGGCATCGTGCTCAACCGCAAGAACATCATCATCGTGTTGATGGCCATCGAGCTTATCCTGCTCTCGGTGAACATCAACCTCGTGGCCTTCAGCGCCTTCCTGCATGACCTGGCCGGTCAGATCTTCGCGATGTTCGTGTTGACCGTGGCCGCGGGTGAAGCAGCCGTGGGCCTGGCCATCCTCGTGATCTACTTCCGCAGCCGCGGCACGATTGCGGTGGACGACGCCAACCGGATGAAGGGGTAAGACCTGTGCATTCGATCCTCTTCATTGTTTTCCTGCCACTGCTGGCCTCGGCGATTGCCGGGCTTGGCAACAAGGCGCTGGGCAAATTCCCGGCCAAGGTGGTGACGACCGGTGGGCTTTTCGCTGCCTGTCTGCTCTCCTGGCCAATCTTCATCAGCTTTCTGACCGGCCATGCCGAAGCCACCGTCGTTCCTGTGCTCAAGTGGGTGCAGTCGGGCGATCTCAGCTTTGACTGGGAACTGCGCGTCGACACGCTGACGGCGGTGATGCTGGTGGTGATCACCAGCGTCTCGGCGCTGGTCCACCTTTACAGCTGGGGCTATATGGACGAAGAGCCGGATCAGCCGCGCTTCTTCTCCTATCTCTCGCTCTTCACCTTCGCCATGCTCATGCTGGTGACCGCGAACAATCTGGTTCAGATGTTCTTCGGCTGGGAAGGCGTGGGTCTGGCTTCGTACCTGCTGATCGGTTTCTGGTTCCGCAAGCCTTCGGCCGGTGCTGCCGCGATCAAGGCTTTCGTGGTCAACCGCGTGGGCGACCTTGGCTTCATGCTGGGCATTTTCGGCGTGTTTCTGGTGTTCGGCACGGTGTCGATCCCCGAAATCCTCGCCAATGTTCCCAACCATGCGGGCAGCACGATCGGCTTCCTTGGCCACCGTTTCGACACGCTGACGATCATCTCGATCCTGCTGTTCATCGGCGCGATGGGTAAGTCGGCGCAGCTTGGTCTGCACACCTGGTTGCCGGACGCGATGGAAGGCCCGACCCCTGTGTCGGCGCTCATCCACGCGGCGACCATGGTGACCGCGGGCGTGTTCATGACCTGCCGCCTTTCGCCGCTGTTTTCGGCCAGCCCGGATGCGATGACTTTCGTCACCATCGTCGGCGCCGCCACCTGCTTCTTTGCCGCGACCATCGGCACGACGCAGTGGGACATCAAGCGCGTGATCGCCTATTCAACCTGTTCGCAGCTGGGCTATATGTTCTTTGCGGCCGGTTCGGGCGCGTTCGGCGCGGCCATGTTCCACCTGTTCACGCACGCTTTCTTCAAGGCCCTGCTGTTCCTTGGCGCCGGCAGCGTGATCCATGCGATGCATCACGAGCAGGACATGCGCTATTACGGCGCGCTGCGTAAGAAGATCCCGCTGACCTACTGGGCGATGATGGCGGGGACCCTGGCGATTACGGGCGTCGGTATCGTCGATGTGTTCGGTTTCGCGGGCTTCTATTCAAAGGACTCGATCCTCGAAGCTGCCTATGGTTCGGGCACGGGCGTTGGCCACTTTGCCTTCTTTATGGGCATCACGGCTGCTCTGCTGACCTCGTTCTATTCGTGGCGTCTGGTGTTCCTCACCTTCTTCGGCAAGCCCCGCTGGTCGCAGTCGGAGCATATCCAGCACGCGGTTCACGATGATCACGGCCATGGCCACGATCACGCGCATGGCCACGACCATCACCATGGGCATGCTCATGACGACGACGGCACGGCTGGCTATCACCCGCACGAAAGCCCGCTGGTGATGCTGCTCCCGCTCATCATCCTGAGCATGGGCGCGATCTTTGCCGGTTTCGTCTTCAACCATGCCTTCATCTCCGAAGGCGACGGCGAGTTCTGGAAGGGCAGCCTCGTGTTCTCCGAACACCTGATCCACCACATGCATGAAGTGCCGGTGTGGGTTAAATGGGCTCCGTTCGGCGTGATGGTGACCGGCCTGCTGGGCGCGATCTACGCTTACATCATCAATCCCGGCTTCCCGGCGGCCTTTGTCCGCGCGATCAAGCCGATCCACACTTTCGTTTACAACAAGTGGTTCTTTGACGAGCTCTACAACTTCCTGTTCGTCCGTCCTGCCTTCGCGCTGGGCCGGTTGTTCTGGAAGGCTGGCGATGTCGGCTTCATTGACCGCTTTGGCCCCAATGGTGCGGCCTGGGTTGTGGTTCAGGGCACGGGTCTGGCTCGTCGTCTCCAATCTGGTCTGCTCACCAGCTATGCGCTGTGGATGCTGATCGGCCTGGTGGCTGCGGTCAGCTGGGTTCTCACTCGATAAAGGCGGGCAGCGAAAAGGTTTTATGGCAATGACCGGTTTTCCCATCCTTTCGCTGATGCTGGCGGTGCCAGCGGTTGCGGCTGTGGCGGCTTTGTTCGCCTCAGCCGGCGCCGCGCGCACCATCGCGTTGGTGGCGACGTTGATCGACCTGGCGCTGGGCCTCGATCTCTGGGCCAATTACCAGATCGGCGGGCCGCAGTGGCAATTCGTCGAACATGCCCAATTGTTCAGCGGTTTCAGCTGGGCGCTTGGCATTGACGGCATCGCGCTGGTGCTGATCGTCCTGTCCGTCTTCCTGATGCCGATCTGTATCGGCGCCAGCTGGGACGCGATCGAGAAGCGTGTGCCTGAATATATGGCTGCGTTCCTGTTCATGGAAACGCTGATGATCGGCGTTTTCGCGGCGCAGGATCTCTTCCTGTTCTACATCCTGTTCGAGGCAGGCCTGATCCCGATGTATCTGATCATCGGTATCTGGGGCGGCGCGGATCGTATCTACGCCAGCTACAAGTTCTTCCTCTATACGCTGCTTGGCTCGGTCCTGATGCTGATCGCCATGCTGTGGATCGTGAACCTGACGGGTACCACCTCGATCCCGGTGCTGATGGAATACAACTTCCCGGTGCACGCGCAGTATCTGCTGTGGCTGGCCTTCTTCGCCTCGTTTGCGGTGAAGATGCCGATGTGGCCGGTACACACCTGGCTTCCCGATGCGCACGTTCAGGCGCCGACCGCTGGTTCGGTCATCCTGGCAGGCGTGCTGCTCAAGATGGGCGGCTACGGTTTCATCCGCTTCAGCCTTCCCTTCTTCCCCGAAGCGAGCGCTTATTTCGCGCCGCTGGTGTGGGGCCTCTCGATCGTCGCGGTGGTTTACACCTCGCTGGTCGCGCTGGTTCAGTCGGACATGAAGAAGTTGATCGCCTATTCGTCGGTGGCGCATATGGCCATCGTGACGCTGGGTCTGTTCGCTTTCAACCGCCAGGGCCTTGAAGGCTCGATGGTGGTGATGCTGGCCCACGGTCTGGTGTCGGGCGCGCTGTTCCTTTGCGTTGGCGTGATCTATGATCGCCTGCACACCCGCGAGATCAACCGCTACGGCGGCATCGCGATCAACATGCCGCATTATGCGCTGTTCTTCATGTTCTTCACCATGGCTTCGGTGGGGCTGCCCGCCACCGCCAACTTCGTGGGTGAATTCCTGTCGCTTCAGGGCATCTACAAGGCTTCGAGCTGGACCGCGCTGATCGCGGGCACGGGCATCATTCTGGGTGCGGCCTATATGCTGTATCTCTATCGCCGGGTTGCCTTTGGCGAACAGAAGAATGCCGATGCCGCCGCGATGCCGGATCTGACGGCCCGCGAATATCTGCTGTTGACGCCGCTGGTCATCGCAACGCTGTGGATGGGTATCTATCCCGAAAGCTTCATCGCGCCGATCCGTGCCGACATTGCCCATCTTGACGCCCGCCTTGCCGCGGCCCGTCCGGCCGGTGATGCGCAGGTGACGCCGGGCCATCCTGTGGCTGAAACTCATGAAAGCGCCGAGCATAGCGGCGAAGGGAGTGAAAAGTAATGAACTGGGCATCTTCCCTTCGCCTGGTGGCCGCTGAGGAATTCCTCAGCGTCTCCGGGCTGGTGCTCCTGCTGGTCTGCGCGTGGGCGGATGACAAATCCGCCCGTCTGGTGACCTGGCTGGCAGTCGCGGCTCTCGCCGTGGCGGGCGTGCTGGTCGCGCCTGCTTTGTGCGGCGGCGTGTTTGGCGCGGAGGCTTCGGCCTTCTACGGCCAATATGCGGCGGACAGCTTCTCCTCCTTTGCCAAGCTGCTCATTTATGGCGCTGCCGGCGCTTCGCTTCTTGTGGCCCCTGGCTTCTTTGAACGTCAGGGCGGCTATCGCGCGGAATATCCGGTGCTGGCGCTGTTCGCGGCGCTGGGCATGGGCCTGATGGTGTCGGCCACCGACATGCTCACACTCTATGTCGGCCTCGAAATGAACTCGCTGGCGGCCTATGTGCTGGCGGCCATGCTGCGTACCGATGACCGTTCGCCTGAGGCGGGTCTGAAGTATTTCGTGCTGGGTTCGCTGGCCTCGGGCATCCTGCTCTTCGGCATCAGCCTGACCTATGGCTTTGCCGGCAGCACGAGCTTTGACGCCATCCACACCGCGCTCGTTGGCAAGATGTCGACCGGCTCGCTGTTTGGTCTGGTGTTCATCCTTGTCGGCTTGTCCTTCAAGATCAGCGCTGTGCCGTTCCACATGTGGACCCCTGACGTTTATGAAGGCGCACCGACCCCGGTGACAACCTTCTTCGCCACCGCGCCCAAGGTCGCCGCTCTGGCGCTGACCATGCGCGTCACGCTGTTTGCCTTTGGCATGCAGGCCGCCGCCTGGCAGCAGATCATCGTTGCCATCTCGCTGCTCTCGATTGTCGTGGGCGCGCTGGGGGCGATCGGTCAGGGCAATATCAAGCGCCTGATGGCCTATTCGTCGATCAACAACGTCGGCTTCATGCTGATCGGTCTGGCTGCCGCCACGCCGGGTGGCGCGGCTTCGATGCTGGTGTATCTGGCGATCTATGTGGTGATGTCGATCGGCGGTTTCGTGGCCATCCTGTCGCTGCGTGATGCCGCAGGCAATCCGGTGGAAAAGATCGCCGACCTTGCGGGCCTGTCGCGCAGCAAGCCGGGTCTGGCCTTTGTGCTGGCGATGGTGATGTTCAGCCTCGCCGGTATTCCGCCGCTGTTCGGCTTCTGGGGCAAGTTCGTGGTGTTCCAGTCGGCGGTCGCCGCCGGTCTGGTTCCGCTGGCCACGGTGGGCATCGCGGCTTCGGTTATTGGTGCTTTCTACTACCTCAAGGTCGTCAAGGTTCTCTATTTCGATGAACCGGCTGACAAGGTCGTGGGCTCGGTGGACGGCGTCCATGCGGTTCTGCTCTATGGCAGCGCCATCGTGATCTCGCCTATCGGCTATCTGTTCACCAGTTGGCTGGGCGGTCTGGCCCAGTCGGCGGCGGCGGCGCTGTTCCACGCGGCCTGAGAACTCGTGCTTTGATGGAAATCATCGGCCTGACCGGCTCGACCAATGCAGACCTTGCACAAAGGCTGACATCGGGCGAGCCGGTTGCTGAGGGAAACTGGCTGATCGCCGACCGCCAGAATGCGGGGCGGGGGCGCCTGGGCCGGGTCTGGAATGACGGGCTTGGCAATTTCATGGGCTCGACCGTGGTGCGCATCGACGCGCACCAACCGCCTGCTCCCAGCCTTGCGTTGGTGGCAGGCGTTGCTGTTCAGGCTTGTGTCGCTGGTCTGGTGCCACCCCCGCGTTGCGCTTTGCTGAAATGGCCCAATGATGTGCTGGTGGGGCAGGCCAAGGTGGCGGGAATTCTGCTCGAAGCGGTGGCCGGGTTTGTGATTGTCGGGATCGGCGTCAATCTGGCCAGCGCGCCGCAGTTGCCGGGTCGCGAGACAGCGGCCCTCAGCCACTATGGTCCCGCGCCGGATCGCGATGCCTTTGCGATGGCGCTGGCCGCGCGGTTTTCGCAGGAATTGGTTCTTTGGCGGCAATTTGGCCTTTCCGCCCTGACGCGGCGGTGGCAGGCGGCGGCCCATCCGCTGGGCACACCGCTGCGGGTGCACGAAGCCAGCGGGCAGGTCGTCAGCGGCAATTTTTCCGGGCTGAACGAGGATGGGGCCTTGCGGTTGCAGCTTTCGGACGGCACGGTCCAAACCCTTCATGCAGGCGATGTCGAACTCGCCTGAGAAAAGATAAGCGGAGAGAGGCAGCATGCTGCTGGCCATTGATGTGGGCAATACCAATGTCGTCTTTGCGCTCTATGACGGGCGCGAGATGAAGACGCGTTGGCGCATTGCCACCGATCCGCGCCGTACGGCTGATGAATTCGCGGTCTGGCTGCTGCAATTGATGGCGATTGAAGGCTATACCCGCGATCAGATTGCCGGGATGATCGTTTCGACGGTGGTGCCGCGCGCGCTGCATAATCTTCAGGTGCTGGCCAGCAAATATTTCGATACCGAATTGTTGGTGGCCGGCGTCGACAAGGCCGATTACGGCATTGATGTTGATGTGGATTCGCCCAAATCCTTGGGCGCGGATCGCGCGGTCAACGCCATTGGTGCGCATGACAAATTCCCCGGTGATCTGATCGTCGTCGATTTCGGAACGGCCACGACGATCGATCACATCGATGCTAGAGGGGCGTATAAGGGCGGGATCATCGCGCCGGGCATCAATCTCTCGCTGGATGCCTTGGTCGGCAACACCGCCAAATTGCCGCGTATCGCCATTGCCGTGCCCGAAAAGCCCGGCGTCATCGGGACGAATACCGAGGACCAGATGCTGATCGGCGTCTATTGGGGCTATGTCGCGATGATCGAAGGGCTGATTGCACGGATGCGCGCGCAGGTCGGGCGTCCTGTCACGGTGGTGGCCACAGGTGGTCTTGCCGTACTGTTTGATAAGCAGCCCGGATTGTTTGATGTGGTCGAACACGACCTTACCCTGAACGGCCTTGCGCTGCTCGCCGAGCGCGCGGCCACACGATAAATTGCAACAAAATCATTGGAGAAGTACGATAGCGCGCAAGTCTGACAGCAAGGATCCGTTCACGCCCGGCAAGGAATTGCTGTTTTGCGCGCTGGGCGGGTCGGGCGAGATTGGCATGAATGTCAATCTCTACGGCGCGCATGGCAAGTGGCTGATGGTCGACCTGGGCATGACCTTTGCCGGGAATGAATATCCGGGCAGCGAACTGGTCTTTGCCGATCTGGCCTTTATCGAGGAGCGGCGCGAGGATCTGATCGGCATCGTGCTGACCCATGCGCATGAGGATCACATCGGCGCGGTGCCCTATTTCGCCGCTGATCTGGATGTGCCGCTTTATGCCACGCCATTTACGGCCAAACTGGTGGCCTCGAAACTGGCCGAGGCGGGGATCGAGCGCGACGTTGAATTGAACGTCATCGACCATTTTGACCAGTTCGAATTGGGGCCTTTCGGCATCCGCTATGTGCCCTTGGCGCACTCGATTGCCGAGGGCCACGCGCTGCTGATCGAGACGCCCTATGGCCGGGTGTTCCACACCGGCGACTGGAAGCTGGATGATGAGCCGATCATCGGCACGCCTGCAACGCCCGCGCAATTGACCGCGATTGGAGACGAGGGCGTGCTGGCGCTGGTGTGTGACAGCACCAATGTGTTCAACCCCGAGCCTTCGGGCAGCGAGGGTGAAGTGGCCCGCGCGATGAAGGAAGAGGTCGCGCGCCACAAGGGCAAGCGCGTGCTGGTCACGACCTTTGCCAGCAATGTCGCGCGGCTGCACACGCTGGGCGAGGTGGCCAAGGCGACCAATCGACGACTTTGCGTTTCGGGGCGCTCGCTCGACCGGATCATTCAGGCGGCCGAGGGCTGCGGCTATCTGGGCCAGTTGCCTGATATCATCGACCCCGAAACCGCGATGAGCCTGCCGCGCGGACAGGTGCTGATCGTGGCGACCGGCGGGCAGGGCGAGCCGCGCGCGGCGCTGGCGCGCATTGCCGATGGCAACCATCCGATCAAGCTGGACGCGGGCGATGTGGTGCTGTTTTCCAGCCGCCAAATCCCCGGCAATGAGATTGCGATTGGCCGCATCCAGAATCAACTGGCGGGCGATGGCATTACCGTCGTCACCGACCGTCAGGCCGATATCCATGTCTCCGGTCACCCCGGTCGGCCCGAGCTTGTGGCGATCTATGGCTGGCTGCGGCCCCAGATCCTGATGCCGGTGCATGGCGAAATGCGCCACATGCGCGAGCAGGCCAAGGTCGGCAAGGAAAGCGGCATCCCCACGCAGGTGGTGCAGAAGAACGGCGATCTGGTGCGTCTGGCGCCTGGCCGTCCGGGCAAATTTGCCGAGGTGCCCCATGGGCGGCTCGTGCTGGACGGCGATATTATCGCGCCCGCTGATGGTGAAGCGGTGGCGATGCGCCGCCGTCTGGCATGGCATGGCGTGGTGATGGTGGCCGTGGCGGGAAGGGCGCGCCATGCCGATTTCACGGTTCAGGTGGCGGGTCTTGGTCTGCCGCTGGTCGAGGATTACGATGCCTTTGTGGCCGAGGCGCAGAATGATGTGATTGAGGCGCTGGGCAAGCTGCGCGGGCCGGACAAGCGCAATGAAAGCGCGATGGCGGAAGCTGCGCGTCTGGCCGCGCGGCGGGCTGCAGGGCGCTGGTGTGGCAAGAAGCCGCAGGTCAAGGTAATGATGATGGTGGAGGGGCTGGATCGGTGAAACCGGCCTCTATCCTTGCCATCTATCTGCTTTTCTGGGTCATTTCGGCCTTTCTGGTGCTGCCCTTCGGCATCCGCACGCCCGATGAAACGGGCGAGGAACTGGTCAAGGGGCAGGCCACCAGCGCGCCGGGCAATTTCCGCCCGGGCCGCGTGGCAATCCGCGCCACGGTGGTTTCGGCCATCCTCTTTGCGCTGTTTTACGCCAATTATGTCTATGATTGGGTGCGGATCGAGGATCTCGCACCCTTTCACATGCCTGCCTCGCTGGAAAAAGACTAGGCGCTGGCTTAGGCCCGGAGCCGCTCAATGGCCTGGGCCAGCGCCACATAAAGTTTGCCCATATCCGAAGACAGCAGCGTCACGGTGATCGCATGGCCGTCGCGGGTTGAAAGCAGGTGGCGCAGCATGGCTTCAAAATCATGGATATAGCGGTTCACATGGGCCTGAAACGCCCCGTCGCTCTCATAGAGATGCAGCACATGCCGTGCATCGCCCGTATCGAGCAGGCGCACCGCGCGGCGGGTGAAAATGCCCCGGTCGCCGCGCAGATAGGCTGCCCAAGCCGTGTCGGCCACTTCGCTGTCCAGCGCGCGGGTGATGTCCACCGCCTTGGATTGCAGCGTGTCGGTGATAATGGCCATGCGGCGTGAAAAATCGCCGTCCATGCGCTCTTCGGCCTGAGCGCGGGCTTCGGCCACGCGGGTTTCGAGATGGGCGATCACGCTTTCCACCTCGCGCAGTTGATCGCGCAACTGGTTCGCCGCCTCGCGGCTGATGCCCAGTGCATGGGCGGCGGCCTGTTCCAACTGGCCGGTGATCTCGCTGGCCTTGAGGCGCATGGCGCGCTCCAGCGCCGCGCCGCTTTCGCTGGACAATTGTTCGGCCAGCGCGGTGACATGGGCCGCGCCTTCGCTTTCGATCAGGGCGAGGGTCTGCATGACGCTGCCGCCCAACGTGCGGATCGCTTCGCCCAATTCGCCCTGCGCGTCGCTGGCGATGCGTTGGGCCTCGCTTTCCACCTGCATCAGATGGTCGCGCAGCAGGCCCACGGCCGTATCCTGCGCGCTCAACGCATGGCCGACGCCCAGCGCGACGCCCTGCGCCTGATCCATCCGCTGGGCCAGCATTTCGCCCTGCGCGCCCGCCTCGACGACAATCCCGCGCAGCGCCTGAATCCGTGCTTCAAACCCGGCCAGTTGCTCTTCACTCTGCGCCAGCGCGGGAGGCAGCGTATCGCGGCTGTGCAGGACTGAGGACTGGATCAGTTCGAGCAGGCGGATGCTCGACGCGGTCAGCTTTTCAAGGCTCCTGTCCGTTTCGCCAAGGCGCCGCTCCAACCCCTCAAGCCGTTGCTCCATCGCGCCCGAAACCGCGACATCAGCCGCCGCAATCGCCTCCAGCCGCGCCTCGGCCTGCGCCAGACGCAGGCTTGTCGCCTCGCTCATCACGCCCAGCTTGCCCGCACGTTCGATGGCGGCATCGTGGCGCTGGGCCAATTCGCGGTCGATGCGCGAGAGGTCATTGGTCAGGCGCGCTGTCGCCGCCTGCCAGTCGCCCAGCGCCACCGCTTCATTCTCGCGCAGCGAGCGGCCGATCGTCGCCGCCTCATCGCGCAGGGCCGACAGGCGCGCGCGCAGCGAGGTCAGCGCCTCGGCCTCATCGGCGTCGAGCCGGGCGCGCGTCGCGGCAATTTCGTCGCCCATGGCGGCGGCGCGGCGTTGCAGCGTCTCGCGCGCCTCGGCCTCATGCCGCTCCAGATCCAGCGCAAAACCGGTCGAGCGCGCCTCCAGCGCGTCGAACCGCCCGGTGATGACCGCGTCCAACTGCTGCGTCCTGCTCTCCAGAGCGCTCAGCCCGCTCTCGATCCGCTCGCGCAGGGCGGTCACCTGCAACTCGCTCGACTGGCCAAAATCCTGCAAGCGTTCCAGACCTTTGACCATGTCCTGAAGATGGGCATGGGCGATCCGTCCGGCATTGCCGATATTGCTGGTCACATCCTTGGCCGCATTGGTGATGACGGGCAGATGGACGCGCAATTGCTCCATATTGCCCAGCGCGGCGGCGCTGACGTTGCCGATCACCTCGACCTGTGCGGCATTGTCGCGCACGAGCGAATCGATGCGCCCGGCGCTCTGCCCAATGCGGTCCACGGCGGTACGGCCCAGCGCGTCCAGTTCGCGGGTCTGTGCGGCCAGAAATTCGCGGGCCAGGCTGAGTTCGCGGTTCAGCGAGGTCAGCCGATCCTCCAGCGCCTGCGATTCGCGACGCAGCAGGGCGGCGGCATCGCCAAAGCGCGCGGCCTCGCGGCGGCTCGACCGCTGGACGATCAGATAGACCAGCGCGATCAGCAGCACCGGCGGCGACCATTGCAGCGCCAGCGCGCTCCACGCCTCGGGCGTCCGCGCGGCGGCCATTGCCCCGGCCTGCGCCGCGCCAAACAGCGCGCTCCACCCCGCCGCCAGCGCCAGCGCCACCACGGGCGGTACCCATTCGGGCATGCGGCGCGGTGCGGGCCCAGCCCCATTCCCATAAGCCTCATCCCAACCGGCCTCTTCCTCGCCCCCGGTCAGCGCGCCTAAGGGTATGCCCTTATTCACTTCTTCCTCGGAAGACAGTGGGGCCTCGATGCTGTAAATGGGTGTTCCGCTCGCCATACCGTCTTGATAGCGCACAAGGCGGCTTTGGGGAAACACTGCTTTAACTTCTGCGGGGTAGAGTGCACGCTATGGCTTATGAAGCAGGTGCCCTTGATGCGACCCTCGCCGCCGCCGCGGGCGACGATCCGGTCTTGATGCGCGAATTGCGTGCAAGCTTTCATGAAAGCCTTGCGCGGCAGATCGATTTGCTGCGCCGTGCCCGCTGCGATGGCAATTGGGAGGTCGCCGCGATGCGCCTCAAGGGGCTTGCCGCCAGCTTTCAGGTCTGGCCACTGATCGCTCTGGCCGATCAGGCGCTGGATGGTGCGCCGGGCGATCCGGTCGTGCTGCGCCAGTTGCAGGCATTTCTTGACGAATTCCCGATGGGTTAAAGCGCCCTCCCGGATCCGGGCGAAGCTGGCCTGTTGCCGCAAGATGCAAAGTTTGGTCGCGTATCGCGGCTTGGCATAATCGTTGGCCTTGATTACAACCCACCCGGTTGGGCCAAAATGGCATTGCCGGAGAACGTCTTGCGCGTTGCGCTTTTATCCCTGATCGCGCCCGTCACTGGGGACAGTGGTGGGGCTGCGGGCGCCCCGACCGGCGCCGCTCCCTTTTTCCCGCGTGGGTTGATGCGGTTGGGCGGGCATACGCTGGCGCGCCATCAACTGGCCATTGTGCTGTCGCTGGGCTGCGACCGGGTGATCGTGGTGGCCTCGGGCGGTCAGGATGGGTTGTTGCCGTTGCAGCACGCTGCCGAAACCGCCGGAGCCTTGTTTCACCGGGTGACGGGGGCGCATGGCATCATGGGGCTGGTCAGCGCGCAGGATGAAGTGATCGCGCTGGCCGATGGCTTGCTGGCATGGCCCGATCTGGCGCAGGAATTGCTGGCCACGCCCACCGTTCTGGTTCAACCCGTCGAGCGCGGCGTGGCGGCCGGTTTTGAACGGCTGGATTTCAATTACGCCTCGGCCGGGGCCATGCGTTTTCCGGGCCGTCTGGTCGAACGTCTGTCCGAATTGCCCGGTGATGTTGAACCCTTTGCCTGCCTTCAGCGAATCGCTTTGCAGGGCGGCGTGCCGCAGCGCTCGGTGCCTGATGATGTGATTGAACAGGGGCGGTGGAACCTGCTCCATAACGAACGCGAAATTCAGGCGGTCGAACCGGATTGGATCAGTCACCATTTGTTCGAGGATGGCCCGCTCCAACCCTCCGAATGGCTGGCGGCGCAGGTGGTGCGCCTGGCCGGGCCGGCTCTGCTTGAGGCCGGATCGGGCGGAACGGTGGTGGCCATGGCGGCCGGTGTGCTGGCCGCGCTGGGGCTGGTGGCGGGGGGCTTTGGCGCGCTGACGCTGGGGCTGATGCTGGTGGCGCTGGCTTGGCTGGCCTTTGCCTGCGCCTCGATGTTTGGCCGTTTTGAGCGGCGTTCGCTGCGTTTGCCGCGCCCGCGTTGGGCGCCTGCAGTCACGTATCGCTGGATCGTCGATGGCGTTCTGCTGGTGCTGCTGGGGCTGGCGCATGGTGATCGCGGCTATGTCGCGGGCCTGTTCGCGCCGCTGATGCTGCTGGGTCTGAACCGTCTGGTGCCCGCCGTGATTGCGAGTCGCAAGGCGGCATGGATGGAGGATCGGGCGCTGTTGGCGCTGGTGCTTTCGCTGCTTTCGCTCTTTGGTTTGTTGCGCAATGGGGTGTCGGTTTTGGCGGTGGCGCTGTTGCTGGGCGGCATAATTATGGCCGGGCGGCAAAATCGGCTAACGCCACCTTAACATCCTGTCCACTATAGTGAGCACATGACCGACCGTATGTCTGAAGCTCCTGGCAGGGATTCGAGTGATTCCTCGCTGCGCCTGCAACTGGCGCGGGGCGACGCTGTGGTGGGGTCGGTGGTGCCGGTTTTGCGGCATTTGCTGGTCTGCGGCGATCAGGGTCTGTTTGGCGATGATGTGCTGGCGCGGCTGCGGGCCATGCTCGATGATCTGGCCAATCAGCTGGAATATGCGCTGGTCGATGCGGGCGGGCGCGGCGGCATTATCGACATGCTGATGGAACAATTGCCCGAGGTTCCGGGGCTGCTGGCGCATCTTCACGCGCTGGCGCTGGAATGGCAGATGACGCAGCGTTTGTCCGACAGGCTGGGGGTGGACCCGGTGGTTTCGCCCTTGCTTCAGGCACTTATTGCCTCAAGCGAGGCCGATACTTCGGCGCGGGGCATGAAATTGCTGGCCGCGCAGGCGCGCTTTGCCCAGCATCAACGGCGGATGCAGTTGCCGCTGAGCGAATTGCCGGCCGAATTGCTGCATGGCGTGCTGGTGGCGCTGCATGTGGCGGTTGAGGATGACAGCGAGGCCGCCGCTCGCGCCGGACAGGCGCTGCGCGAACATTACGACGAGGCTTCGACTCGGTTGGGTCTGCTCGCCCGGTTGGTGGCTGCGATGGGCGCCGGTTCGGTCGCGGCGCTGGCTCTGGCCCATGGCGGGGTGGCGATGTTTGCCTCGGCTTTGGCGCTGGCGGGCGATGGGTCGCGCGAATCGGTGTTGCTCTCGATGCGCGATGGCCAGCAGGCCCGCCTGTCGGTGGCGCTGCGCGCGGGGGGGGCCAAGTTGGGGGTGATCGAGGAAAATCTCCTGATCCTCCATCCCCAGACGATCCGTCCCGATGGTCTGTCGCGCCTGAGCGTCGAGCGGGCGAGCGAATTGCTGGTCGAGGCGGCGCAGGCCTTGGGGCGCCTTGCATGAGCGCCCCAGAGCGCATTCAGGTTGAAGCGCAAAGCGATGGTGAGGATCGGCTGCTGCGGGCGGACGAACCGCTTTCCGCGCTGCAGATCCGCTGTGGCGGCACGATTCCGGGCGCGATTGCGGTGCCGGAATTGCGCGAACTGGTCAGCAAGGCGCGCGGTTTTGGCCTCAAACTGGCGCGCCCGATCATCGCGCAGGATGGACTGGAAACCATTCGCGCATGGATCGAGGTGACGCCGCAGGAGGGCGGTTGCCTCATTATCCTGCGGCATTGGCAGGCGAGCAGCCTGCCCCCCGAACCGGCCGATCTGGCTAATCGGCGGCGGGTGGAAATTGACCGAGCGCTGGCCGAACTGACCGCGCGGCTTGATCCGGGCCAGCGTCTGATGACGGTCGATGCTTCGGCGGGCGATCTGGCGCAGGTGGCCCAGGCGATGCGCGGCGGGATTGGGCGGCCATGGACCGATTTTGTCGATGTGCCCGGATCCGGGCAGCGTCAGCCTTTGCATTGGCGCCTACTTGATGGCGCAACGGTCGTTGTGCCCGGATCGCAAAGGGCATGGCGCGCGACCATCCTGCCCCAGACCGGGCCGGAGGGTGAAACCCTGGGCTTCGACCTGTGCCTGACCAGCGATCAGCCTTTGCCGGAACCGGCCGAGCCGATGGCCCCGGCACCCAGCCCGCCGAGCAAGGCCAGTTCGGTGATCGGGCGCGAGATGGCCCCCGTTCTGCGCCAGCCCATCGCGCGGATCATCGCGAATGCCGAAACCATCCGCACCCGTCGCGCCGGGCCGTTGACCGAGGAATATGCCGGTTATGCGGGCGATATTGCCGCAGCAGGGCAGCATCTTCTGACGCTGATCGAGGATCTCTCGGACATGGAGATTATCGAGGCGGAGGGGTTTGCGCCGGCGGCGGATCGTATCGACCTTGCCGATGTGGCGCGGAGGGCGGCGGGCATTCTGGGCGTGCGGGCGCGGGAAAAGGGCATTGTCATCCATGCGCCGGATGAAACCATGCATCTGGGCGCGGTGGGCGAATTTCGCCGGGTGCTTCAGGTGCTGCTCAACCTGATCGGCAATGCCATTCGGTATAGTCCGGAAAATTCGGCCATATCGGTGCTGCTGACCGCAGGCATGGGGCGGGCGCGGATCACCATTGCGGATCAGGGACCGGGCCTTTCGCCGCAGGACGCGGCCCGCGTGTTTGACAAGTTCGAGCGGCTTGGGCGCAGCGGAGACGGCGGCTCTGGGCTGGGGCTCTATATCTCGCGGCGTCTGGCGCGGGCGATGGGGGGCGAATTGAGCGTTGAGGGGCACGAAGGGCAGGGCGCGCGCTTTGTGCTGGAATTGCCGCAGGGGTAGGAGTTCTAAAGTAAGAGTGCCTCCGGCGGGCAAAGGGCGGGGGCCCTTTGCAATCCCGTTAATTAGGGGACATTTGAGGCGTTTTGCTGTCAACAGATGTTATAAAGCCTGCGGCGCAGATAAAAGGCGCCGCAGGCTTTTCTGTTTCGAACGGTGCGTAACGGGGGCTTGGTCGAACTCCAAACACAACGTGGACAGTCATGGGAGCGCGAGGGACGCGTCCCTCGCATTCAACTCTTTTCTTCAAACCCAAATCCCCAAACAAAAACGCGGGAGAAAGTCTCCCTTCCCCCGCGCTTCTGAATTTTTCAGACCCTCAGGCCAAGCGATCAGCGCTTGTCGACGGGCACGTAATCGCGCTGCGTCGGGCCGGTGTAGAGCTGACGCGGGCGGCCGATCTTCTGGCTGGGATCTTCGATCATTTCGTTCCACTGCGCCACCCAGCCCACGGTGCGCGCCAGAGCGAACAGCACGGTGAACATGGTGGTGGGGAAGCCGATGGCCGACAGGATGATGCCCGAATAGAAGTCGACGTTGGGGAACAGCTTCTTTTCGATGAAGTAGGGATCGTTCAGCGCGATCTCTTCAAGCTTCAGCGCAGTTTCGAACAGCGGATCCTGCACGTTCATCGCTTCGAACACTTCGCGCACGGTCTTCTGCATCACGGTCGCGCGCGGGTCGCGGTTCTTGTACACGCGGTGGCCAAAGCCCATCAGACGGAACGGATCGTTCTTGTCCTTGGCGCGCTCGATATAGTGCGGGATCTTGTCGGGGGTGCCAATTTCGCGCAGCATGTTGAGGCAGGCTTCGTTCGCGCCGCCATGGGCAGGGCCCCACAGGCAGGCGATACCGGCGGCAACGCAGGCAAACGGATTGGCGCCCGAGGACCCTGCAAGGCGCACGGTCGAGGTCGAGGCGTTTTGCTCGTGGTCGGCATGCAGGATGAAGATGCGGTCCATCGCCTTTTCAACGGCGGGGATCACTTCATATTCTTCGGCCGGAACGCCAAAGGTCATGCGCAGGAAGTTGCCCGCATAGGACAGCTTGTTGTCGGGATAGACGAAGGGCTGACCCACCGAATACTTGTAGGCCATGGCGGCAATCGTCGGGATCTTGGCGATCAGGCGGTGGGCCGAAATGCGGCGCTGCACCGGATCGGAGATGTCCGTGCTGTCATGATAGAAGGCCGAGAGCGCGCCGACCACGCCGACCATGATGGCCATCGGGTGCGCGTCGCGGCGGAAGCCCTTGAAGAAGCTCGAAAGCTGTTCATGGACCATCGTGTGGCGCGTAATCGTGCGCGAAAAGCCGTCGAGTTCGGCGGCGCTGGGCAGTTCGCCGTTCAGCAGGAGGTAGCAGACCTCCATGAAGGACGAATTTTCGGCGAGCTGACCGATGGGATAGCCGCGATGCAGCAGCACACCCTCGTCGCCGTCAATATAGGTCAGCGCGCTTTCGCACGATGCCGTCGAAGTGAAGCCGGGGTCATAAGTGAACGCGCCGGTCTGGGCGTAGAGCTTGCGGATGTCGATAACATCCGGACCCACGCTGCCCTTCAGGATCGGGGATTCAACTTCTTTGCCCTCGACGATGAACTTTGCCGTATCACCCACCGCAACACTCCTTGTATTATGGCTCAAATTTTTGTGGTTTCCATTTGCTCCGCGATGCGCGCGAGGCTTTCCTCTCGCCCAAGTAGGATCAAAACGTCGAAAATGCCCGGAGACGTGGTTTGCCCGGTCAGCGCCGCGCGAAGCGGCTGCGCCAGTTTACCAAGACCGAGCCCAAGCTCGCCGGCCAGTGATTTGACCGTGGCCTCCAGGGCCTCGATTGTCCAGTGCGATTCCTGCAACAATGTTGCGTGAATTTTGTTGAGAATGGTGCGCGCCTCGTCGCTCAGCAACGCGGCGGCCTTTTCCTCCAGCACCAGCGGACGCGACACGAAGAGGAAGCGCGCCGCGCCTGCCAACTCGTTGAGATCCTTGGCGCGAACCTTGAGCACCGGCATGGCGCGGGCCAGCAGTTCGGCATCAACCGGCAGATCGGTGATCCGCGCGCCCACCAGCTCGGCCAGACGCGCATCATCGGCCTCGCGCAGGTAATGGCCGTTCAGATTCGCCAGCTTGGCAAAGTCAAAGCGCGAGGCGCCCTTGTTCACATCCTTGATGTCGAACCATTCGATGGCCTGGGCAATCGAGATGATTTCCTCATCCCCATGGCCCCAGCCAAGGCGCATCAGATAGTTGAGCACGGCCTCGGGCAGCAGGCCCATGTCGTCGCGATAGGCGTCCACGCCCAACGCACCATGACGCTTGGAGAGTTTTGCACCGTCCGCGCCGTGGATCAGCGGGATATGGCCATATTCCGGGTCGGGCCAGCCACCCTCGATCGCATCCATCGCGCGGATGATCACCAACTGGCGAAAGGCATTGTTGATATGGTCATCGCCGCGGATCACATGGGTCACGCCCATATCGTGATCGTCCACCACCACGGCCAGCATGTAGGTCGGCGTCCCATCAGAGCGCAGGATGATGAAATCATCCAGCTCGACGTTCTGCACGGTGATGCTGCCCTGCACCAGATCGTCGATCACGGTCGCGCCGTCGCGGGGGGCCTTGATGCGCACGACATAGGACTGACCCTCGGGCCATTGATCGGGCGTGGCGTCGCGCCAGGGCGACTGGATACGGAACGGGCGCTTTTCGGCCTGCGCCGCCTCGCGCATCGCGGCCAACTCTTCCTGCGTCAGATAGCAGCGATAGGCATGGCCCGCATCCAGCAGCTTGTGCGCCACCTCGGCATGGCGGGGCGAGCGTTCGAACTGCATCACTGCAGGCTGATCGCCATCAAGACCCAGCCAGCGAAGACCATCAAAAATCGCGTCAATCGCCGCGTCCGTCGAACGCGCGCGGTCGGTATCCTCGATGCGCAGCAGATACTGGCCACCGTTCGCGCGGGCATAGAGCCAGTTGAACAGAGCCGTCCGCGCGCCGCCAATATGCAGAAAACCTGTGGGAGAAGGCGCAAAACGAGTGACAACAGGGCGTTTGCCGGTGCTATTGCTGCCAGCCAACCCCGAACTTGTCATTCCCTTGTCCTTTCTGTCCTAATAAGGGCCCATGGTTCCAGCGTCCCACAGCACCACCCAATCGGCAGAGCGTCCCGCCTCTTTGGGGGGGGATAGCGCTGCAACGCAACATGGCCCTTGGCGCAGCCGCGCGCGCTTGGCAAGTTTTGCTTTGGTCTTAGAGCATTTTCTGTTGCGCGCGGGGCCGACCCTTGCGCCATGGCTGGCCGTGGGCATGGCGGCGGGGGTGGCCGGGTGGTTTGCGCTGGCCGACCAGGCGCAATGGATATGTTTGATAATATTGTGTTTGTTGGCAGCAGGCGCGTCGGCTTGGACTATGCGTCGGGGCGGCGATATCCTTTGCCTGCCGCGGGCGGTTTTAACGCTGTCCTTGTCGGTCGCGCTGGGCTGCGGGCTGGTGTGGGGCAAGTCGGCCTTGGTCGGTACCCCCGCGATTCCCGGTCCGCTGGTACTCGATATGCGCGCCATTGTGCTGGAGCGGCAAGAGTTGACCGCGCAATCGCGCGTCCGGCTGGTTGTTGCCCTGCGATTGCCCGGCGAGGATCGCGCGATAAAGGCAAGAATATCATTAAAATACAATGATTTGGCGGTCAATGCGGGCGAGGGGGCGATTGTCCGGCTGCGTGCGCGGCTGTTTCCTCCGGCCCCGCCGCGCCTGCCAGGGGGCTACGATTTTGCCCGGGCGGCGTGGTTTGATGGATTGGCCGCCACGGGCAGCGCGCTGGGGCCGGTGCAGGTCGAGTCGCAAGGTACCCCCTCGGGCCTGGCCCCTTGGCGCCATGCACTGGCTGCGCATGTGCGCGCGGCCGTACCCGGATCGGCCGGAGGCATGGCGGCGGCCTTTGCCAGCGGTGAGCGCGGCGGCATTACGCCGCAGGACGAGGCTGCAATGCGCGATGCAGGGCTGACGCATCTGCTGTCGGTTTCCGGCCTGCATGTCAGCGCGGTGGTGGCCGCGACCTATTTTCTGGCGCTACGGCTGCTGGGCCTGTGGCCATGGCTGGTGCTGCGCGTCCGGCTGCCGGTCTTGGCCGGGGGCATCGGTGGGCTGGCGGCGGTCGGCTATACGCTGTTGACCGGGGCAGAGGTGCCGACCGTCCGATCTTGTCTGGGGGCCTTGCTGGCTCTGGCGGCGATGGCTGCGGGAAGGCGGCCCTTTTCGGTGCGTTTGCTGGCGCTGGCCGCAGGATTTGTCATGCTGCTGTGGCCCGAGGCGGTGGTGGGCCCCAGCTTTCAGATGAGTTTTGGTTCGGTGCTCGCGATTGTGGCCTTGCACGAGGCGGCGCCTGTGCGCGCCTTCCTTGCCCGGCGTCAGGAAGGCTGGTGGATCCGGATGGGGCGCGATCTGGCTATGCTGTTGCTCACCGGTTTGGTGATCGAATTGGCGTTGATGCCGGTGGCCTTCTTTCACTTCCATCGAGCGGGCATATACGGCTCACTGGCTAATCTGCTGGCCATCCCGCTCACGACTTTTGTCTCCATGCCGCTGATCGGGGCGGGATTGCTCTTCGATCTGATCGGGGCTGGCCGACCATTCTGGCACTTATGCGGTTGGTCGCTCGATCTGTTGCTGGGGCTGGCGCGATGGGTGGCTGCGCGGCCAGACGTCGTGGCGCAATTGCCGGTGATGGGCAGTACGGCCTATGTCTGCATGGTGCTGGGGATGCTGTGGTTGGCCCTGTGGCGCGGGCAAATCCGCCTGCTGGGGCTGATACCGGCGGTGGCGGGGTGCCTCTGGCTGGCTATGTTAAGCCCCCCCGACATGGTGATCACCGGGGATGGGCGACAACTGGGCCTGATCGATCCCCAGAGCCGCCAGTTGCTGATCCTTGGGCAAGGCCGCTCCACCTATGCCCGCAGCAGTATGCAGGATGCGATGGGCGCAAGCGGCGAGGCCATACCCATCGAGCAATGGCGCGGCGCGCAATGCAACGACAGCTTTTGCCGGATCACCATCACGCAGGGGGGGCGAAACTGGCGCATTCTGGCCGCGCGTGGCGGCGGGATGGTGGAGGAAAAGGCGATGGCGACCGCCTGCGGCTATGTCGATATTGTCGTTTCGCGGGTGGCGCTGATGCCCTCTTGCCGTCCTCGCTTGCTCCGCGCCGACGAACCCTTGCTCTATCGCACGGGTGGCATGGCGCTTTATCTGGCCCAAGGGCGAATTGTCACTGTGGCACAAAGTCAGGGCCAGCATCCATGGTGGCGCGCGCCCGGTTTGAAACCGCGGGAGGAGGCTGATGCCCTGCCTCCCGCCATTCCTTTGGATCAGTGATAGCGGCGGAGCAGTCCGGCCAGCTTGCCCTGCACCTGAACTTCGCCGGGCTGGTAATATTGGGGATCATAGGCCGCATTGGCCGGGTCGAGCCGCACCAGACCGCGTTCGCGGCGCAAATATTTGAGCGTTGCTTCCTCGCCGCGCACCAGCGCCACCACGATTTCGCCTTCACGCGCCACGTCGGTCTTGCGGATCAGCGCCAGATCGCCATCGAGAATTCCCGCCTCAACCATGGAATCGCCCGAAACCTCAAGCGCGTAATGGTCGCCAGCACCCAGCAGTGCAGCAGGCACCGGCAGCATCGACTGCCCTTCCAGCGCCTCGATCGGCACACCGGCGGCGATCCGGCCATGCAGCGGGATTTCCACCACGTCATTGGCAGGCGCGGGGGCCGCAGGCTTGGCCAGTTCCGCAGGCTTTTTCGGCGCGGCGGGCTTGGCCGCGCCCGGCGGCGTCACATCCTCGGGCTGGCGCAAAACCTCAAGCGCCCGCGCCCGATTGGGCAGGCGGCGGATAAACCCGCGCTCCTCCAAAGCGGAGATCAGCCGATGCACCCCCGATTTCGACTTGAGGTCCAGCGCTTCCTTCATTTCCTCAAAGCTGGGCGAGACGCCGGACTCTTCGAGGCTGGCCTGAATGAAGCGCAGCAATTCGTGCTGTTTGCGGGTAAGCATAGAAACCTCCCAACGGGGGTGTTGCGTGAACAATTGCGGAACAATTACGCAACAATTACCCTTACGTCAAGCGCTTCCGCCATTTTCGATCAAATGGATGCGCACGACCTCTCCTGCTGCCCTGGCCGGGGCGTGGGCGTCATGCTCGATCAGGCAATTGCTGGCGGCCATGGCAGCCAGCGCCGAGGAGTCGCGCATCGGGCGGGGCATCACCTCGCGTCCGTCCCACCATCCGCGAATGAACTCGCGCCGGTCCGCGCCCGCCCCCAAACCTTCGTTCAGTCTCGCCATCGCCGTGCGGGGCAACGGATCGCCCGCCCCCTGCATCGCGCGCAGCAGCGGCAACAGGAACAGATGCGCCGTCACAAAGCTCGACACCGGATTGCCCGGCAGGCCGATCACCACTTGTGCCCCGCGCGTTGCCACCAGCAAGGGTTTGCCGGGCCGTATCGCCACTTTCCAGAAATCGACGCGCGCGCCCCAGCGGGCCAGCGCGGGCTGGATCAGATCATGATCCCCCACCGAGGCCCCGCCGCTGGTGACAATGACATCGGCATCGCCCGCAAGCTCCAGCGCCGCGCCCAGCGCATCGAGATCATCGGCAACCGGGCCCAACCGCAGCACCTCGCCAGCCAATCCGGCCACCATCGCGCCCAGCATCGCCCCATTGCTGGCGGGCAGCCGGTCGGGCGGACAGGGCAGGCCCGGCGCAATCAATTCATCCCCGCTGTCGAGGATCGCGAGACGCGGGCGGCGATGCACCGACAGCGCGCCATGCCCCGCCGCGATGGCCAGCGCCATTTGCGCCGGGCCAATCCTCGTGCCCGCTGGCAACAGCGGATCGCCTTCGCAAAAGTCCAGCCCACGACGACGAATGTGGCGCCCCTCCGGCTTTGGCGGCGTCCCTGTCAGCAGCAACCGTTCGCCTTCGCGTGCCGCATCCTCCTGACACAGCACGGCGCCAGCGCCATCAGGGACCAGCGCGCCGGTTGAAATGCGAACCGCCTGGCCGGGGCGCACCATACCGGCAAAGGGATGCCCCGCCGCGCTTTCGCCGACAATGTCCCACGGCCCGGCCAGATCGCCCGGCGCCAGCGCATAGCCGTCCATCGCCGAGAGGTCGGCGGCAGGCTGCGTGCGCCGCGCCAGCAGCGGGGCGGCCAGATAGCGGCCCAGCGCGGCCTCGATAGGCGTTTCCTGTGCCTGTGTCAGACCGGCCAGCGCCAGCACCCGCGCCTGCGCTTCTTCCAGCGGCAAGGGGGCGCGGCTCATTCCGGCGCTTTCCAATGGCCCGACTTGCCGCCGCGTTTTTCGATCAGGCGGACCTGTTCAATCACCATGCCTTTGTCGATCGCCTTGGCCATATCGTAAATGGTCAACAGCGCGAGGGAAACGGCAGTCAATGCCTCCATTTCGACCCCGGTTTTGCCGGTCAGGCTGGCGCAGGCCGTGACGCGGATCGCGCTCTCGTCCATGGCAAAATCCACGGTCACACTGTGCAGCGGCAGGGGGTGGCACAGCGGTATCAGATCGGCGGTTTTCTTGGCCGCCATGATCCCGGCAATGCGCGCGGCGGCCAGAACGTCGCCCTTGGGCACATCGCCGTCGCGTATGGCGTTGAGCGCCGCCGCGCTCATGCGGATGCGGCCTGCGGCAATTGCCACGCGCGCGGTTTCGGCCTTGGCGCCAACATCGACCATGCGTGCATGGCCCTGCGCGTCGAGATGGGTCAGTTCGCTCATGCTTCTCTCTTGCCAAAGCGGAGGCATCAGGCAACGAAGAAATGCGCGAATGGAGCTAAGCCGACTTCAAGATTTTGAGGGAATAGGGAAATATGGCCGAAATTATCGCCCGGCATTTGATTTACGACGGCTGGTACCGCTTTTCCCGGCTGGAATTGCGCATGCCTGATGGCAAGGTTTCCGAACGCCACCTGCTTGATAATGGTCAGGCTGTGGCGGTGCTGCCGTTTGACCCGGCGCGGCGAGTGGCGATGCTGATAACCCAGCCGCGCGCGGCCGTTCTGGACGCCGGGGCGCCGCCTTTGCTGGAGGCGATTGCGGGCGGACTGGACGGCGCGGGACCGGAGGAGCGCATTCACGAGGAGGCGATGGAGGAGGGCGGTATCCGCCTTTCCGCGCTTGAGCCTTTGGCCAATATCTGGCCCATGCCGCCGGTTTCAACCGAGCGGGTGATGCTTTATCTGGCCCAATATTCCGCCGCCGACCGGGTGGGCGCGGGCGGTGGGGCCGAGGATGAGGACGAGCATATCAGCGTGGTCGAGATCAGCCTTGACGCCCTGCGCGACCGGGTGATGGCCGGGACGCTGGAGGACGCCAAGACGCTGATTCTGGCGCAGGCCCTGATGCTGCGCCATCCTGAAATCTGGGCTTAAAGGCCCAGCAGGGCGCGGGTCGCCGCCGCCACATCTTCCTGCCGCATCAGGCTCTCGCCCACAAGGAAGGTGCGCGCACCGCATGGAGCCAGGCGCAGCAGATCGGCATGAGTGTTAATCCCGCTTTCGGCCACCAGCAACGTCCCCTCCGGCGCCAGCGGGGCAAGGCGTTCGGTGGTGGCGATGTCGGTCTTGAAGGTCTTGAGGTTGCGGTTGTTCACCCCGATCAGGCGCGAGCGGAGATTGGCGGCGCGCGCCATCTCTTCCTCATCATGCACCTCGACCAGAACGGACATCTGGCGCTCGATCGCGGCGGCTTCGATCTCGGCCATCTGGGCGTCCGACAAAGCGGCGACGATGATCAGGATCGCATCGGCCCCAATGGCGCGGGCCTCGGCCACTTGCCAAGGATCGACCATGAAATCCTTGCGCAGCACCGGCAGGTCGCAGGCGGCCCGCGCCGCGATCAGATAGTCCTCATGCCCTTGAAAATAGGGCGCATCGGTCAGGATCGACAGGCACGCCGCCCCGCCCGCCTGATAGGCGCGGGCGTGCGCTGGCGGATCGAAATCGGCGCGGATCAGCCCCTTGGAGGGGCTGGCCTTCTTGATCTCGGCAATCAGGGCAAAACCATCCGCGGCCTTGGCGCGCAATGCCGCTTCAAACCCGCGCGTGGGGGTCTGTTCGCTGGCGCGGGCGTCAAGGTCGGCGATGCTGGCCAAAGGCTTGCGCGCGGCAACCTCCTGGCGCTTGGTGTCGCAGATTTCTTTGAGTTTGTCGGTCATTCGCAAGCCTTGATCCAGCAATCGAGGAGGCCCTTGGCCAACCCCTTGTCAATGGCCTCTGCGGCCTCCTCGGCGCCTTCGCGCCAGTTCGAAACCTCGCCCGCCACCATCAGCGCGCCCGCTGCATTCATCAACACCGCATCGCGGTATGCCCCATGCTCGCCCATCAGCAAACGGTGCAGCGCAGCCGCATTATAGGCCGGATCGCCGCCCTTGATCGCCTCGACCGGATATTCGGGAAGGCCGGCGTCCGCAGGCGTCACCCGCTTCATCGCCACGCCGTCGCCGCGCACGTCGGCCACTTCATTGCCGCCCGCAAGGCTCAGCTCGTCCAGACCCTCGTCGCCCGAAATGACAAAGCTGCGCGTCGTGCTAAGGCGCCGGATCGCTTCGGCATAGATCGGCACATAGGCCGGGCGCGCAATGCCCACCAGTTGACGCTGAACATTGGCTGGATTGGCCAGTGGCCCCATCAGGTTGAAGATCGTGCGCGTGCCCAGCGCCCGCCGGATGGGGGCGATATGCTTCAGGCTGGGATGATGCGCCTGCGCAAAGAGAAACGCGATGCCGATCTCGCCCAGCGTGCTCTCCGCGCGCTCCCCTGCATGGGCCAGATTGAGGCCCAGAGCCTCCAGCGTATCGGCCGCCCCTGCCTTGGACGAGGCCGCCCGGTTGCCATGCTTGGCCACCGGCACGCCGCAGGCCGCCACCACCAGCGAGACGGCGGTGGACACGTTGAGCGTGTGATGCCCGTCGCCCCCGGTTCCGCACACATCAACGGCGCCTTCGGGCGCGTGGACCGCGATCATGCGCGCACGCATCGCCCGCGCCGCGCCTGCGATCTCGCTCGACGTCTCCCCGCGCGCCGAAAGGGCGACGAGAAAATCGGCAATCGCCTCATCGGAGACCTGACGGTCGAGGATCGCGCCGAAAATGCTCTCTGCCTCACCCTCGTCAAAGGGCTGGGCGGTCACTTCTGGCAGCGCGCTCATGCAGGCATGCGGGCATCGATCCCGCAGGTTTTAAGAAAATTGGCCAACATCGCATGGCCATGCTGGGTGGCGATGCTCTCAGGGTGAAACTGAACCCCGTGGATCGGCAGCGAGACATGGCGGAAGCCCATCACATGCCCATCGTCGCTGCGCGCATTCACATGCAGGCAGGCCGGAATATCGGTGACGATCAGCGAGTGATAGCGCGTGGCGATGAAGGGAGAGGGGATGCCCTCGAACACACCGCTGTTGTCATGCGTTACCGGGCTGGTCTTGCCATGCATCAACCCGCCGCGCTGCACCGTGCCCCCGAAATATTGCCCGATGGACTGATGGCCAAGGCAAACGCCCAGCAGCGGCTTGTCCGCATCCGCCGCTGCGCCCACCAGATCGAGGCTGATCCCGGCCTCATTGGGGGTGCAAGGGCCGGGCGACAGCAGGAAACCCGCCGCGCCGCTGTCAATCGCCTGCGCGGGCGTCAGCGCATCGTTGCGCACCACCTCGACCTCGGCGCCCAGTTCCATGATGTAATGGACCAGATTCCAGGTGAAGCTGTCGTAATTGTCGATGACGAGGATTTTATTATTCATTGCCCAAACCCCGCTTCCTGCGCCACGCGCACCGCCTCGCGGGCGGCGGCAAAGAGGGCGCCGGATTTATGTTCGCATTCGCGCTGTTCATAGACCGGATCGCTGTCGGCCACGATGCCCGCGCCCGCCTGTACGTGCAACACGCCATCTTTCAGGATGCCGGTGCGCAGCACGATGCAGCTGTCCAGATTGCCGTCCGGCCCGAAATAGCCAACGCCGCCCGCATAGGCGCCGCGCGTTTCGCCCTCCAGCCCGGCGATGATCTCGCAAGCCCGCACCTTGGGCGCGCCCGACACGGTGCCTGCCGGGAAACCGGCGAACACAGCGTCAATCGCATCGGCGCGGCCCGTGTCCAATTCGCCCACCACATTCGAGACGATATGCATCACATGGCTGTAACGCTCGATGGTGTAGCTTTCGGTGACCTTGACCGTGCCCTTGGCGGCGACGCGGCCCACATCGTTTCGGCCCAGATCGAGCAGCATCAGATGTTCGGCGCGCTCCTTCTGATCCTCCAGCAGGCTGATCTCATTGGCCTTGTCCTCGGCCGGAGTCTTGCCGCGCGGGCGGGTGCCCGCGATGGGGCGGATGGTCACCTCGCCATCGCGCACGCGGACCAGAATTTCCGGGCTGGACCCCACCACGGCAAAACCGGGCAGGTCGAGGAAATAGAGGAAAGGCGAGGGATTGACCCGGCGCAGCGAGCGATAAAGCGAGAGCGGCGGCAGGGTGAAGGGCGCGGTGAAACGCTGCGCCAGCACGACCTGAAAGATGTCGCCCGCCTCGATAAATTGCTTGGCCTGCTCGACCATCTCGCCATAGCGGCCCGGCGCCATCACCGGGGTAGGCATCGGCATGGGCATGTCGGGCGCGGCGCGTACTGGTTCGGGCGCGGGGGCGGCCAGAGCGCGCAGGGCGTCATCAATCCGCTCCTGTGCAACCTCCAGCGCGGCGACTGGTGCACGGTCCGAAGGCCAGACCGGCGCGACGGCAAACAATTCATCGCCCAGCCGGTCGAACACAAGGATCACCGTGGGGCGGACAAACAGCATGTCGGGCAATTCCAGCGCGCTTTGCGGAGCGCGCGGCAGCTTTTCTACCAGCCCAAAGGTTTCATAGCCGAAATAGCCCACAATACAGGCCAACGCCGGGGGCAGGGCCGCAGGCACATCCATCCGGCAGCTTTCGACAAGGCGGCGCAGCTCGCTCAAGGCATCGCCCGCCAGCGGCTCAAACGCCTCGCGGTCCTGCGCCCAGACGCGGTTGATTTCGGCGGCATGGCCGGTGGCGCGAAACACCAGATCGGGGGCCAGACCCAGCAGGCTGTAACGCCCGCGCACTTCGCCGCCCTCAACCGATTCGAGCAGGAAATCGCCCCGCTCGCCCGCGAACAGCTTTATCGCCGCGCCTACGGGTGTCTCTGTGTCGGCAATGACGCGGCGCCACACCAGCGCCGGATTCCCGCCAGACAGCAAGGAATGGGCGGCGTCCCAGTTTTCTGGGCGATGGGTGTGGTCGGTCATTGCTCTTTCGCTTTTTGAGGATGAAACGTCAGTTGCCGCCGGCAAGCTGGCCGGTGACAGTCTTGATGGTGCTTTCGTTGCGCTCCACCTTGACTTCGGTGCGGATCGCGCGGCGCAGGCTCTCGGCCTGTTCGCGCGCGGCCAGATTGTTGAGCTCGCCCTTGACCTGCCCGACGAGCGGGTCATTGGCGGCCACGGTGCCCGGCGTGATGGTCTTGAGCTGGACCGCCATGAAGCCCCTGTTGCCCGCGATCGGGATCAGCTTGGTCGTGCCCGGCGCCATGCCGAAGAACATCGCCACCGCAGGCGGGATCTGACCCCCGCGCGACATGATTTCCTCACGGCCCAGATTCATCTGCTGAACCGGGGGGAGGGCCACGCCCAGCTTGGCCACTTCGGCGGCCAGATCGCTACCCTTCTTGCCTGCGGCCAGCAGCTTCATCGCGGCGGCGCGCGCGGCAACCGAGCCCTTTTCAAGCTGGATATCCGCCATCACCTGCGCGCTGATCTGGTCCAGCGGGGCCGGGGCGGCAGGGATGATCTTGGTCACGTCAAAGATCACAAAGCTCTTGCCCGCGACCAGTTCGCTGATCTGGGGCTGGCCTTCATGGTCCATGCCAAAGGCGGCGGGCAGGATCGAGGCGAGTTCGGCCGGAAGCCCCATGCCGGCGGGCGTCTTGGCCGTCAGCAGCGGGGTTTCGGCCATGGTCAGGCCCAGTTCCTTGGCGGTGTCGGACAGGGCGCCGCCCTTGCCGAAATCATCGTTCACCTTTTCCGTGAGAGCGGCCAGGGCCTGCTTGCGCTTTTCCTCGGTCAGGGCTGCGGTGATCTCGCCTTTTACCTGTTCCAGCGTGCGGGCGGGCTTGGCGTCGATGGCATCGACGCGCACCAGCGCCCAGCCGAGCGCGCCCTTGACCGGGCCAGCGGTGGCGCCAACCTTGGCGGCATAGGCGGCCTCGGCCACAGCGGCGCTGCTCTTGATCGTCAGGTCGGCCTTGCTGACCGCGCCGAGCGAGGCCACCGAAAGGCCCTTGGCCTTGGCGGCGGCCTCAAGGCTCTCGCCCTTGGCCACGGCGGCGGCAATGTCCTTGGCCATGCTCTCGCTGATGACGATGACCTGCGAGACCTTGCGGGTTTCGCTGGCGGCATACTGGGCGGCATTGGCCTTGAAACGGGCGGCCACTTCGGCCTCGGTCGGGGCCGAGGACTGCTTGATCACCGATTCGTCGAAACGGGCGTAACGAATCACACGGCGTTCGGGAACGGCATAAGCGGCCTTGTGGTTGTTGTACCATGCGGCCACTTCGGCCTGCGTGGGCAGGCCCTTGGGCGCAAAGGCGCTGGAGGGCAGCATGGCCGCCAAGCCGCTGCGGTGTTCCTTGAGCAGCGAGGCATATTGCACCACCGCGCTCTGGGGCAGGGCAGCGCCGAATTGCGCGGGGGCCAGCAACTGGCGCGACACCAGATCGCGCGCGAAACTGTCGCGCACATCGGCATCGTTCATCTGGCGCTGGGCCAGCACCGAAAGATAGGCGTTCTGGTCAAACTTGCCGCCCGCGCCCTGAAAAGCGGGGATCTTGGCCAGTTCGCTGTCGATCAGGCGCTTGCCCGCGATGATGCCGACCTTGCGCCCAAAGGCCATCTGGGCCTCGCCGTCGATCATCTGATCCAGCACCAGATCAAGCCCGCCTTCGGCCAGAAAGCTCTTCATGGTGACGCCGGGCTGCTGCTGGCGGGTGATTTCCACCGCCTGCTGCATCTGCTTGGTCAATTGCGCGGTGCCGATGGTCGTGCCGCCCACCTTGGCCACGCGGTCGCCCCCGGTGATGCTGCCCGAAGAGATCATGTTCGACACATCGCCCGCGGCAAACGCCAGAGCCAGCATCACGATCAGACCCAGCGCGGCGAACACGCCGACCGAGGAGTGGAAGAACTTGCGGAACACTTGCAGCATCAAACCAACCCGTCACCGCGGCCCCGCCCAAAAGGCGTGCGCCGTCAAAATCATCAGCAGGCGGCTTTAGGCGGCTTGATCCGATCCCGCAAGCGGCGCAGGCGCGCAAATTTGCGGGGCCTTTGCGCCGGGTTTGCGTCTTTTCGGTGGGTTGCGCCCACGCGCCTTTTGACAAGCGGCGCCTCCTTGCCCTAGGCGCGCATACGCATGCTGGGGAAGCGTGGCGAGGTGCGGCAGGTAAAATCGCCGCATGGCGCCCCGCGATTTAGGAAGGACAAAGGGATCATGGCTTTGCGGCCCTATATCGTCGGCAACTGGAAGATGAACGGCCTGCGCGCCACATTGGCCGAGGCGCGCGCGATTGACCGCGTGGCGGCCCGCTATCCGGCGGTGGATGTGGGCATCGCCCCGCCTTTCACGCTGGTCCATGCCATGGCCGAAGAGGCGCAGGCGATGGCCGTGGGCGGTCAGGATGTCCATGCCAAGCCCAGCGGCGCCTATACAGGCGATATTTCCGCGCCCATGCTCGAAGATGCCGGTGCGCGTTTCACCATTGTTGGCCATAGCGAGCGTCGCAGCCTGCATGGCGAGGGCAATGCCGATGTGCAGGCCAAGGCGGTTGCCGCCCGCGCGGCGGGACTTGGCGTGATCCTGTGCGTGGGCGAAACCGAGGCTGAACGCGACGCCGGGCAGGCCGAAGCCGTGGTTTCGGGCCAGTTGCACGGCTCGCTGCCCCGCGAAGGCGCTGAAGGGCTGGCCGTGGCCTATGAGCCGGTCTGGGCCATCGGAACGGGTCGTGTGCCTTCGGTCGAGGATGTGGCCGCGATGCACCGCGCGATCCGGGCTGATCTGGTCGCCATCTATGGCGATGCGGGCAAGGGCGTGCGGATCCTTTACGGCGGCTCGGTCAATGCGGGCAATGCCTCGGAATTGCTGGGCGTGGCCGATGTCGGCGGCGCTTTGGTCGGCGGGGCCAGCCTGACGGCGGAGAGCTTTGCCGCGATCATCAATGCCGCCGCGATGCTGATCGAGGGCTAGAGGTTTGTCGCCCGGATGACGGCTCAGGTTGGGGCGGGGTGGAAGCACCCCCTTGCAACTGGGCTCATGCGCGCCTAGATGCGCGCCATTCCATTCATGCGGTGGCCTCCTTCGGGCGGCTGCCATGTCGAGAGTCGCGCTTCATGTTCATCTTCCTTATTGTGCTTCAGGCCATTGTCGCGGCCATGCTGGTCGTGGTGATCCTGATTCAGAAGTCGGAAGGCGGCGGTCTTGGCGTTGGCGGCAGCCCATCGGGCTTTATGTCGGCGCGCGGCGCGGCGGACTTTCTGACGCGCAGCACGGGCGTTCTGGCCGCGATTTTCGTGGGCCTGTCGATTGTTCTGGCGGCTCTGGCTGTGGCCAGCGCGACGAGCCAGAAGGTTGACACCTCGCTCGACCGCAGCGTTTCGGCACCTGCTGCGGCACCTGCCGCACCTGCGGCTCCGCTTCCTGCCGATCCGCTGGCCGGCGCGGCCAAGAAGTAATCTGGTGTATTTGTGTCAGCCACCCTGCCGCAGTCGCGGTGGGGTGGTTGGCGTTTGGGCATTCCGCCGTCTGCGGCGCTTTTTTGGCGCGTCTATGCACAGGACTGTGGATTGCTTGCTCGCTGGCGCGCATGCGCGCTTGGATTGATGGTTCAAAAAAGGTAAGGCGCAATCCCCATGGCGCGGTATATTTTCATCACCGGCGGCGTGGTCTCCTCGCTGGGCAAGGGTCTTATGGCGGCTTCACTGGCCGCCTTGTTGCAGGCACGCGGCTTCAAGGTCCGCATCCGCAAATTCGACCCCTATCTCAACGTCGACCCCGGCACCATGAGCCCGTATCAGCATGGCGAAGTCTTTGTGACCGACGATGGCGCAGAGACCGACCTCGATCTGGGGCATTATGAACGCTTCACCGGCGTTTCGGCGCGCAAGAGCGACAATATCACCTCGGGCCGCATCTATCAGACGATCATCGCCAAGGAGCGCCGCGGCGACTATCTGGGCGCGACGGTGCAGGTGATCCCGCATGTCACCGACGCGATCAAGGATTTCGCGCAGGCCGACACCGAGGATCTCGATTTCGTGCTGTGCGAGATCGGCGGCACGGTGGGCGACATCGAGGGCCTGCCCTTTATTGAGGCGATCCGTCAGCTTCGCAACGAACTGGGCCGTGAGCAGACCTGCTTTGCCCATGTCACGCTGGTGCCCTATATCGCGGCGGCGGGCGAGTTGAAGACCAAGCCGACTCAGCACTCGGTGCGCGAACTGACTTCTTACGGTATCCAGCCCGATGTGCTGCTGTGCCGCTGCGAACAGGAATTGCCCGAGAATGAGCGCAGCAAGATCGCGCTCTTCTGCAACGTGCGCAAGGAAGCGGTGATCCCGGCGCTCGACGCGCCCAACATCTATGCTGTGCCGCTGCAGTATCACGCCGAGGGGTTGGACAATGCGGTGCTGCACCACTTTGGCCTGACCGCGCCCGAGCCAAAGCTCGATCAGTGGCAGGCGCTCACCAAGACCTATGCCGCACCCGAGGGCGAAGTGACCATCGGTGTGGTGGGCAAGTATGTCGTGCTTCAGGATGCGTACAAGTCGCTGAACGAAGCGCTGGTGCATGGCGGCATTGCCAACAAGGTCAAGGTCAACATCAAGTGGATCGACGCCGAAATCTTTGAAAAGGATGAGGAAGAGATCGTCGCGACGCTCGAACCGCTCCATGGCGTCCTCGTGCCCGGCGGTTTTGGCGAGCGCGGCACCGAGGGCAAGATCTCGGCGGTTCGTTTTGCCCGCGAACGCAAGGTGCCCTTCTTCGGCATCTGCCTTGGCATGCAGATGGCCTGCATCGAAGGTGCGCGCAACACGGCCGGGATCGCGGATGCGTCCTCGACCGAATTTGGCGAAACCACCGAGCCGGTCGTCGGTATCATCACCGAATGGATGAGCGAAGAGGGGCTGCAGACGCGCAACTCCGAAACCGATCTGGGCGGCACGATGCGCCTTGGCGCTTACGAGGCCAAGCTGGCGGGCAACAGCCATGTTGCGGCGATCTATGGCAGCGATACGATCAGCGAGCGTCACCGCCACCGTTATGAGGTGAACAGCCACTACCGCGATGCTCTTGAGCAGGGCGGGCTGGTGTTCTCGGGCATGTCGCCCGACGGCCTGCTGCCCGAAATCGTCGAGCGGCCCGATCATCCGTGGTTCGTGGGCGTGCAATTCCACCCCGAACTCAAGAGCCGTCCGTTTGAGCCGCATCCGCTGTTCAAGGGCTTTATCGAGGCGGCGGTGCGGCAGGCGCGGCTGGTTTAAGGGTTCAAGGTTTAAGGGTGCCTCCGGCGGGCAAAGGGCGGGGGCCCTTTGCAATCCCGTTATTGGAGTGGGTTTGAGGTTGAGTGCTAAAATAATTAAAGCCTGCGGCGCATATTATTGGCGCCGCAGGCTTTAATTTTGAAACGGCGCCTCCGACACAAAAGACCGAACCCTTGGCGTAACGAAGACATTAACGGGAGAGCGAGGGACGAGTCCCTCGCATTCATCCTTCTATTCCGCCCTGGTCCAGATCCAAGTCCCCGACAGAAGCATCACCCCTGCCGGGATCAGCACCCACGGCCACCCCGCCGTAAAAGCCGTAATCCCCACCGACACCGCCATCGCGATCAGCGCGCCTTTCTTCGCCCGGCGCGGGATCGCCCGCCTTTCGCGCCATTGGCGCAGGGGCGGGCCATAGGTGGGATGGTCGAGCAGGCGTTGCTCCCAAGCCGGGTTGGAGCGGGCAAAGCAGAACAGCGCCAGCAGCAGAAACGGCACCGTAGGCAGCAGCGGCAGAAACGCCCCCACGATGCCAAGGCCGACAAAGAACAGGCCGCCCGCTTGATAAAGGTGGCGGCGCATCGGCGATCAGCCCGCCGCGAGCCGCGACGCGTGATCCTTGATCAGCGCGATCATGTTGGGCACGCCCTGCGTCCGATTGCTGGAAAGCTGGTTTTTCAGATCAAACGGCGCCAGCGCCTCGGCAATGTCCATCGCGGCCACTTCCTCGGCGGGCCTGCCCTGCACCGCAGAGAGAACCAGCGCGATGATGCCCTTGGTGATCGCCGCGTTCGAATCGGCCAGGAATTGCAGCCGGTCGCCCTGTTCCACCGGATAGACCCAGACGCTGGCCGAACATCCGCGCACCAGCGTAGCGTCGGTTTTCAGCGCATCGGGCATGGGGTCCAACTCGCGGCCCAGTTCAATGAGCAGGCGGTAACGTTCGTCGGCTTCGAGGAATTCATATTCCTCGGCAATATCGGAAAGGCTGCGCATGGGGATGCGATAGCGCCCAAGGGCCTTACAAATCAACCCCGGCGGCAATCGCTTCCAGCTTGCGGATGCGTTCTTTGAGGTCGGCGATCTCGATGCGGTGCGTGGCCGAGGGCTGGGCCGGCTGATCGGCTTTGCTCACCACATCCAGTTCGCGGTGCTTGAGCGCCAGCCAGCCAGACCATCCGCGCAGCAGCGCAATCGAGAGCATGGCCAAACCGGTGAGGGCGGAGATCAATTCAGGCAGGGTCAGGCTGTCCATGAGGGATCCTCCGAGGAGTGCGGTCAACGATCGCGCAGGGCTTCGATTTCGGCGGAAAGGCGCTCGGCGCTGCGGCCTTCGAGCGAGGAGGAGGTGGCGATGCGTTCGAGCACGCGGATGCGTTCGCGCAGGGCCTCGACCTCGGCATCAGGGGCCTGAGCCGCGGGACGCCCCTCGCCATAGGCCATCGCGGCCATCTTGCGGCGGTGGCGCAGGACGATGGCGGTCAGGACGATGCCGGTCCACATCAAAGGTGCAAGGCTGTGAATGAAATCATGCAACATGGCTTCAAACCTCTTTGGCGGCCCCGATTATCGACGGAGCGATTCGATTTCATCGGCCAGATCGCGGGCCTTGCGGTCCTCGGTGGCGATGCGTTCAAGCACCTTGATGCGTTCGCGCAATTCCTCGACCTCGCCTTTCAGGCGCTGGTTCTGGATTTCGGCTTCGGCATCGCGGTCGGCGTGTTCGATGATGGTCTGCTTGCCCTTGTCATCGATGGTGACGCGGCGGGCGCGGCCCGACCGGCTGTAGAGCCCGGCCTGAAACACTTTGGCGACCGAGGTGACGATGACAATAAGAACAATGGCTTCCCAGAAGTTCATGACAGTCGCTCCCAACAGGGATCAGTTGAGCGGGTCGCGGCGGTAATCCTCCACCGCCTTGGTGTCGCGCAGGGCCTCGATTTGCGCGGCAATGTCATAGCCCTTGTCGGTGACAATGCGTTCCAGCACGCGGACCCGGTCCTCCAGTTCCTGCGTCTTGGCGACATATTGGGCGGCGCGCTGGGCGGTATCTTCGGCGGTGGCGCGGATCTGCATTTCGGCGATGCGGGTCTTGTGCCTGGTCCAGATCGCCACAATCGGGATCGAGAGCGCGACAATCGGAATGAACGCGCCAATGGTGCCAGCGGACATGGAAATTTCCCCTTATCCTGCGCGGATGTCAGCGCAGATTTTCAATTTCTTCGGACAGACGCGGGTTGGACGAGACATAGTAGTCCTCCACCGCGGCCAGACGGCGGTCCAGATCGCGAAACTTGGAGCGGACCTCGCGGGTGGTGCGGCCCGGCGACTGGCGCACGCCCTGCCAGAAGCGCTGTTCCTCGCGGTCGGTGTAAAGCGCGCCGGGTTTGTTGGGCGCCAGAAAGCCGATGCCGAAATAGACCACCCAAGCGGTGCCCCCGCTCATCGAGAGCAGGACCAGCGTGGCGATCCGTACCCAGAGCACGTCAATTCCGGTATAATCGGCAATCCCGGCGCAAACGCCCATGAACTTGCCATTGGCCTTGTCACGGTAAAAACGGGTGTGGATCGGGTTCATCGAAAGCTCCTGTCGGCAGAGCGGGCGCGCAAGCGGTCAATGTCTTTGGCGATTTCGCGCAGCGGTTGGTTGTCGATTTCGCGGTTGGGCATTTGGGCGGCGGGGCGGAAATCGGGGTGATCGGAGGCGACGAGGCGCTCGACCGTTTCCATCCGTTCATCCAGCCGTCGCGCCAGTTGGTAAAGTTCCTCCAGCAGCGCTTCGTCATCCGAAGTCAGCGTGGCCGAGGTTTTCCATTTGGTGACATAGTGCAGGATGATCCAGGGCAGGCCGATGAAGAGCGCGCAAATGGCCACCAAAGGCACGATATCCATGGTTTAGCCCTCCTTCTTCAGCGCGCGCTTCATGGCCTCCAACTCCTCGTCCACCTTATCGCCGGAGGCGAGGGCGGCGATCTCGTCGGCAAGGCTGGGCTTGGCATTGTCGGCCAGACCCAGCGCATCGGCGCGGCCCTCGGCGTAATCGACGCGGCGTTCCAGCGCATCAAAACGCGCCATCGCCTCATCCACCCGCTCGCTGGCCAGCAGCGTGCGCAGTTTCACGCGGTTTTCCGCGCTTTCGAGGCGGGCGGCAATCGCGGTCTGGCGGCTGCGGGCCTCGCGCAGGCGGGTCTGCAGCTTTTCGATGTCGGCCTCAAAGGCGCGCAGGGAATCGTCCAGCACGGCCACTTCGGATTGCAACTGGTCGGCCATATCGCCCGCCTTGCGCTTTTCCACCAATGCTGCGCGGGCCAGATCCTCGCGGTCCTTGGACAGGGCAAGCTGCGCCTTTTCGCCCCAATCGGCCTGAAGCCGGTCGAGCTTGGCGATATGGCGGCGCATTTCCTTTTGATCGGCGATGGTGCGGGCGGCCGATGCGCGCACTTCGACCAGCGTTTCCTCCATTTCGAGGATGATCATGCGGATCATCTTGGAAGGATCCTCGGCCTTTTCCAGAAGATCGGAGAAATTGGCGGCGATAATGTCGCGGGTGCGGCTGAAAATGCCCATGCGGCTTGCTCCCGAAGGTGGATTGGATTGCAGTTTCTCGATTTCCCGTTCTAGCCTGTTGTGGCCTCGCGAGAAATCCTGAAGCGAAAAAAACCGGGCCGGAGGGGAAGATGTCCGTTCGCGTGCTGTCGGGCTTTTTGCGAGATCGCGCGGGGGCGGCGTGCGATCTTCACCCGACCAGCGGGCGGAATGCCCCTCCGGCCCGTCTTTCGCCAAACCCATGGGAATGCGCATCGAGTGTGTCGGCGATGCGCCTGTCGCGCCGGGGGTGTCGGCGGGAAAGATGGGTTCAAGAGGCGAAAGTTCGGTCATGCCGGATACAACGCAAAGCCCGTGCCAATTTGCCGATGGCGCGGAAATTCGGGGTTTTGCCGACGCGCGCGCTTGACGATATATGTGAATTTTGCCAAACATCGGGAAATTTCACCAAGGATCGGTTGCTCGTGGCGCTCTCTCCCCACCATGCCCCGCGTGATGTGCAATTCATCGGCCAATCGGGCGCTTTCCTCGATGCGGTCGAACGGGCCAGTCGCGCTGCCCCGCTGCGTCGTCCGGTGCTGGTGATCGGCGAGCGCGGGACGGGCAAGGAACTGATCGCCGAACGTCTCCACCGCCTGTCCTCGCGCTGGGATGAGCCCTTGGTGACGCTCAATTGCGCGGCCATGCCCGAGACGCTGATCGAGGCGGAACTCTTCGGGCATGAGGCGGGGGCCTTTACCGGGGCGACGCGGGCGCGGGCGGGGCGCTTTGAGGAAGCCGATCGCGGCACGCTTTTCCTCGACGAACTGGGCACACTTTCCATGGGCGCGCAGGAGCGCCTGCTGCGCGCGGTGGAATATGGCGAGGTGACGCGGATCGGGGCCTCGCGCCCGCTGCGGGTGGATGTGCGCATTGTGGCGGCGACCAATGAGGACCTGCCCCGGATGGCGCGCGAGGGGCGGTTTCGCGCCGACCTGCTCGACCGGCTGAGTTTCGAGGTCATCACCCTGCCGCCGCTGCGGGCGAGGGAGGGGGACATTTCGGTGCTGGCCGAATATTTCGGGCGGCGCATGGCCAGTGAAATGGGCTGGGAGCGCTGGCCCGGCTTTACCGGCGCGGCGGCGGCGGCGCTGGAGAAATACCACTGGCCGGGCAATGTGCGCGAATTGCGCAATGTGATCGAGCGGGCGGTCTATCGCAGCGACAGTCCGGACTTGCCGATTGGTGAAATCACCTTTGACCCCTTCGATTCGCCCTGGAAGCCGACCCAATCGCTGCGCGCGGCCGACAGCGAGGCCGCGCCCGCGCCGGTTATGGCGGGCGATCTGGCCGGAGTGTCGGACCTGCGCGGCGCGGTCGATGCGCATGAAAAGGCGATTGTCGAGGCCGCCCTTGCCCGTCACCGCTATAACCAGCGCCAGACCGCCAAGGCGCTGGGTGTGACCTATGATCAATTGCGCCACACAATGCGGAAACATCATCTGCTTTGACTTGGGCGGCACGATGCCTAAGTTGCGCGCAAATTGTAAGAAAGGCGCGCGCATGGGCAAGGTGATCGCGGTTTACAGCATGAAGGGCGGGGTGGGAAAATCCTCGCTGGCGGTCAATCTGGCGCATGGCTTTGCAGGTCAGGGCAAACGGACGCTGATCTGGGATATTGATGCGCAGGGGGCGGTGGCCTTCCTGCTGGGGCAGGCGGGGGCCGCCGCCAAGGCGAAGAAGATTTTTGCCCGCGATGCCGATCCTGCCGATGCGATTGTGCCGACCAACTGGCCAGAGCTGGACCTGATCGCGGCGGACCTGTCGCTGCGCCATCTGGAAAGCGATCTGGCCGATGACAAGCCCAAGCGGTTGAAGAAGCTGCTGGAGAGCCTGTCGCCCGATTATGACCGGATTGTCGTCGATTGTCCGCCGGGTCTGGGCGGGATTTCGGATCAGATTTTCCGCGGGGCTGATCTGCTGGTGGTGCCTTTGCTGCCCGCGCCCTTGGCGATGCGGACTTTGGAGCAGGTGAGGGAGCATCTGGCCGCAGAGCGCGGGGGCAAGGCGCCGGGCGTGCTGCCGGTGCTCTCGATGGTGGATCGGCGCAAGGCGATGCACCGCGACATTCTGGCCCAGCACCCCGACTGGCCCGCCATTCCGCACGCCAGCGTGATCGAACAGATGGGGCAAAAACAGGCGCCTCTGGCCGAATTTGCGGGCAAAAGCGCGGCGATGCTGGCGGTGGACAATGTGCTCGCGCGGGTGGAAATGATGCTGGGCAGCGGCGTGTGGCTGACGCAGGCGACGGATGAGGGGTGGGAGCGGGGGTGAGCAACGTGGTCTGGAGGTCTTTACTTTGTCTCGCCGGCTTTGCGCTTGCGGCCCCCGCTTGTGCCAGGCCAACGCAGGCCGAACTTGATGCGGCCCAAGTCGCGGAGGATCAGGGGCAGCGAATGTATGCCTATGATCAGGCAGCGTGGCACACCACCGATGCGATGCTGGCGGAAAAGGGCGGGGCGAATGCCTTGGAAGCCAGAGGTTTGCAGGGCTATGTTGTCGAGCCGGTTGCGGATGGAGGTCTGCTGGTCACATTTTATGGGGAGCGTGAGGGTAGGTATTTCTCTCTGGCGACTTACACCTATGCTCAGGGCAAGGTGGCCGGCGGTGTGCTGGATAAGGAAGGGGCGATTTCCCCTCTTGCTGAACGGCTGGTGGCGGCCCGCCAGAAAGCAATCGAGGCCATGCGGACTGCGGATCATGAGGTATGCACGAAGTCTTCGCCAAACACGTTGGCTCTGCCTAATGCGGATGGGGGTATCTCGGTCTATGTGATGAGTTCTGCGACTTCTTTCTCCGCCTATCCCGCGGGTGGCCACTATCGTTTCGATTTTGGCGCGGATGGCAAGATGACCGGCGAGCGGCGCTTTATGAAAGCCTGTTTCCCGATTGATTTGCAGCAAAAACCTGACAAGGACGGGATACAGCCGGTGGCCTTGTTTCTAACGCATTTGCTGGATCCGCAACCGACCGAGGTTCATGCCTTTATCAGCCGCATGACCAAACTGGATCTGATGATTATTACGGTGCGCAACAAAGCGATTTGGTCAGTGCAGGCTGGGAAAATCCGCTTTGAGCAGGATGTCAAGGATTGAGACTGGGCGGGATGCCGCGTCACCCCCTTGCATTCCCCGCCAAACAGGCGTAATGGGCCGGTCAATCCCGACATTGTGAAGCAAAGCGGGGCTGGCGCCGGAAGGGGCCGGCGCGAAACTGCATTGCAACAATATCGCCATTACAGGAACTTACATGGCCAATATCGCGCGTATTACCGAGATTGTCGAACCCGAGGTGAAAGCCCTTGGCCTTGATCTTGTGCGCGTGATTCTGTTTGGCAAGTCGGACGTGGGTGATGAGGAGCACACGCTGCAGATCATGGCCGAGCGCCCCGAAACCGGGCAATTGGTGATCGGCGATTGCGTTGCGCTCTCGCACCGCATTTCGGACAAGATCGACGCGCTGGAAGAGGCGGGCGAAACGCTGATCGAGGAGGCCTATCGCCTTGAGGTCAGTTCGCCCGGTATCGACCGTCCGCTGACCCGCCTCAAGGATTTCGTCACGTGGATCGGCCATGAGGCCAAGGTCAATCTGACCGTCCCCGTCGATGGCAACCGCAAGAGCGTGGTGGGCAATCTTGTCTCGGTCGAGGGCGAGGTGATCGCGCTGGAGGACAAGAAGTCGGGCCGCGTGACTTTCCCCTTTGCTGATATTCATTCCGCCAAGCTGGTGTTGACCGATCGCTTGCTGGCCGCAACCAAACCCATTGATCTTGACGAAGATTTCGACGAGATCGACGAAGAAACCGAAACGCAGGAAGACTGATTATGGCCAGTGCGATTTCCGCCAACCGCGCCGAACTGCTCGCGATTGCAACGGCTGTTGCCACCGAGAAGATGATCGACAAGGCGATCGTCATTGAGGCAATGGAAGAAGCGATCCAGAAGTCGGCCCGCAACCGCTATGGCGCCGAAAACGACATTCGCGCCAAGCTGGACCCGCGCACCGGCGATCTGCGCCTGTGGCGCGTGGTCGAAGTGGTCGAGCATGTCGATGACTACTTCAAACAGGTGGACCTGAAGGCGGCGGAAAAGCTGCAGAAGGACGCCAAGATCGGCGACTTCATCGTCGATCCGCTGCCCCCGGTGGACCTTGGCCGCATTGACGCCCAGAGCGCCAAGCAGGTCATCTTCCAGAAGGTGCGCGATGCCGAGCGCGACCGTCAGTATGCCGAGTTCAAGGACCGCGCGGGCGAAATCGTCACGGGCGTGATCAAGTCGGTCGAATTCGGCCATGTGATCGTCAACCTTGGCCGCGCCGAGGGCGTGATCCGCCGCGATCAGCAGATCCCGCGCGAAACCGCCCGCGTCGGTGAGCGCGTGCGTGCGCTGATCCTCAAGGTCGAGCGTCAGAACCGCGGCCCGCAGATTTTCCTGAGCCGCGCACACCCCGATTTCATGAAGCGCCTGTTTGCGCAGGAAGTGCCTGAAATCTATGACAACATCATCGAGATCAAGGCCGCAGCCCGCGATCCGGGTTCGCGCGCCAAGATCGGCGTGATCAGCCGCGATTCGAGCATCGACCCGGTCGGCGCCTGCGTCGGCATGAAGGGCAGCCGCGTGCAGGCCGTCGTGCAGGAAATGCAGGGCGAAAAGATCGACATCATCCCTTGGAGCGAAGATACCGCGACCTTCGTGGTCAACGCTCTCCAGCCCGCGACCGTGTCGCGCGTGGTGATCGACGAGGAAGAGGGCCGCATCGAGGTCGTGGTTCCCGACGATCAGCTGTCGCTGGCCATCGGTCGCCGCGGTCAGAACGTGCGTCTCGCCAGCCAGTTGACCGGCCGTCAGATCGACATCATGACCGAGGCCGAGGCGAGCGAGAAGCGCCAGAAAGAATTCGCCGAAAAGTCCAAGCTGTTCGAAGAAGAGCTGGATGTCGATGAAACCCTCTCGCAGCTGCTGGTCGCCGAAGGCTTCAGCGAGCTGGAAGAAGTGGCCTATATCGAGATCGCCGAACTGGCGCAGATCGAAGGCTTCGACGAAGAGCTGGCCGAAGAGCTTCAGAACCGTGCGCAGGAAGCGCTCGACCGCCGCGAGGAGGCCGCCCGTCAGGAGCGCCGCGCGCTGGGCGTCGAGGATGCGCTGGCGCAGCTGCCCCACCTTAACGAGGGCATGCTGGTGACGCTGGGCAAGGCGGGGATCAAGACGCTTGACGATCTGGCCGATCTGGCCACCGACGAGCTGATTGCCAAGAAGCGCGCCAATGACCAGCGCCGTCGCAATGAAAAGCGCGACGACAAGCGTGATGAAAAGCGCGAGGAAGTCAGCCGTGGCGGCGTTCTGGGCGAATATGGCCTGAGCGAAGAACAGGGCAATGAGATCATCATGGCCGCCCGCGCCCACTGGTTCGCCGATGAACCGGAAGCTGGTGTGCCGGAAGTAGACGGGGGAGCCGCCGATGCGGATTCCTCGCAATGAGCGCGTAAGCTCCGACATTGCTGACGCCGGGCCGGAGAGGAAATGCATCCTTTCCGGCGAGGTGGCCCCGCGCGATGCGCTGATCCGTCTGGCGATTTCGCCCGACGGGCCTGATGGGGTCGCCTTTGTTGCGCCTGATGCTCTGGCCAAGGCGCCGGGGCGCGGGGCGTGGATCGGCGTGCGCAAGGATGAACTGGTGCAGGCCATGGCCAAGGGGCGTCTGAAGGGCGCTCTGGCGCGGGCCTACAAGGGCGCGAAGATTGCCATTCCCGATGACCTGCCCGAAAGGATTGAGGCTGCTTTGACGCGGGCCTTTACCGACCGGCTGGGGCTGGAAATGCGCAGCGGGCGCCTGCTGGTCGGTTCTGACCGCATCGCCGAAAACGCGCGTATGGGGCGGGTCGTATGGCTGGCCCATGCGGCCGATGCGGGCGATGATGGCAATCGCAAACTGGATCAGGCCTGGCGCGTGGGCAGGGAAACCGAGGGCAGTGGTGAAAAGGGTGATACCTTGCCACTGGACCGGGCGGCCCTGTCTGTGGCATTGGGCCGGGACAATGTCGTGCATCTGGCGTTGACCGACCGGGCATCGGCCGAAAGGCTGGCCCCCTTGCTCGCGCGCCTGAATCACTATCTTGCCAAAGATAATCAAGGCTTTGGCGGCGATGCCGCCGAACCGGACGCACATTATGATGACGCTGACGACTGCGAGTCGCCGGCTGAGACGAATTGAGACTGAAGGGCTGTTTGAACCGATGACCGAAAGCAATGACAAACCGACACTGGGCCGCAAGCCGCTGGGGCTGAAGCGCTCGGTGGAAGCGGGCGAAGTCAAGCAGACCTTCAGCCACGGCCGCACCAACAAGGTGGTGGTTGAAGTGAAACGCCGCAAGGTGATCCCGGGCAAGCCGGGTGAGGGCGGGCAGGGCGTGGAAGCGCCTGCGGCCGCTCCTGCTCCTGCGCCCGCCCCTGTGGCCCAGCCCGCGCGCCCGCCGCTGCCGCCTGTGCGCCCCGCGCCCGTGGCCGCAAGCCGCGAAACGCGTCAGGAGATGCAGGCCCGTCTGCTGCGTGAAGCAGAAGAAGCCCGTCTGGCCGCTGGCGAGGCCGCAACGCGCCGAGAGCAGGAGGAAAAGGCCCGCCAGCTCGAGGAAGAGCGCCGCCGCGCCGAAGAAAACCGCCGCGCTGCCGAGGCTGCCGCTGCGCCTGCGCCGGTGGTAGAAGAAGCGCCCAAGGTTGAGGAAGCGCCCGCTCCCGCTCCGGCCCCCGTGGTTGAGGCGGCGCCTGCGCCTGCACCTGCGCCCGCTCCGGTTCAGGTTGAGGCCCCCAAGGCCGCTCCGGTGGAAGAAAAGCCCGCTGCGCCCGCGCCGCGCCGCTTTACGCCGGTGCAGTCGCCCGCGCCCGCGCCGCGTCGCCCCGAGGCGGCCGCGCCTGCCGCCAAGAAGCCCGCGCCCAGCCGCGACCGCAAGGCCGCCGATGAGCGCCGTGGTGGCAAGCTGACCGTCAACCGCGCGTTGAACGAGGATGAGGGCGCCCGTGCCCGTTCGCTGGCAGCGTTGAAGCGCGCCCGCGAAAAGGAACGTCGCGCCCACTTTGGTGGTCAGTATCAGCAGCGTGAGAAGCAGGTGCGCGATGTGATCGTGCCCGAGGCGATCACCGTGCAGGAACTGGCCAACCGTATGGCCGAAAAGGCCGCTGATCTGGTCAAGTCGCTCTTCAAGATGGGCATGGTGGTGACGCTCAACCACACCATCGATCAGGACACGGCGGAGCTGCTGGTCGAGGAATTCGGCCACAACATCCAGCGCGTTTCGGAAAGCGACGTTGATATCGACACGACCGTTGACGTCGACGCCGATGAAACGCTCAAGACCCGTCCGCCGGTCGTGGCGATCATGGGCCACGTTGACCATGGCAAGACCTCGCTGCTCGATGCGTTGCGCGGCACGGATGTGGTGCGCGGGGAAGCGGGCGGCATTACGCAGCATATCGGCGCCTATCAGATCAAGACCAAGAGTGGCGATCTGGTGACGTTCCTCGATACGCCGGGCCACGAGGCTTTTACCGAAATGCGTATGCGCGGTGCCAATGTCACCGACATCGTCATTCTGGTGGTGGCCGGTGATGACGGGCTGATGCCGCAGACGATCGAGGCGATCAACCACACCAAGGCGGCCGGAGTGCCGATGATCGTGGCGATCACCAAGAGCGACAAGCCTGAGTTCAACCCGCAGAAGATCCGCGAACGCCTGCTTGAGCATGAAATCATTGTCGAGCAGATGTCGGGTGACGTTCAGGACGTGGAAGTCTCGGCCAAGACCGGCGCGGGGCTGCAGGACCTGATCGACAAGATCCTGCTGCAGGCCGAATTGATGGAGTTGAAGTCGAACCCCGATCGTGCGGCGGAAGCCACGGTGATCGAGGCGAAGCTTGACAAGGGCAAGGGGCCGCTGGCCACCGTCCTCATCAATCGCGGTACGCTCAAGGTTGGCGACATCTTTGTGGTCGGCACCCAGTCGGGCCGCGTGCGCGCCATGCTGGACGACAAGGGTCGTCAGGTGAAGCAGGCTCCGCCCTCGCTGCCGGTTGAGGTTCTGGGCCTTGGCGGTGTGCCGATGGCCGGCGATACGCTGACCGTGGTGGAAAGCGAAGCGCGTGCCCGCGAAGTGGCGGCGTTCCGTCAGGAACAGGCCACCGCCAAGCGCACGACTTCGGCGCCTTCCAGCCTTGAGAACATGTTCTCGGCGCTGGCCGCCAAGCAGTCGGTGATCGAATATCCGATCGTCGTGAAGGCGGACGTGCAGGGTTCGGTCGAAGCCATCGTCAATGCGCTCAACCGTCTCTCGAATGACGAGATCAAGCTCAAGGTGCTGGCCAGCGGCGTGGGTGCGATCACCGAAAGCGACGTCAATCTGGCGGCCGCTTCGGGCGCTCCGATCGTCGGCTTCAACGTCCGTCCCAATGCCAAGGCGCGTGAGATCATCGAACGCTTCAAGGTGCGGATGAAGTATTTCGACGTGATCTATCACCTGACCGATGACATCGCCAAGGAAATGGCGGGCGTCTGGGGTCCGGAGCGGATCGAAACCGTGGTCGGCCGCGCCGAGGTCAAGGAAGTGTTCCCGGCGGGCAAGCACAACAAGGCGGCCGGTCTGCTGGTCGTCGAGGGCTATATCAAGAAGGGTCTTCACACCCGTCTTACCCGCAACGACGTCATCGTTTCGAAGACCACCGTGGCCTCGCTGCGCCGGTTCAAGGACGATGTGGCCGAGGTGCGCGCAGGGCTCGAATGCGGCGTGGTGCTCGAGGCGACCAACGATGTGAAGTCGGGCGATATGCTCGAAGTCTTCGAAGTGGAAATGCGCGAGCGCACGCTCTGATCCTTTGACGGATCGGCAAGGAAAAGGGCGGCTTCCCGATCCGGGAGGCCGCCCTTTTGCCGTTTCTGATGCCCGCCCGGCCGGGGGAGGGAGGCAGCGGTGAAACGCGCTGCCATGATTCCATAGTGGGCCGGGGCGGGTTCAGTTGTGAGCGGTGCGATGCGCCGCCCACACGCGGGTTTTAGCGCATGGCGCCGACGATCACACTGGCCACGATGCCGGTGGTGATGGCCACGAGCACAGCGTCATTGCCGCTGCGTACCCAGTGATAGCCGCGCGGCGGCGGGGAGAGGCGGCGGTAGCGATGATAATCGACGACGGCGTAATTGGGCGCACGGCGGCGGTCGAAACGCTCGCCCTTGCGGAATTGGACGAAGGGGCGTTGGGCCTGAGGGCCGCGGTAGTCGCGGTGGTCATAGCCGCGGCCGGGGCCGTCATGGCGGCCAGGCTGGGCGAAGGCGGGGGCCGAAGGGGCCAGCAGGGCGGCTGCCAGCACCAGCGCGATGGGGGTCTTCATGATGCTTCTCCTTTAGGAAGAATGGAAATTCTCAATATCCAATGCTTACAATGGGCTAATGCACGGGAAGCTGAACGGTGCCGGTCATTCTTGTGTTAAATTGTCGCATTTTCGTCGTCGCTGGCACCAAAGAAAAGGCCCGCCCTGATGATGCAGGGCGGGCCAAGTTTGGCAGTGCTGGGGGAAAATTCAGCGCATGGCGCCCACGATGACGCTGGCCACGATGCCGCTGGCAATGCCGACGAGCAGGGCGTCATTGCCGCTGCGCACCCAGCGATAGCCGCGCGGGGGAGGGCGCAGCCGGTGCCAGCGGCGGTAATCGTTGATGACAACATAATTGGGCGCGCGATTGGCGTAGAAGCGTTCGCCGCGACGGAATTGGCGCCAACCGGGTTGGGGCGCCCAGCCGCGGCCATCATGCCAGCCCGGTCCGCGTCCGCCGTGCCAGTCGGGCCCGCGTCCGCCATGACGCCCATGGTCCCAATGGCCACGGCCGTGGCCGCGCCAATCGCCGGGCTGGGCCGATGCAACGGTGGGGGCCAAAATCAGGGCGCAAAGCGCGAGTCCGATAAATTTACGCATGCATTCCTCCTTCGAGGCGTTGAAATTGCCGGGCGAGAGCCGATTTCAATGCCGCTCGGGTGATAGAAGTCATTGCCAAGCGATGCGTTCCATGAGCAAAGCAAATTCACGACAGGCCGGTACGATCCGGCGACAGAATTGATGAGACTTTATGGCACGCCACCAAACTTCAACGCCCGAAAACCGCTCGGTCCGCCTGCTCAAGGTGGGCGAACAGGTGCGGCATGTGATTTCCGACCTGCTGACGCGCCAGATGGTGCATGATGATATCCTGACCGCCCATTCGGTCAGTGTGACCGAGGTCCGCATGAGCCCGGATCTGCGCCACGCCACCGTGTTTGTGAAGCCGTTGCTGGGCCAGGATGAGGAGATCGTGCTCAAGGCGTTGCGCACGAACATCGCCTTTTTCCAGAAAGAGGTCGCGGGCAAGTTGAAGCTGAAATATGCGGCCAAGATCAAGTTCCTGCCCGATGAAAGCTTTGACGAGGCGAGCCGCATTGATGCGCTGCTGGCCGATCCGCGCGTGCTGCGCGATATCGGCAGCGGCGATGAAGAGGGCGAAGAGCAAGCCTGACCGATGGCCAAGCTCTATTTTTACTATGCCAGCATGAACGCGGGCAAGTCGACCACGCTGCTTCAGGCCGATTTCAATTATCGCGAGCGCGGGATGGCCACGATGCTGTGGACGGCAGCGCTGGACCATCGCGGGGGCGCCCATGCGATCGAGAGCAGGATCGGCCTGCATGCCGACGCGCATCGGTTTGGCGCGGACACCGATATTCACGCGGCGGTGGTGGCAACGCATGCGGCCGGGCCTTTGTCCTGCGTTCTGATCGATGAGGCGCAGTTTTTGTCGCCGCAGCAGGTGTGGCAGGCCGCGCGCATTGCCGATGAGGGTGGCATTCCGGTGCTGTGCTATGGTTTGCGCACCGATTTTCAGGGGGAATTGTTTCCCGGTTCGGCGGCCTTGCTGGGCATTGCCGACGCTTTGGTCGAATTAAAGGCGGTTTGCCATTGCGGGCGCAAGGCAACGATGAACCTGCGCGTGGACGATGCGGGCAAGGCGGTGATCGAGGGGGCGCAGACCGAGATCGGCGGGAATGATCGCTATGTGGCGCTTTGTCGACGGCATTTTTCGGCCGCGCGGGGGATTGGGGCGTGAGCGTTCACGGCTGGATCATTCTCGACAAGCCGCTGGAACTGGGCAGCACGCAGGCGGTCAGTGCGGTCAAGCGCAATCTGCGCGCGGCGGGGTATAATATGAAGCTGAAAGGCGGGATCAAGGTGGGCCATGGCGGCACGCTGGACCCGCTGGCCAGCGGGATCCTGCCCATCGCGCTGGGCGAGGCGACGAAATTGACGGGGCGGATGCTCGATGCGTCCAAGACCTATGATTTCACGGTGAAGTTCGGCGAGGAGACCGAGACGCTCGACCTTGAGGGGCGGGTTGTGGCCACCAGCGATGTGCGCCCGATCGCGGCGGAGATCGCGGCGGTGCTGCCGTCCTTCACCGGGCCGATCGAGCAGGTGCCGCCCGCCTATTCGGCGCTGATGATCGACGGGGTGCGCGCCTATGACCGCGCGCGTCGGGGCGAGGCGGTGGATATGCCCACCCGCGCCGTCACCATCCATGCGCTCGACATGATCGACGCGGGCGAGGACTGGGCGACCCTGCGCGCCCATGTGTCGAAGGGCACCTATATTCGCAGTCTGGCGCGAGACATCGCACTGGCGCTGGGGACGCGGGGTTCGGTAACGATGCTCCGGCGGCTGTCGGCGGGGCCGTTTACGCTGGATCACGCGATTTCGCTGGACTCTCTGAACGAAATCGGTCAGGGGGCCTCGCTTGAAACTAAACTTCTGCCGCTTGAGGCAGGGCTGGTCGACATCCCGGCTCTATCCCTCTCGCCCGAACAGGCAGGGGCGGTCCGTCAGGGCCGTGTTCTTGTCGGGCAGCCCTATCCCGATGGGCTTTATCTGGCGCGGCTGGGCAAGGTGCCCGTCGCGTTGATGCAGCTTGAGGGAGGCTTGGCCAAGGTCGAGCGGGGTTTCAACCTTTCGGATGTCGCGGAGTAGAGATTATGACGATTACCGCTGAAAAGAAGCAGGAACTGATCGCTGACAACGCCCAGCACGCCGGCGACACCGGTTCGCCCGAAGTGCAGGTTGCGATCCTGACCACGCGCATTGTCAACCTCACCGAACACTTCAAGACCCACGCGAAGGACAACCACTCGCGTCGCGGTCTGCTTCAGCTGGTCAACAAGCGTCGCACGCTGCTGGCCTATCTGAAGAAGAAGGATGTGGCGCGTTACAACGCTCTCATCGCCAAGCTGGGCCTGCGTAAGTAAGCCAGGTTTTTCGAAGCGCCCCAACCGGGGCGTTTCGTTTTTGGCAAAAGGCGGTTGCCGATGGATCGGCGCCGCCTTTTCCGCTATACAGCGCCCGATTTGTTGAACACGCCCCGCTTCGGGGCGGTTTGCATATCGGGAGCACGATTGATTTTGGGGCTTTTCCCGCAATTCGGCGGGGGCCTTGGGGCATGATCAAAAGCCCTGCACCGCACCGGGACGGCTATCCCGGCAGCAAACCCTGCATGGCAATAGGGCCTTGCGGGCTGAAGGATAAGAAATGTTCGACGTTAAGACCGTATCGCTGGAGTGGGGCGGAAAGACCCTCACCCTCGAAACCGGCCGTATCGCCCGTCAGGCTGACGGCGCTGTTCTGGCCACCTATGGCGAAACCGTGGTGCTTTGCGCCGTGACCGCCGCTAAGTCGGTGAAGGAAGGCCAGGACTTCTTCCCGCTGACCGTCCACTATCAGGAAAAGTTTTCGGCTGCCGGCCGTATTCCCGGTGGCTTCTTCAAGCGCGAGCGCGGCGCGACGGAAAAGGAAACGCTGGTTTCCCGCCTGATCGACCGTCCGGTCCGCCCGCTGTTCCCCGAAGGTTTCTACAACGAAATCAACGTTATTGCTCAGGTGATGAGCTATGACGGCGAGACCGAACCCGATATCGTCGCGATGATCGCTGCCTCGGCCGCGCTGACCATCTCGGGCGTGCCTTTCATGGGCCCCATCGGTGCGGCCCGCGTGGGCTTCAAGGATGGCGAATATCAGCTCAACCCGTCGATGGCGCAGGTGGCTGAAGGCCGTCTCGACCTCGTCGTGGCCGCCACGCACAATGCCGTGATGATGGTCGAATCGGAAGCCAAGGAGCTGACCGAGGACGAGATGCTGGGCGCCGTGATGTTTGCCCACGAGGAAAGCCGCAAGGTGATCGGCGCGATCATCGAGCTGGCCGAAAAGGCCGCCAAGGATCCTTGGGAAATCGACCTGTCGGACAACACCGCCGACATGAAGGCCAAGCTCAAGAAGCTGGTGGGCAAGGACATCGCCGCCGCCTACAAGCTGACCGACAAGTCGGCCCGCTCGAACGCGCTCAACGAAGTGCGCGCCAAGGCCAAGGCCGCTTTTGCCGATGAAACGCCCCAGACCCAGATGGTCGCCATCAAGGTGACCAAGAAGCTGGAAGCCGAAATCGTGCGCACCGCCATCCTCAAGGACGGCAAGCGTATCGACGGGCGCACCACCACGCAGATCCGCCCGATCGAATCGATGGTCGGCTTCCTGCCCCGCACCCATGGTTCGGCGCTGTTCACGCGCGGTGAAACGCAGTCGATCTGTACCACCACGCTGGGCACCAAGGACGCCGAGCAGATGATCGACGGCCTTGACGGCCTGTCGTATTCGAACTTCATGCTGCACTATAACTTCCCCCCGTACTCGGTGGGTGAAGTGGGCCGCTTTGGCGCCCCCGGTCGCCGCGAAGTGGGCCATGGCAAGCTGGCATGGCGTGCGCTGCATCCGGTGCTGCCTTCGAAGGAAGACTTCCCCTACACGATCCGCGTTCTTTCGGACATCACCGAGTCGAACGGTTCATCCTCGATGGCTACCGTCTGCGGCGGTTCGCTCTCGATGATGGACGCCGGTGTGCCGCTGGTGCGCCCGGTTTCGGGCATCGCGATGGGCCTGATCCTTGAAGGCGACGATTTCACCGTGCTGTCCGACATTTTGGGTGACGAAGATCACCTGGGCGACATGGACTTCAAGGTGGCCGGTACGTCTGAAGGCATCACCACGATGCAGATGGACATCAAGGTTGCGGGCATCACGCAGGAAATCATGGCGCAGGCTCTGGCTCAGGCCAAGGAAGGCCGCGCGCATATCCTGGGCGAAATGCTCAAGGCCCTGGGCGAAGCGCGCACCGAACTGTCGGCGCATGCTCCGCGCATCGAAACCATCAGCATCGACAAGTCGAAGATCCGTGACGTCATCGGCACGGGCGGCAAGGTGATCCGCGAAATCGTGGCCACCACCGGCGCCAAGGTCGACATTGACGATGAAGGCGTGATCAAGATCTCGTCGAGCGATCTGGGCCAGATTGAGGCCGCCAAGGCCTGGATCCTGGGCATTGTGGAAGAGGCCGAAGTCGGCAAGATCTACAAGGGCAAGGTCGTCAACATCGTCGATTTCGGCGCCTTCGTAAACTTCATGGGCGGCAAGGACGGTCTGGTCCACGTGTCCGAAATGAAGAACGAGCGCGTGGAAAAGCCGACCGACGTGGTGAAGGAAGGCCAGGAAGTCTTCGTCAAGGTTCTGGAAATCGATCCGCGTGGCAAGGTTCGCCTCTCGATGCGCGTCGTCGATCAGGAAACCGGCGGCGAGCTGGAAGACACCCGTCCGCCCCGCGAACCGCGCGAACCCCGCGCTGATCGTGGCGACCGTGGCGGCGACCGCCGTCCGCGTGGCGGCGACCGCGACCGCGGCCCCCGCCGTGAAGGCGGCCGCGATGGTGGCCGTGACCGTGGCCCGCGCCGTGATCGCGAAGAGGGTGGCAATCCCGATCACATGCCGGCTTTCCTGAAGTCGGAAGATTGATCCCATAATGGGGGAGGGCGTCCGCGCTCTCCCTTGGGATCAAAGAAAAGGCCCGCCTCCAGCGATGGAGGCGGGCCTTCTTCTTGGTGGGGCGACCAAGAAGCTGGTCTAGCTGGCGGGAGGCTTGCTGCGCGCGCGTTCTTCGGGCGAGGGTTCGGCCACCATCACGCGGTTTCGTCCCTCGGCCTTGGCGCGATAGAGCGCTTTGTCGGCAGCGCGCAGAGCGGCGCGCGAATCGGCAAAGGAAAACACATCGGCAATCCCGGCCGAAAATGTGACCTTGCCGATCGGCATGTCGCTGGCGCGGTTGACCATTCGCCTTTCGGCAAGAGCCGCGCGGGCATCGTCAAGCAATTCCCACGCCTGATGCAGGGATCGTCCGCGCAGCAGCACGACAAACTCCTCGCCGCCATGACGCGCCACGTGACAGCGGTCGTCGGAAATCCGCGTCAGCGCCGAGGCAACATTGCGCAGAACCCGGTCGCCCGCTTCATGGCCATGCTCGTCATTGATGCGCTTGAAATTGTCGATGTCGCAAAAGGCCACCGCCAATTGATCGCCTGCATCCCGCGCGCTGGCAAATTCGCTGTTAAATCGGTGTTCGAACGCGCGCCGGTTGGGCAGGCCGGTGAGATGGTCCTCCTCGGCGCTGCGCCGGGCCTGTTCAAGGCTGCGGCGCAGGGCGCGGGTCTCCAGCATCGAGCGGGCCATATCCTTTTCCAGACTGGCCGTGCGCTCCAGCATGGTCCGTGCGATGGACACCAGTTCGTGCACCAGTTCGCCCGTATCGACCGGCGCGCTGGCAGGTTTCATCTCCTCCAGCCCGTCGACATGGGCTGAGAGCGCATCGCCATATTCGCTGGCGGCGGTTTTGGCGGCGGTGCTGGTGCGGTCAAACGCCTCGATGTTCGATTCGAGGCGGTTCATCAGCCGATTAAGAAATTCGCTCTGATCCCCGCCATTTTCGCGCAGGATCATTTCGATCCATTCCAGCGTCAGCGGTTGGCGCGACTGGAGGCGCTGGTCGATGCTGCGCGTCATCGCGCCATCGCCGCCGTTCAGGTAATTATGCGCGACGCCCAGTGTGATCGGGTTGATTTCCAGATCATGGACCAGCAAGAAATCCGCAATATCGGCCAGCAGTTGACTGCGTGCCAGGCGGCGCGGATCCAGCGCGACGGATGTTTCGACCGGTCCCTTGTCCTGCGGCACTTCCTCTTCACGCGCACCTCCTCTCAGCCAGCCAAGCAGTCCTTTGGACGGACGCGGAGAAAGATTCGGGTCGTGCGAAGTCATGGGCGCAACGTAGCGCCGGCCTATGGAAACACGGTTTCTGCTTTGGACCGGATATTTACGCAGATTGCCGATCAGGGATGCGGCGGAGGCGGCCCATCATGAAACACCGTGGCGCCGGGCGGCAATTTCGACCAGTCGGCGGGCGTAACGCAACAGTAATTGCCGCTGCGATGGGCGATGTTCTGCAAAAAGGGCGGCAGCCGTTTGCAGCGCATCAGGATGCCGTCGCTGTTCTGCGCCGCCAGATAGGCCACCGGATCATTGATCGAGCCGCGGAAATGGCGCGGCAGCACGGCCAGTTCATGGTCCGGCATCCGGCTCTGCATATAGGCGAAATAGGTGACATCATCGAGCAGCAGGTGGCGCGCCTCGCGCGGCATGGGCAGGTTGCATTGCCGCGCCGCGCCCATGATGTCCTTGTACGAGGCGTGATAGCCGAACACCGGCACCGACCAGGGATGCGAGGGCAGCCAGTCGCGGCGCTGGGCATCGTCGATGAGGCGCGGGCCGTACAGGCCCGACACCAGCACGATCGAGAGCAGCATCAGCGGCCCGATGGCCAGCGCCAGCGTGCTGGTCCAGCGGCGCAATCCTTCCCAGCGATGCGGGCTGGCCATCGCCAGAATGATCGCCAGCATCAGCAGCGGCAGGACAAAGCTGGATTCATAGGGGTTGCGGTCATACTGGCTGAGGCACCAGATCGACACCGCGCCCAGCAGCATCAGCGAGATGACCGGTTCGGGCGGGATCACCTTTTCGCGCCACATATTGCGCACCCCGCCCACAAAGCTGATGATCGCGGCCAGCAGCGCGGTGGCCCAGATGATCGTCATGCCCCCGCGCCAACCGCTCATCTCATCCTGGCTGACCATGCCCACCGGCAGCCACATCGAGCGCGGGCTGACCGCAGGGGCGGCCTTGTCGACATAGGCGTTGAGCTTGTAGTTCTGGAGCACCTTGAGGACCAGCTGCGTCTTGCTGATCGCGCCGATGTCGAGCTGTCCGGCCAGATTGTTGCGGGCGTGCTGTTTGGCAATGATGGGATCGGCGGGGCATTCCACCCGGTTGATCCAGTATTTCGCCGCGCTGCCCGTGGCCAGCAGCAGCAGCACGATGGCCACGCAGCGCGCAAACAGGGCGCGTCGCCCGCGACTGGCAAAGATGATACAGGCGGCAAAGGCGGGCACCACCAGCACCGCCTTGAAATGATAGGACATGGCAATGAGCGCCAGCGCTAGAATGGTCAGCGAGCGGCGCCATGCCGTGCCGGGGCTGGCGGTGGCGTTGGTATAGGCGATGCCGTTGAACGGCGCGAACAGATTGCCCGGCGAACGCCAGCCCGCACTCGCGATCAGCACGGCGGCTGTTGCGGCCAGAAAGATCGGCTGTTCCGGGCGGCTCCACACCAACAGCAGCGGCATCACGCCCAGACCCATCAGCGCCGAGGCGATAATGGCCAGCGAATGGCGCTCATCCGAACTGCGCCCGATCTGTTTGACCAGACGCAGCACCATGACGATAAACACGATCGCATAGCCAACGCCCGAAACGCGCACGAACAGCGGGTCGGGAAAGCGCGTGTTGAAAAAGGCCGAATACCAGCGCACCGGCCACATGAAAAAGGGCGGCACAGCCAGCGTGTTGGGCCCGCAATTTTCCGAATAGAGCTTGTCCAGCCCGTCGAGCCAGGCGCGTTCCTGAAGCCGCCAACCGATTTCGTCGGAATAGACCGGCAGAAACATGCCCGCGACCAGCGCGATCAGCAACCCTGCCACCACCACCCGGCGCAGATTGGGAAACAGTCTGGTGTGATCTAGGGTCATGGAAACGGCGGTTGCCCCAAAATTGCGGTTTCGATGTGGCCAAATGCAACAAGGCGCGCAAACGGCTGATCATGCCGCTTGCGCGCCCTTGCTGTTCAACAGGCGTTTAACGCACGCGCGGATTGCCGAAAGGCAGCGGCGGCGGAGGACGGCGATGGCCACGCGGCAATTGCGCCTGATAGGCGCGGCCGCAATGTTCGACGCAATAGGGGAAGCCGGGGTTCACCTTCTCGCCGCAGAAGTGGAAATCGGGTTCGCCCGGATGGCCCATCGGCCAGCGGCAGATACGGTCGTTGAGATCCAGCAGGCTGGTCTTGTCGGCAATATCGGCGCTGGGCTTGGCGGGCACGAGGCGGCGCGGCGGAGCGGGAGGAATGGGGGCCTGCTGCTCGCCCGGACCCTGACGCAAAAAGCCGCCGGGGCCGACCGAGACGATGCGCGGGGCGGGCGGGGCCGCCGGAGCATCAGCCGCAGGCGCGGCAGGAGCGGCCGCAACCGGCGCAGGCGGCGGAGCCACAGGTGCGGCGGGCGCCGGGCGTGGAGCGGGCGCTGCAGCGCGCGGCGCGGGCGCTTCGACAGGAGCGGGGCGCGGAGGCGGCGCGGCCTGAACCGGGGCAGGCGCGGCTTCCTCGTGGCGATCATTCGACTTGACCGGGCTAGGCCGGGCCTTGAGCCCAAGACGGTGCGCCTTGCCGATCACGGCATTGCGCGACACGCCGCCCAATTCCTCCGCGATCTGGCTGGCGGTGGCGCCGCCTTCCCACATGCGGGTCAGTTTGTCGATGCGTTCTTCGGTCCAGCTCATGCGTGCCTTGCTGCCTTTTATCCTGAAATCTTCCGCTCGCCCTAATGTGGGGTGATTGAAAGCGCGGCGCAAGTCTTGCCAGCCCGCGCGCTACCCGATAGTCGGGCAAGCATGGCCGATCAACCCCGCAATGCCGCCCAGAACGCCGCAATCACCGATGATTCGCAGCTTCGTCCCCGTTTAAGGCAATTTCCCGTTCAGGGAGAGCCCATGATCCATGGCATCAACCGCCTCGGGCTGTGGACTCTCTACATGAAAGAGGTGCGCCGCTTCATGAAAGTGCAGACCCAGACCATCTGGGCGCCGGCGGTGACGACTCTGCTGTTTCTGGTGATTTTCACCGTGGCGATGGGGCGTGGCGGGCGAATGGTGCTGGGGGTGAATTTCGCCACCTTTGTTGCGCCGGGGCTGATCATGATGGGCATGATGAACAATGCGTTCCAGAATGCCTCGTTCAGTTTCCTTGCGGGCAAGATCCAGGGCACGATCGTCGATTTTCTGACCCCGCCTTTGACGGCGGCGGAATTGATGGCCGGGATGATTGCAGGCGCGATGACGCGCGGCATTCTGGTCGGGCTGGCGCTGGCGGGCGCCATGCTGCTCTGGCCGGGCGTAACGCTGGGGGTGGCCCACCCTTGGGCGGTGGTGTGGTTCGGGCTGATGGGCACGATGCTGCTTTCGCTGATCGGGCTGCTCTCGTCGGTCTGGGCGGAAAAGTTCGATCACAACGCCGCCGTCACCAATTTTGTGGTCCAGCCCTTGGCGCTCCTCTCGGGCACGTTCTATGTGATCGACAACCTCTCCCCGGCGTTTCAGTCGGTCAGCCGGGTCAATCCGTTCTTCTATGTGATCTCCGGCTTCCGTTTCGGCTTTCTGGGCCAAAGCGACATTGGGGCGACCAATCAGGCGGTGCTGCATGGCGCGCTGGGTCTGGCCGCGCTCAATGCGGTGATCGGCGTGGTGACCTATCTGGTGCTGAAATCCGGGTGGAAGCTCAAGGGCTGAGGCTTCGGGCCGAACGAAGGCATCAAAAAACCCGCCGGGGCGTTCCTCGGCGGGTTTTTTGATGGGCGCTCGTTTTGCCTTAGTGGCTCAGGCCGGCACGCAACCGGTAGCGTGCGCCGTCAAACGGCTCGAACACCTGCGGCAGGGCAGGGTGCTCCACCGGATCGCCGCCTGTGTCACGGATCAGGTTCTGCTGGCTGACATAGGCGATATAGCTGTCCTCCTCGCTCTCGGCAAAGAGGTGGTAATAGGGCTGGTCGCGGTCGGGGCGCAGCTCTTGCGGGATGGACTCATACCACTCCTCGCTGTTGGCGAACACGGGATCGACATCGAACACCACACCGCGAAAATCATGGTCGCGGTGGCGTACAACATCGCCGATCGCAAAGCGGGCCTGAGCGGCGCGAGGTACGTCAATCCGACGTCCGGCCTGGGGAGAGAAGAAACTCGTTCTGTCCATGATGGGAAATATAGGCCTGTTGCAGCGCAAAACAAGGCGCGCTTCAGAAAATCCACAACCATGTGAAATTAGGGCTTGGCAAGGTGTGATTCGTTGGCTAGAGGGCGGCTCCCGACCGGGACGAAGCCCTTGCGGTTTCATCCAAAACCTCTGCGGAGAGGTGGCAGAGTGGTCGAATGCACCGCACTCGAAATGCGGCATACTCGTGAGGGTATCCAGGGTTCGAATCCCTGCCTCTCCGCCACTTACCTATCTACATGGGTAAGTACTGACACCTTTAGGGTGCCAACAACAGCCGGTTACGGCTTTCTCTCAATCTTAACGCGTTCCCATTTGTGCTCCCGCACCGGCGACGTGCCGTGCTGTGGTGGAGAGCGCTCTATCTGCCGCACCTTCGCCTTTTCGGTGTTGCCCTGCTTGGGCGCGGGAAGCATTGTGGCGTCGATGATCGAGCCACTCATTGCGAGATAACCCCGATCCTTGAGGGTGGCATCCAAACAGGCGACGAGTTTGTCGATCGCCGTGGCCTGCGCCAGACACTCGCGGAACAGCCATATGTCGTCGCATCCCGCACGATGACGTCGAGGCCTTGGCCCAGCAAGCGCCCTAACGAAGGGCGGCCCTTGATCTGCAACTCGGCCGTCCCGTCTGACAGCGAATAAAGCACCTGCAGCGCCTGGATCTTGATCATCAGCACCGGGGCGGTCGGCGACCTTTGCGTCGGACGCTGCGCCGAAACAGCGCCGCCAACGGCCTGCGGCACTCAGCGCCTCGTATCGGTCCGAAAGATCAAAGAAACCCGGCTGTCCTGCCTTAACCGCTGCCGCTCATCTCTAAGGCACTGTATTACATCAATAATTTACGATTCATAGGTTTTCCGAGGCGTCCTGCTTGCGATGCATAGACCAGTCCGTTTGGGCGAGGGCCTTTGCTTGCGGTCTGACGTTTCCGCGAGGGCATCGGAACCGCCTCCATAAGCGGCGAAAATTATCCTGAGTTAAGGGGCGATATTTAGATATGTATTGGCAATGAAATGCATTGAAATAATTGTCTCTGCACATGGCATTGCCTTTAATTATAAATAATGATGTGCATGATCCACGCGGGCTGATGCATGTTTCGAATATGTTTGCAATTTTCAGATTATGTGCTAGGCAAAAATCGCCTTACGTCATTTGCGACGGAATTTGACTGCCGCCTTTGCGGTCCCTTTTTCCATTTCATGCTCTATGGCTCCGCGCCGGGATTCGCCCGTTCACGGATGACTTTTTGTACGCAAGGAACTGGTTGGGCGATAGAAGAGCTCATGCCGGTTGAAGGCGAGATCGATGCGATCGTGTCTGACCCACGTTTTGGCGCGACGATCAAAAATGGGCATCGGATTATCGCCTGCGGGGCAGGTAAAATACGCCGTTTCAGGATCCCGCCGGTATTGGCGACCGCGCATACCTGGAAATGACGCCGTATGACCTGATCAAGGGTCGGATCATTATCGCGGGCGGACGCCCGGCCAAGGGTCTGGCGGTACCCGCGGGCCTATGATCAGGCGCCAACTCGATTTCATGAGGCAGCTGCATAGGCCGCCCGCAAGGATAGAATGACTTTGATGCATATCGGCGCTCTCAAACGCCACACACATTTGCCCCGCAGCAACCCGGCAGAAGACCACGCGATGGATCGGACCATGACTTCCTACGGTATGCTTTCGCCCCTGGAACTGCGACGCCTTGTCGCGGGGATGATCGATTGATCAGGAAAACGCACGCGGAAAGACCTTGCGCGCCGATGCGTTGGGCAAGGCCGCGTCCAGCAGGAGATGTCCTATGGATATCAACAAAGAATATGCCGCTCACCAGCAAGCGTTGATGCGGGCTGACAATTCCGTCTGCAACGATGCTCGCCGGGCCCATCTTGCCCGCGCCTCGTCGATTGCGGACCGGATAAGCGCTGTCCAGCGCCAACTCGGCGCTGCAGCGGCCTGTGCCTGGAGCATGAACCCTCGTTCGGGGCCGGCAAGCGCCTGACGCAAACGCGCCAGCGAATGCCGCGTAACTATCGCGGGCAACCGCCGAGATGTCCGATTTCCCTTACACAACCCCGGAGTGAATGCAGATGGCGCTGTCGTACGAATTTCTCATGGAACGAGCCGAACAGGCTGCACAGGAAGCGGCCTGCTGTGTGCTGGAGAACGTGCGCGAACGCGCATTGCGCTCCGAGAAAGCGTGGCGCAGCATGGCCGACCAAGTCCTTGAGGTCGCTCGCGGGCGGGAACTTGCCCAGCAGGAAAAGCTCGCTGCTGCGCAATGGCAAGGTGCACCGCAATGACCGACAGCCCGAACCTTACCGAACAAGATCTGGTTGAAGCCCTTGAAGCGTCGGACGTTTCCGCGATCAACGGAATTGTCAGCCTTGCCAACATCCTGAGAAAGCGAGGCCTCCTGACCGACGCGGAAACTTCGGCCCTGCATGAGAGCATGAGCCTGCCGCTGGGGCTGGCCAAATATGCCGAAAACCCGGCTGTGCAGGACCTTCAGCTGAATATAGACCGGCTGTTTGCGATCGTCGTGGCGCCCAAATAGGCCCGATGCTGATGGTCGCCGGGTTGTGACCCGCGCGGTTAACGCGCTGTGCCCAATGTTGCGAACCAGATCACGTGCTTGGCGCCCTTGCCGTTGCCTTGTTTATCGTAGCGGGCATAGACCGTGACCTCGTCCACAGTGAAGCCAGCAGATTTCAGACGCCGCGTGAAGGCATCGTCACGCGCAGCGGACCAGATCGCCAATACCCCACCGGGACGCAACGCTCGGGCGGCCGTGCGCAAGCCGGCCTTGGCATACAGCCGGTCATTGTCGGCGCGGACCAATCCGTCGGGCCCGTTATCGACATCAAGCAGGATAGCATCAAATTCGCCCGGCGAATCGGCGATCACGTCGGCGACATCGCCTTGCACGAGCTTGACGCGCCGATCGTCAAGGCAGCCCGCCGCCACCTCGGCCATCGGCCCGCGCGCCCAGGCAATGATCTCGGGCACGATTTCGGCAACGGTGACCTTTGCGTCATCAGGCAGATTGGCCAACGCGGCGCGCAAAGTGAAGCCCATCCCGTAGCCGCCGATCAGCATGCGCGGTTGCACTGCACCGGCGATGCGCGTGCAGGACATGACGGCCAGTGCCTCTTCGGAGCCGCGCATGCGCGTGCTCATCAATTCGTTGCGATCCAGCACAATCATGAAATCGCCGCCATGGCGAAAGAGGCGCAATTCCTCGCCATCGGGAACCTGTGCCGTACCAATCAATTCGCGTGCGATCATGCCGTTTCTCCTGCCGGCTGCCCGGTCGCTATATCGCCGGCCAAGGGCCAGTGAAATTACAACCGCCCCGTCAACCGCTGGAATAGGCCGCTTTACCGACCTTGACTGGTCGCGGAGGCCGGGTGGTTACCGCCTCCCAATATCCTAAAGTTATAGAAGTGCCATCCTGAACTTTCCCGGTTTCAAGGCAATCGTTGCACAGGCTGGAATGGCCGCCGGTTTTCTGGACGCCTTTGGTCCTTATTTTGCGGGTTCAAGTCCGGCCTGTCGCCTCTGCATCCGGCGCAGCGAGCGGTCTCAAACTCGCCACGGCACCTTGGCGAGGGCTTCGCGCAAGTCATCAAGGAAGGCGCTGGCCCGCCCGCTGCGCCCGTTGCGCGCGTGGACCAGCGCCACCACATCGGCGCAGGGCAGCGCCCATCCGGGCAATATTTCCACCAGCCGTCCCGCCGCCAGATCCCCGGCCACATCCCATTCGCTGCGCACCATCACGCCAAGCCCCGCCAGCGCCCAGTCGCGCACGATTTCGCCGTCATTGCTGGACATGGCGGGTTTGACACGCACGGTCATCGGCTCCTTGCCCTCATGCCGCAAGCGCCACAGCGTGACGTCCTCATTGTTCTCGCGCAGGGCAAGGCACCGGTGATCGACCAGGTCATGGGGCGTGGCGAGAGGCGGGCTGCTCTCAAGATAGGCGGGGGCCGCGCACAGGATGCGGCGGTTGGGCGCCAGCGTCGTCACCAGCCTGTCGCTTTCTGGCAGGGCGCCGATATGCACGACAATATCCCAGCTTTCGCTGACCTGCCGGATGGGACTGTCGGACAGTTCGAGCGTGACGGTCGTGGCCGGATGGGCTCTGGCAAATGTTTCCACCACCGGGCTGACATAGCGCCGGCCAAAGCCATAGGGGGCCGCCACCCGCAAATGCCCGCGGATCTTGCTGGTGCGCGAGGCCAGCCTTTCGGCCAGATCCTCGATGGCGCCGATGATCTCCAGCCCTTCCGAGGCGATCAGTTCCCCTTCATCGGTCAGGCTCAGCCCGCGCGAATTGCGATCAACCAGCCTGACCCCGACGCGGGCCTCCAATGCGCGCAACCGCTGCGTAACCGCCGGGGCGGTGACATTGAGGCTGCGCGCCGCCTCGGCCAGCGAGGGGGAGCGGGCCAGAACCTGAAAGAAGGTGAGATCCTCGGTCGTAATCATTAGGTTTGGGCTTAATGAAGAATGTAGATCGTATTAATTGCGATATTCATGACATGCCATATCATCGGCGCCCAAGCAACCCAACCCTGATGCGCGAAAGCCCGGCTGATGATGCCTTTGCCCTCCTGTGATCTCATCTATGTCCGTGGCGAATGGAAAGCCCCCATTGTCGTGGCCGAACCGATACCGGTGTTCAGCCCGGTGACCGAGGAAATGATCGGCACGGTGGCGGCCTGCGGCCCGGCCGATGTGGACGCGGCGGTGGCCGCCGCCCGCGCCGCGTTCCCGGCCTTTTCCGCCAGTTCGCGCGAAGAACGCCTTGCTTTGCTGGGCCGCATTCTGACGCTGATGGAGGAGCGGGCGGAGATGCTCGCACAGGTCATCAGCCAGGAGATCGGCTGCGCCATCACCTTCGCCCGCGCCGCCCATGTGCCTTTTGGGCTGGCCCATGTGCGCGCCGCCATTGAGGTGCTGCGCGACTTCCGCTTTCTGAGCCAGCAAGGCACCACCGCCATTGCCCGCGAGGCGATCGGCGTGTGCGGATTGATCACGCCGTGGAACTGGCCGCTTTATCAGATCACCGCCAAGCTGGCCCCGGCGCTGGCCGCCGGTTGCACCGTGGTGCTCAAACCCAGCGAATTGTCGCCCTTCAGCGCCCAGTTGCTGGCCCAGATCATCGAGGATGCGGGGACGCCCCCCGGCGTGTTCAACATGGTGACCGGCACGGGCGAAGTGGTGGGCGCCGCGATGTCGGCCCATCCCGACATTGACATGATCTCGATCACCGGATCGACCCGCGCGGGTGTTCTGGTGGCTCAGGCCGCCGCGCCTACGGTCAAGCGCGTGACGCAGGAACTGGGCGGAAAATCGCCCAATATCCTGCTCGATGATGCCGATTTCGCCCGCGTGGTGCCGCTGGGCGTGGCCGCGGGCATGCGCAATGTTGGCCAGTCGTGCAGCGCCCCGACGCGGATGCTGGTGCCGCAAAGCCGTCTGGCCGAAGTTGAGCAACTGGCCGCCGATGCCGCCAACGCGCTGGTGGTGGGCGATCCGGCGCAGGATGCGACCGACCTTGGCCCGGTGGCCAACCGCAACCAGTTCGACAAGGTGCAGCAGATGATCGGCATCGGCCTTGCCGAGGGTGCGCGCCTGATCTGCGGCGGACCGGGCAAGCCGGAAGGGCTGGAGCGCGGCCTCTATTGTCGGCCCACGATCTTTATCTGCCCCGATCACACGATGCGGATCGCGCAGGAGGAGATTTTCGGTCCGGTCCTCTGCATCATCCCCTATGCCGATGAGGAAGAGGCGGTACGGATCGCCAATGACACGGTTTATGGGCTGGGCGCGCATGTCCAGTCGGGCGACCTTGACCGCGCGCGCCGCGTGGCGGGCCGGATCCGTTCGGGTCAGGTCCATATCAACCATCCGGCATGGGACGGTTTCGCCGCCTTTGGCGGGTATAAGCAATCGGGCAATGGCCGCGAATATGGCCGCTTCGGTCTGGAGGAATATCTCGAAACCAAGGCCATTCTGGGCTTTTATCCGCAGTGACCGGCGGGCCTGTCAACCGACGCGTGGCGCTGGGCGGCGTTGCGGGGCTGGGCATGGCGGCCGTGGCCGGGCGGTTTCTGGGCAGGCCGGCTGCCGCGCCGGTCATGCTCGATCCCGATGCCAAGCCCCGACAGGGCGGGCGCGTCCGTGTGGCCAGCACCTCCATCTCGATCGGCGATACGCTTGATCCTGCGCGCGGCGCGCTCAACACCGATTATGTCCGGCACTTCATGCTCTACAGTGGGCTGACCGAGCTGGATCGGCATTTGAATGCCCAGCCCGCTCTGGCCGAAAGCCTGACCAGCGACGATCAGCAGGTGTGGCATGCCACGCTGCGCAAGGGCGTGACTTTCCACAATGGCAAGAGCCTGGGCGCGAAGGATGTCGTCCATTCGCTGCTGCGCCACAAGGACCCGGTGATCGGTTCGAAAATGGCCGATATCGCGCGCCAGTTTGCTGATGTGCGCGCCACCGGTCCGCGCGAGGTCCGCATCACGTTGACCGGCCCGAACGCGGATTTGCCGGTCATTCTGGCCCAGTCGCATTTTCTGATCATGGATGCCGATCACAACGATCCGCATACCGCCAATGGCACCGGCCCCTTTCGTCTGGCCGAATTCCGACCCGGCATCCGCACCGTGGTGCGGCGCAACCCCGATTTCTGGAAAGCGGGCAGGCCCTATCTCGACGAGATCGAACTGATCGCCATTCCCGATGAGGTCAGCCGTGTCAGCGCCTTGTTGGCGGGCGATGTGCAATTGATCAATGCGGTCAATCCGCGCTCGACCCGGCGCATTCTGGCCTCGCCCGCGCATGGGGTCATCGAGACGAAATCGGGCCTCTACACCAATCTGGTTGCGCGTCAGGACCAATTGCCCACCGGAAATCCCGATTTCACCGCCGCGATCCGCCACCTGTTGGACCGGCCGTTGATCAACCGCGCGCTTTTCCGCAATTACGGCACCATCGCCAATGACCAGCCGATCCCGCCCGGCCATCCCTATTTCCGCGACGATCTGCCCCAGACCAACCTCGATCTGGACCGCGCGAAATGGCATGTCCAGCGCTCTGGCCTGAGCGGCGTACGCCTGCCGGTCTATGCCTCGCCCGCTGCCGAAGGGTCGGTGGACATGGCCTCGATCCTTCAGGAATATGGCGCCCGTGTGGGGCTGGATCTGGCGGTCAACCGGGTGCCTGCCGATGGCTATTGGTCGACCCATTGGATGAAGCACCCGCTGTTTTTCGGCAACAACAACCCGCGCCCCACGGCCGACATGGTCTTCAGCCTGTTTTACAAATCGGACGCCAATTGGAACGAAACCGGCTGGCAAAATCCGCGCTTTGACAAACTGTTGATCGAGGCGAGGGGCGAGACCGACCACCAGCGCCGCAAGCAGCTTTATGGCGAGATGCAGGGGCTGGTCCACCAGCAATGCGGCAGCGTGATCCCGGTTTTCATCAGCCTGCTCGATGGCCATGACCGCCGTTTGCGGGGCTTCTATCCGGTCCCGCTGGGCGGGTTCATGGGCTATACTTTTGCCGAACATGTGTGGTGGGATGGCTGACGGAATTAATTTCAGACTTAATCCATCCTGCATAAACCATTAATTGTATCCACGCGGCGGGGCCGACACAATGGCCCATCAGACCCGCCCATTCAGTAAGGAACATCTGTGGTGACTGAGCCGACCCTTCTTGAGCAGACGCGCCAGAGCGATGCTTCGCTGCGCCTCGGCGCCCTGGAAACCCCATGCCTCGTGCTGGATGCCGAGCGGATGGAGCGCAACATTGCCCGCCTGCGCGCCCGGCTGGCGCCCCATGGTGTAACCTTGCGCCCCCATCTCAAGACGGCCAAATCGGTCGAGGTCGCCCGGCAGGTGATGGAGAGCCCGCAGGGGCCCGCCACGGTTTCGACCCTGAAGGAGGCGGAATTCTTTGCCGACGCCGGGGTGCGCGACATCATCTATGCGGTGGGCATCGCGCCGTGGAAACTGGCCAAGGTGATCGAATTGCGCCGTCGGGGCGTCGATCTGGCGGTCGTGCTCGACACGGTGGAGCAGGCGCAGGCGGTGGCACAGGCATCGCGCGAGAGCGGCGATGCCATTCCGGCGCTGATCGAGATCGATTGCGATGGTCATCGTTCGGGCGTGCTGCCCGATGATGCGGCGCGGCTGGTCGAAATCGGCCGCGCGCTGAGTGATGGCGGCGAATTGCGCGGCGTCCTCACCCATGCCGGGGGCAGCTATGCCGCGCGTGGGACGCAGGCGCTGCAACAGGCCGCCGAAGAGGAACGACTCAGTGTGGTCAACGCGGCAACGACCCTGCGCGATGCGGGTCTGCCTTGCCCCGTGGTCAGCATCGGCTCGACGCCCACGGCCCATCATGCGCAGGATCTGACCGGTGTGACCGAGGTGCGGGCCGGGGTCTTTGTGTTCTTCGATCTGGTGATGGCTGGCATCGGCATTTGCCAGATTGACGATATCGCCCTTTCGGTGATGGGCACGGTAATCGGCCATCAGCGTGAAAAGGGCTGGATCCTGATCGATGCCGGATGGATGGCCATGTCGCAGGATCGCGGCACCTCCAAACAGGCCGTCAATCAGGGCTATGGCGTGGTCTGCGATCTGGCGGGCAATCCCTATCCCGATCTCATTCTGGCCGATGCCAATCAGGAGCATGGCATCATCACCGTCCGCCCCGGTTCGGACGGCAAGCTCCCCGATCTGGCCATCGGCGATCGCGTGCGGGTGCTGCCCAATCACGCCTGCGCCACCGGGGCGCAGCATCGCACCTATAACGTGGTACATGGCGGCTCGGATCTGGTCACCGGCCAGTGGCAGCGTTTCGGAGGCTGGTGATGAACGAGGCGCTTACTCCCATCCTGACCGATCAGGCGCCCGCGCCGGCGGGCCATTATGCCCAGGCGATCCGCGCGGGCGACATGCTCTATGTTTCGGGTCAATTGCCGATCCGGGCCGACAAGGCACCGCTTGAGGACATGAGCTTTGCCGCGCAGGCCCGGCAGGCCATTGCCAATATGCTCGCCATTGTTGAGGCGGCGGGCGGAAACCCCGCCGATTTGTGCCGCGTGACGGCCTATATCGTGGGCGTGGAAAACTGGCCCGAATTCAACCGCGTCTATGCCGAGATGCTGGGCGAGGCGCGGCCCGCGCGCACGGTGGTTCCGGTGCCGGAATTGCATTACGGCTATCTGGTTGAAATCGACGCGGTGGCTACGCTGCGCGTTTGATCCCCTTTTTGTCAGGAGGCCGCTATGGCTGCCATTGCATGGAATCAGACCGACACCCCGCCTGCGAAAGCGGAAAGGGCCGCGACCGCCACCCGATTGCAGAGCATTGACGCCCTGCGCGGGCTGGTGATGCTCTTCATGCTGCTCGACCATGTGCGCGAGACATGGCTGCTTTATTTGCCGGTGAGCGATCCGGTCGATGCGCGCACGACGCTGCCCGCGCTGTTCTTTATGCGCATCACCAGCACGCTTTGCGCGCCCATCTTCGTCGCGCTGACCGGCCTTTCGGCCTATCTCTACAGCCAGCGGCATACTCTGGCCGAAACCAGCGATTTTCTGCTGCGGCGCGGGGCCTTTCTCGTCCTGCTCGAACTCACGCTGGTCAATTTTTCGTGGCGTGCCGAGTTTCCGTTTCACTTCGTGTTTCTTCAGGTGATCTGGGCCATCGGTCTTTGCATGATCGTGCTGGCGGGCCTGATCCATCTGCCGGGGCGGGCGGTTATGCTGCTGGGTCTGGCCATTGTGGGCGGGCACAATCTGTTCGATGGCGTGTCTTTTGCCCCGGACAGCCCGATGTTCATCCCTTGGGCGATCCTGCACAAGCGTTCGCAGATCGAACTGGCGGGCATGGTGGTCAAGTTCAACTATCCGGTCCTGCCGTGGGTCGGGGTGATCTGCCTCGGCTGGTCGGCGGGTTCGTGGTTTTCGCGCCTTGCGCCTGAAGCCCGGATGGCGCGGCTGATGGCCACCGGCGCGGCGATGATCGCGGGCTTTGTCTTCCTGCGTGCGATCAACATTTATGGCGATGCGCCGTGGTTCACCGTGCCGGGCGAGCCGATCCGCACGGTCATGAGCTTTCTGGCCCTGACCAAATATCCGCCCTCGCTGCTGTTTCTCCTGCCCACGCTGGGCACCGGGCTGATCCTTCTGGCGTTGTTTGAACGGGTCAATCATGCGCGCATCACCCACTGGCTCTCGGTGCTGGGCAGCGCGCCAATGTTCTTCTATCTTTTCCATCTCTATCTGCTGCGCATCTTCTATCTGACGGCGCGCGCGGTGTTCGGCACCAATCATGGCGATGTCTTCGGCTTTGACTCGCTGGGCTGGGTTTTGGTGTTCTACCTTGCCCTCATTGTGCCGCTTTATTTCCCGACCCGCTGGTTTTCCAATTTCAAGAAGGCCCGCAAGGACATCTGGTGGCTCAAGTATCTGTGATGGAATGGTTGGCCATCGCTTGATGAGAGGTGAGGAAATGCATCCTGTTGTTCAACCGGTCAAAAGCGATGAACATCTGCCCGATGCGGTCGATGTCGCGGTGATCGGGGGTGGTATCGTCGGCACGGCATCGGCCTATTATCTGGCGCGGCGGGGCCTGCGCGTGGCGCTGGTGGAAAAGGGCCATGTCGCCTGCGAACAGTCGAGCCGCACCTGGGGCTGGTGCCGCCAGCAGAACCGCGACCGGCGCGAGATGCCGCTCTCGCTGCTCTCGATGCGGCTGTGGGATGAAATGCGCGGCGAAATCGGCATGGATCCGGGCTTTCGCCGCACGGGCCTCGTCTATGCCACCGATGATGCCGCGACGCTGGCCGCATGGGAAAGCTGGCGTCCGGTGGCCAAGGAGTTTGGCGTCGAAACCCATATGCTGACCGGCGCGCAGGCGGGCGAGCGCATTCCCCAGAACCGGCGGCAATGGGTCGGCGGGCTGCATTCGGTGCATGACGGCAAGGCCGAACCGGCGCTGGCCGCCCCGGTTCTTGCCGAAGGGGCAAGGCAGCATGGCGCGACCATCCATCAGAATTGCGCCGCGCGCGGGCTGGATCTGACCAATGGCCGGGTTTCGGGCCTGCATACCGAGCGCGGCACGATCCGCGCCGATGCCGTGCTTTGCGCGGGCGGGGCATGGGCATCGGCCTTCATGCGCCGCCACGGCGTCACCTTTCCGCAGGCCAGCGTGCGCCAGACGGCGCTGCGCACCAAACCTACGGTCAATCTTGGCGAGGTGGTCTATTGCCCCGATCTGGCCATGACGCGGCGGCTCGACGGCAGCTACACGCTTGCCATCAGCGGCCGCGCGACGCTGGAACTGACCCCGCAGGGCATCCGCTTTGCCCGCGAATTCATGCCGCAATTCATCCAGCGTCTGAAGGCTGTGCAAATGGGGATCAGCGGCTCCTTCTTTACCGGGCCGGAATCTCTGTCGGCGGTGCTGGGCCGCGATCCTTCGATCTTTGAGGCCACGCGCGTGCTCTCGCCCAAGCCCGACCCCAAGCTCGTGGCCGCGATCAAGGCCAATCTTGTCGGCACATTTCCGCAACTGGCGGGGCTTGAGTTCGAGGGTGCGTGGGGCGCCTATGTCGATTGCACGCCCGATGCTGTGCCGGTGATCTCGGCTGTGGAGCAGGTCGGCGGGCTTTATCTTGCCGCGGGCTGTTCCGGGCATGGGTTTGGCCTTGGCCCCGGCATCGGCTATCTTGCGGCAGACCTGATTTCGCAGGATCGGCCCAGCGTGGACCCCCAGCATTTCCGCCTCGACAGGCTTGTCAACGGCTCGAAAATCGCGGTGGGTTCGCTTTAGAGCCAATGCCTGGCTAATGCCTGATGCCCCCAAGCCTTTGGGCTGTGGGGGCATCAGTCTCATTGCGGCGGCGCTTCGGTTTCATGCAGGCGTTTATGAGCGCGCCGCCGCAGGAAGAGCGTCACCGGCGCGCTGAAAAAGATCGCGGTGATCAGAACGCTGAAGGCCATCAGCACCGGATGCAGGCTGATCCAATAGGATATGCGCAGCCAGATCGGCAAATTTCCGACCCAATAGACCTGACCCAATTTGTAGCTGCTCATACTGTCGCCGGTGGTGACCGAGAGGTCGCCCTTGATGGCCGCATTGATCTTGTTGTCGGCCATCCCGTCAACCAGTGTGGGCAGATCGGCCTGATTGTCGGCAATCAGCGCCACCACCGTATGCGCATCGCCAAAGGGCGAGCGAAAGCTGACAATGCCGGAAAAGCCCTTGGCGCCATAGACGGCGGCATCGGTATCGGCGGGGGCGTCGGTGCGGACCCCGGCAAACATGGCCTCGATATAATCCAGCGGGCTGTTCTGCCGCACTTGCAGAGCGCCGCCGCTGAATTTGACCGGGGAATTGGCAAAGAGCTTTTCCATCCCGGCCATCGCACTGCCGCCGATGACCAGCACATCGCTGTCCTTGATCTTTTCGGGCACAACCTGGGTTACCACCGCGACGCCGGTGGCGGCGGCACCGGTCGAATCGCCGAAACGCCCCATCATCACCAGAAAGGCCTCAACCGTGCCGGGCTCCGGATTTTCCGGCACCACCACGACCGTGCGCGACAGGTCGGGCATGACGGTAAAGGGATAGCCGGCGCTGGCGAAGGTTGCCAGATTGGGCATCAACGTGGCGTGCCATGCGTCCGTCAGGTCGATCGTGCTGTTGGGGTTGATCGACACGCGCACATTATCCGGCAAGGTGCCGCTACATTTCTGTTTGTCCGCCAACAGCAGGTTGTAATCAAAGGTCAGATCATTGCGCCCGAACAGGGCATAGCCGGGCAGATCCAGCCGCACCCGCGAAGGATTGCCGCCGGGCAGCTTGCCGTTGATGATCTGATGCCACCAATTGCCGCCGTTGAGCGGGACCGTGGTCAGGAACTGGCCATTGAGCATGACGTCGAGCCGCGAGCGGCTGCGGTCCAGCCACGGGGCGGTGGGGTAATTGTACATCAGATTCAGTCGGCCCCCGACATGGGGCCAGAAAAACAGATCAGGCGCCAGACGAAACCGGCCCGTCAGAGGCCCCGGCGGAATGCCCATGCCGGTCAGTTCCGAAGCCTCCATGATCTCGCCCAGCCGGATCGGCTTGGCCGTGCTCAACCAGCGCGGGGCCTCATAGGCGGCATAGGCGGGCAGGCGCACATCGGAAAAGTTCATCAGGGCGCCGCTGAGAATGCCCCGGCCTGTGGCCACGACCCCCGCCGCCTGCGCCAGTTCGGCATCGTTGCGCCCCATGATGACCAGCAAGGTGCCATAGGGATCGACAGGATTGGTCATCATCATCGCCGATGGCCCGGCTATGGCAGGGGCGAGCCCGGGCAGGCTTTCCCCCGCACGCAGAAACACGACCGCATTGCCCGCCGGAAACTGGCCGTAAAAGGGTTTGAAGGAAAACCCGCGATAGCTGGCAAGGCTGCCCAGCCAGGAGGCGGTCGCGGCGGCGGCTTCCAGTTGGCCCGGCCCCGGCCTTGCGGCAAACACAAAGGGCACCTTGAGAGGCAGCACATCGGAGCGTTCAAAAAAGGGCATCGGCAGCGTCGAGAGCGATGGCGCCATGGCCACCGATTGCAGGGTCAGGTCGAGCGACGAGCGCACATGGCTGACATTGGCCCAAAGCGCGCTGTGAAAGGGGTCTTCGCAATCGCGGGTGTAATGGCCGACAAGGCGCAGGTTGAGTTGATTGCGGCCGGGCAGGAAAAAGGCCGGATTGATGGGCATCGACACCTGTATGCCGCCCGAATCGACCCTGTGCAGGGGGATGGTCTGGGCCACCTCTCCATTGACCATGACAACCAACTGGCTCAAATCGTCCAGCATCTGGGGCGACCAGGCGAGGGCCAGGGTCAGCGTCGCGCCCGACACCACCATATCTTTGTGGACGCCAAAGGGCAGGCCGACCTCGCCGCGCGTGCCTTGCAGGCGGATAGGCTGCCGAACCAGCATGTCCTTGAGTGTAAAATGCTGATGCAGCGTGCCGCTGGGCGGGAAGGCCGCGGGGGCCAGCGAGGCCGCCTGAACCGGCCGGGCAGGAGCCACGCCGAGCGCCGCCGCCAGCAGCAGCGCCGCCGTCGCCATGGCGGGCGCCTTGCGCGAAGGTTTCCTGCCTGCGCGGCTCAATCGGACAAATTCCAGCTTGAGCAAACGGCCGGTGATCGCCAGGCTCACCCGCAGAATGTCCTTGATGGAGGCTATGGCGTGCACGCGTGATGGCCGGTCCTCGCACTCCCACGCGTCCGCGCGGCCCATCAGCAGGCGGGTCAGCAGGCGCTGCTCGGCCATGGTCAGATCAAGATAGCGCACGGTGGCATGACCATCGGCCATCGACACCGTTTCCACCGGCAAGGTCAGCGCATCCTCGCCAAAGCTCAGGGTGATGTGGCTGATCTCGGCATCCGAAAACTCCGGCATCCGGGGCAGCGCAATGCGGGCATCACCCACCGAGATCATTTCCGTTTCGCCGTCGACAACATGGCCGCTGGAAAAATTGACGCTGACCGCAAAGCGCCGGGGCATCTGGACGAAGGGCGATGACTGGCGCCTTTCCCATGCCGTGGCCACCGCCACCAGCAGGATTGCCACGCTGAAGAGCGCCCAGACCAGATTGATGACCAGCGTATCGATCTGGATGTTGAAGAGATAGGGCGAATAGAATTGCTTGGCCAAGGCCAGGGCAACCCCGGTCAACAGCAGCGCGATGCAGATGAGATGGGGCCGCACGACGCGCCAGTCGAAATAATCCTGTCCAACGATGCTTCCCTTTTCGGTGACGTTGAACTTGCCCTTGCGCGGGTTGATCAGCGTCATGACCGTGACCGGCGCCAGGTGGAAAGCAAGGATGGTTTCATAGATCTCGCTCCAGAAAGGCCGGCGGGCGCCGCCATCGACATGATCGCTGACCAGCATGGAGCAGGCCAGATGCGGCAGCGCATAGGCCAGGATCATCAACGCGGAGGCCTGAATGATGTTCTGGCCCAAAATCAGATAGGCCAGCGGGCTGGTCAGAAACACGATGCGCGGAAGCGGAAACATGAAATGCAGCATGGCGTTGAGGTAACAAAAGCGCTGCTGCACGCTCAGGCCCGGCCCCAGCAGCGGAAAGTCGATCCGCATGATCTGCATCATGCCGCGCGCCCAGCGTATGCGCTGGCCGACGTGGAGCGCCAGACGCTCCGTTGCCAGACCCGCCGAGAGGCGCAGCCCCAGAAACGCTGTCTTCCAGCCCTGTCGCTGCAAACGCAGCGCGGTATGTGCGTCCTCGGTCACGGTCTCGCGCGCGAAACCCCCGATCTCTTCCAGCGCGGCGCGGCGCATGACCGCGCATGAACCGCAAAAGAAGGTGGCATTCCACAGGTCGTTGCCTTCCTGCACGGGTCCGTAAAACAGATCGCCTTCGCCCGGCATGTCGGTCAATTGCGAAAGGTTGCGCTGAACCGGGTCGAGCGAATACATGTGGTGCGGCGTCTGGAGCAGGGCCAGATCGCGATCGGCCTGAAGCCAGCCCATCGTCAATTGCAGGAATGCGCGCGTGGGCACATGGTCGCAATCGAAGACGGCGATGAATTCGCCATAGGTCTTGCCCATGGCCGCGTTCAGATTGCCCGCCTTGGCATGGGCATTGTCATGGCGGGTGATATAGCCGCAACCGGCCTTTTGCGCGAAGGCGCGGAATTGCGGGCGGCGGCCGTCGTCGAGAATAAAGACCCGGAAACGGTCGGCGGGATAATCCTGATCCATCGCGGCAAACACCGTGTTGGCCACGATCTGGAGGCTCTCGTTATAGGTTGGCACGTAAATGTCGACCGTGGGCCAATCCATCGGCTCTCCGGCCAGCGGTTTGACCGGGCGCTTGAGCGGCCAGATCGTCTGGGTCGCGCCAAGGACAAGGATGATCCAGGCATAGAGTTCCGCGCCATACAGCGCGCTGCCCAACAGCAGCTCGGTCAGATTGCTGAAACCGAGCGTCTGGGTTGTCCGCCACAGAATATAGCGGGTGGACACCAGTATGGAGACGATATTGATCGCCACCAGCGTATGGCTTGATTTCCAGCGCCGAAGCATCAGCGTGCCGACCACCGTGACGCCCGCAAAGATGAACTGCGACCGCATGTTCAGCGGAACAAAAATGATGAACAGGCTGAGGCTGAGCAGCAGGGGGGCGAGCAGATATTTCAGATTCTGGATCAACCTCAATCGTGCCATGCGTCATCTCCGGCATGGGGAGCATGGCCGCCGTCAAGGAGGCCGGTGAGCAAGGCGCCCACGCGGTGGGACATCGCGCGCACATCCGCCAAAGCGCCGCTTTGGGGCGAATGGCGGGCCAGCATCTGGCGCATGGACAGGGCCTCGACCACGGCTTCATCGCGGCGGACCTTGGCAAGAATGCGATCGCCCAGCATCTCTTCGAGAAACTTTGTGATCTGCCGCGAGAGGCGACGGCTTTCATCGATCATATTGAGAATGTAGCGCGTCTTTTCCGGATGGTTGGTCAGAGCCTGGGCGTAAACCGCCGGCAAAGTGGCAATCCCCTCCGGCGAGGGTGTGATCGTGCAGATATGCAGGCAGGCGGCATCCATGAGTGCTGTCAGACCTTGAACCCGGTGCAGGGGCAGGTCGATGATCAGCACTTGGTTTCCGGCGTCGCCAAATCCGCTCCGCAGCAAAAAGTTAACAAAATTAGGCTGATCCAGAGCGCCGGCTATGTCGTAAAGGCCAACCTTGCCTTGCAGCGTGGCGGCCTGCTGGATGTGATCGCCATAGAACAATTCGGGCAGTTCACGCGATAGCTCTACGCCGAAATGCAGGCCAATCGATTGCAATGGGCATCCGCTGGTCAACGTTGTGCTGATGCCTAATGCATTAAGTCCAATAGCCAATTGAGAAGCGATGAAACTGGCCCCGCTACCGCCTCTGATTCCATACGTAACGATCAGCGGCATTAGTGACCAGACTTGGCGTTTTGTCTGTTAATTCTGGAGAATATACTCGTAACTTTGTCAAATTTTTCGTTTATTTCCGTCATTTCGTCATTAAGATGATTGAATGATCCAAGTCCTTGATTTGCAAAATTTGCGTATTGTTCGTGAACCGGCTCACGGCGGTCCAAATTTCTTGTTTGCTCCGCCGCCAGGATGCGCGGATCGCTCAAAACAGATTTGAAAATGGGCAACATTTCAATATCAAAAAATCTGTCATTGAACTCTTGATAATTAAAACCATTGTTGCTTATCTTTTCCATCAGGCTTTTAATATCTTTTCGCACAGCTTTTGCTTCCATTTCATATATTGAAATTTACGAAGAACGGATATTCCTGATACTATTATACCAGAATTTTATAAATTTTACAGTATACCCAATGGTTAATGAAGATTAACAATTTGCCATTGCGCGTTACTTATATGTGCGCCGCTCTGGCGTCTGGGGCGAAAGCAAGTTGGCTGCCATCGGCCGTCATGGCCGTCGGAGGGGCCCGTGACCTGTCTTTGCCGCAAGGCAACTGCACCGCCGGACAGCGCTATGTCCTGCGGCGCAGGGCATAGTCAGCGCAGGCGCATGGAAAGCTCGATGTCCTGCGCCAAGGAAAGCAACAGGCAAGAGCGGCGGTGTGGGCGTTTGTCGCCTGGGAATGTGAGGAGGCGGCAATGCGGCAGGCGCTCGAAGACGCCGCCCCATGCTGGGCCCCGGCGTTTGCGCATCGCGGGCGACATCATGGTCGGAACGCTCAAAGCCATGGGTAGAGCCCTTTCGCACAGCGAAGAGCGCCATGACGAGATCGACGAGCGCACCGAGGCGCTGGCCGACATGTTATGCGTCTATCTGGCCACGCTGCGGTCGGGCGCCATATGAAACGCATCCATCATGGTCAAAGAGCGTTTAATCCTGCCTTTTCGACCGGCGTTGCAACCGGGTAATCCCGCTCGACGCGTTCTGAATAGCGATCCACCAACTGCTCGGCATGAAGCCGCAGCAGCACGGTGAAACGGACCAGTTCCTCGCAGACATCCACGATGCGGTCGTAATAGGACGAGGGCTTCATCCGCCCGGCCTCGTCAAACTCCTCATAGGCCTTGGCGACCGATGATTGGTTGGGAATGGTGAACATCCGCATCCAGCGGCCCAGAAGGCGCAGGGTGTTGACCGTGTTGAAGGATTGCGACCCGGCGCAGACCTGCATCACGGCCAGCGTGCGTCCCTGGGTTGGGCGCATGCCCTTCATGGCAAGGGGCAGGTGATCGATCTGCGCCTTCATGATGCCCGTGATCTGGCCATGCCGTTCCGGGCTGCACCAGACCTGACCTTCGGACCAGAGCGAGAGTTCGCGCAGTTCGGCCACGGCGGGATGGTCATCCCCGGCCACCTGATCGGGCAGGGGCAGGTCGGAAGGATCAAAGATCCGCACTTCGCACCCGAAATAGATCAGCAGGCGTGCGGCTTCCTCCACCACAAGGCGCGAATAGGAACGCTCGCGCAGGCTGCCGTAAAGCAGCAGGATGCGCGGCGCCGGTTCCATCTCGCCCAAGCCAAAGGCGGGGCGCTGGTGGGCATATTCGGGTTTCAGCGCGGGCAGGTGATGGGGATCATGGAGAACACGCAGGCGTGTCATGTTTCATCCTCTTGCGGGAAAAGGACCATGGCGGCGAAGTGGGCCGCCAGGGCGCCGGTGAATTGAGCGGCGATGAAGGCGGGCACATGGGCGGGCGCGATGCCCGCAAACGTGTCGGACAGCGCGCGCGCAATGGTGATCGCGGGATTGGCAAAGCTGGTTGACGAGGTGAACCAGTAGGCCGCAACAATGTAAAAGGCCACGCCGGGAGGCACCCAGACATGCCGGTGCTTGGCCGTGCCCAGGATCGTCAGGATCAATCCGAAAGTCGCCACCGCTTCGCCCAGCCATTGTCCGGCGCCGGTGCGGCCATGGGTCGAGACTTGCCATACGGGCAAATCAAACATCGCATGCGCCACCCACACGCCCGCAATGCCACCGACCATTTGCGCCGCCACATAGGCCAGCCCGCCCTGCGTATCGATCTCGCCGCGCAGGCGCATGATCAGCGTCACCGCCGGATTGAAATGCGCGCCCGATACCGGCCCCAGCATCGTGATCAGCACGAAGAGCAAAGCGCCCGTTGCCAGCGTATTGCCCAGCAGCGCGATCGCCACATTGCCGCCCGACAGCCGCTCGCCCATGATGCCCGAACCGATGACGCAGGCAAACAGCAGAAAGCTGCCCAGTGCCTCGCTCCACAAGGCCCGCTTGAGTTTCGTCATGGCACTTCCTCGCCGGGTCTCGCGCCGCCGCGCGAGGACACTAGGCTGATATCCGCTTGCCGTCGGCATCGACGACCTGTTCGCCGTCCTCCTTGGCAAAGGCGCCGCGCTGCTCGGCCGGGATCAGGTCGAGGACGGCCTCGGACGGGCGGCACAGGCGCACGCCAAGCGGCGAGACAACCAGCGGGCGGTTGATCAGAATGGGGTGCTCCATCATGGCGTCGATCAATTGCGCATCGGAAAGGTCGGGATTGCCAAGGCCCAGATCGGCAAAAGGCGTGCCCTTTTCGCGCAGCAGCGCGCGCGGCGTCATCCCGGCGCGTTCGATCAGGCTCTCCAGCAAAGCGCGCGAAGGCGGCGTTTTCAGATATTCGATCACATGCGGCTCGATGCCCGCATTGCGGATCATGGCCAGCGCATTGCGCGAGGTGCCGCATTCGGGATTGTGATAAATGATGATGTCGGTTGTCACAGGATGGTCTCCTTTGTGCAGGAAGCGCTCAATGGCATGATCGACAAGGCATCGGCAGGGAATGTCATGCGGCATTCTCCGCTCCGCCGGAGGCCGCGCCTGCGGATGGGGCAGGGCAGCAGACCTCGTCCGTGCAGGGCACCCCGCCGCAGCAATTTTCCGTGAGATAGCCCATCACACCATTCATCGCCGCATAATTGGCGCTGTAGATGACCAGACGGCTCTGGCGGCGCTGTCGGACCAATCCGGCATGCGCCAGAGCGGCAAGATGAAAGCTCATGGATGAGGAGACCACGCCCAGTTTCTCGGCGATGACGCCTGCGGGAAGGCCATGCTCTCCGGCCTGAACCAGCAGGCGGAAAGCGGCCAGCCGGTGTTCCTGCGCTAGAGCGCCCAAGGCTTGAATAACAGCGGCGGCGTCCATCCCTATCTCCACGATTCGATAAAAATCGAAATATGGAACGAAGGGAGCGCCGTCAATCGTTCATCGCCGCCGCCGCGCCATAGGATCATCCGCGCGGCGGCGCGCGTCGTGTCCGCCTATCGCCCGGTCTCACCGAACATCTTGCGCTGCTCCGCCTCGATTTCCTCGAGATAACGGCGCCTCGCGTGCCGCTCGGTGACCACACCGGCCACCTGACCCTCGGGCGTGACGACGGCCAGTTCATCGGCCATCGCCGTATCAAATGTGGCCAGCACCGTTTTGAGGCTGCTGGCCGGGGTCAACGTGGTGGCGGCCAGCGTGACCAGCGTGTCGATTTGCGCCAGCGGATCGCTGCCCGGTGCATGGGCGGCCGCGGTTGCCACGATCCCGCAATAATGGCCGTCGGCATCGGTGACGATCGCCTTGGCCGTGGAGCCCAGCGGCACCGTGGCGCGAAATTGTCCGATGGTCATGGTGTTGACCACATTGGTCCAGTCGCGCCGCATGATCCGCCCCGCGTTCAGGGTGAGCATCCAGCCGATATCACGCGGGCTGCGAATGTCGGAGCCGCGCACATGCAGCCGCCATGTCGAGAAGGAATAGCCGAAAACCTCGCGCGTGATGGTGGCCGAAATCAGCGCGGCGGTCAGCACCACCCCCATCAGCGCGAAATCATGCGTGGTTTCCAGCATCAGCAGCGCCAGCGTCATCGGCCCGCCGACAATCGAAACGCTCAAGCCCGCCATGCCCACCAACGCGGCATCCATCGGCGAAATCACCAGCCCCCATGGGTTGAGGTTGAACAGTCGGGCAAAGACCTGACCCAGCAGCGAGCCGAGAAACAGCGAGGCAAAGAACAGGCCGCCGCGAAAACCGCTGGCCAGCGAGATGACCGAGGCGGCCACCTTGAGCACAATGACCAGCAGCAGCAGGTGCAGCGGCGGTTGCAGCAGCAGATCGAGATGAAGTGCGCCATGCCCCGCCGAAAGCGTTTGCGGCGTCATCAGCGCCAGCGGCATCAGCATCACCCCGCCCGCCAGGGGCTTCCACCGCGCCAGCAAAGGCCAGACCTGAAAACCCCGCTCGGCCAGAGTGACAAGGCGCATCACGGCAATGCCCATCACCGCGCATAGCCCGCCCAGCAGCGCATAGGCGGCATAATCGAGAATGGTGATGATGCGCGTTTGGGTCAGGGCGATCAGATAAGGTTCGACATGCAGCCCGCGCAGCACCAGCGTGGCGGCAAGCGCCGCGGCAATGACCGGCGCAACCGAGGCGGTGCTGTAGGCGCCGATGACAATTTCAAAGGCATAGAAGGCCCCCGTCAGCGGCGCGCCAAACGCCGCCCCCACCGCCGCGCCCGCGCCCGCGCCCACCAGCGTGCGCAGATCGGCCCGCCGCAGTTTCAGCCATTGACCCAGCAGCGAGGCAAGGCCGCCGCCCATCTGGGCATAGGTCGCCTCAAGCCCCACCGACGCCCCGCAGCCGTTGGACAGGATCGTCTGGGCCGCGATCAGCAGATTGTCGAGCGCGGGAATCCGTCCGCCATGGAGCGCATTGGCCTCGACCACGTCGATGGGCACATGGCGATGGCGCGCCGCAAAGCGCCCCAGCGCGATCAGCCCCAATCCGCCCAGCGGCAGCGCCAGCAGTTTCCATGGGTGGAGGATGGCATTGAGCGCGCTCAACCGATTGGCCGCAACGCCATAGATCAGGCTCTGCATGCCATGGGCCAGCCAGCCCTGAACCAGGGTGGCCAGCCCGGCCATCGTGCCGACCGCCACCGCCACCGCGATAAAGGCCATTTCGCTGCTGCGCAGCCATTGGCGCAGGGCGATGACGACCCGCAGCAGAATATGAATCGGGCGCGCCATCATGGGTCTTTATGCTTTCCCCTGCCTTTCGCGCCTATCTCTTTGCCCGCACCAGCAAGGCCAGTTCGGTGCGATTGCTGACATTGAGCCGGTCAAAGATGCGGTGCAGATAGACTTTGACCGAACCTTCGGAAATGGCAAGGTTTTGGGCGATGTCCCGGTTGCGCAGACCGGCGGCGGCGCCCTCCACGATCCTGCGGTCGCGCTCGGAGAGGCTGTCGAGCGGGTCGGGGGGCGCAGGCTGGGTCACCAAGGCAAAGGCGCGCTCCATCATCCCCATCGGAATCGCCCTTTGCCCTGCCATCACCGTTTCGATGGCCTGCTGCAGGGCGTCCGCCTCGGTGTCTTTCAGCAGGATGCCGTTGACCCCGGCCCGCATCGCGCCGACCAGCGCGGCATCATCGACCTCTGCGGCCAGCAGCAGGACCGGCGTGTCATCGCCCGCATCACGCAGCGCTTCGAGCACGCCGACCCCGCCGCGCCCGGGCATGCGGATGTCGAGGATGGCCAGATCGGGCCGTTCCGCCTCGATTCCCGCCAGCGCGGCCTCGCCATCGCCCACCGATGCGGCAATGGCATAGCCCAGACTGGCCAGCACCTGCTCCAGCCCGGCGCGCAGAAAGGCGTGGTCATCGGCAATTAGGATTCGGGTCATGGCGCAGGGTCCAGCGGCAGATTGATCATAAGCCGTGTTTGCCCCGGCGCCGATGTGATGGTCAAGTCGCCGCCCGCCCGCGCTACGCGCTCGGCGATGGAGCGGGGGGGATGGTCGGCGTCAAACCCCAGGCCATTATCGACAATGGCCAACAGCAGCCGATGGTCGGCGGCGGCCGGTTCGATGCTGATTGTGTCGGCCTTGCCATGGCGCACGGCATTGGCGATGGCCTCGCGCAGGATCTGCTGCACCTCGAAATGGAGCGCGGCAGGCACGATGATCGGCCTGCGCAATTGGGCAACCGTGATCTCCACCATCCATTGCCGGGCCAGATGGGCGCAGACCACCAGCAGTTCCTGATGCAGGTCGCGCTGGCCGGGCTTGATCTCTCCCCGGCGCAATTGCTCGATGATGTCGCGCATATGGTCCTGTTCGTCCGCTATGCCCGAACAGATGAGGTCGATGTCCCGCGCGCTCTCGCCCTGTCCGCCCATCGCGCCGCGCAGCGCCTGCAACCGGAAGCGCGTGCCCGCCAGCGTCTGGATCACGCTGTCATGCAGATCGGTGGCGATTTGCGAACGCAGGCGTGAAAGCGCCACCTCGCGGCCCAGTGCCTCGGCCTCTTCTTCATCCATCGCGGCGGCGATTTCGCGCCCCACGCCATGGGCGGCAAAGAGATCGTCGGGATTCAGGCCCGCCATGTCGCACAGCACCATTTGCCCCCGCCCGGTTCGGCTTGTAATGGGGATCGAAAGCCCTTGGCCCAGGGCGCAATGGGCGATCAAGCCGGGCATCGGGCCTGCGCGCCGCGCGCTCAGATGTTTGCCGCCTTGCAGCAGGATTTGCCGCAGACGCGGTTTGTCGAACAGCAACGGATCATCGGTTCCGGCCAGATCCATCGGCGCGTCGCAGGCCGCGCCCGCCAGCGTCCCGGCGCTGTAGAGGCGGGGCCTGCTCTCGCCTTCGCCGCGCCATGCCAGCATGCCGCCGCCCGCGCCATAGACCGCCATCGCATAATCCAGCGTGCCGATGAAAGGATCTTGCGAGACTTGCCGCTCATACCGGGCCGCACCCGCCCGCTGCCGCCCAAGGGCAAACCACAAGAGCATCAGCAACAGCAGCGCCAGCGCGACGAAACGGCGGGAGAACCGCGCCATGTCCAGCGGCAGCCCGTCCCAGTCGATCAGCCAACCGGCCAGCAAAAAGCCCAGCGCCAGCCCGCCCGCAATCAGCAACATACTGCGCATGCTCCACCGCGCCGCCGAGGTCAGCATCAGAAAGGCAAAAAAGGTGATGAAGGGGCTGAAGAAATCCAGCGTCACCGCCTCGGTCAGGAACAAGCCGGAGAGCAGCGTGGCGATATCGACGACAAAGGCCGGGCGCGCCAATCGGAAGTCATACCACCAACTGCGCCATGCCACCGCCAGCAAGGCCAGTGCAAAGCCCAGATAGGCGATGAACAACACCGCCGTGGACGATCCGCCCAGATGCGGATGGGCCGGGGCAATCCACAGCCACAGCGCCAGAAGCAGCGCCACCAGAATACGCATGCCCGCCAGAACCAGCCCGGATCGCGATCGGGACAGCAGCCGGGGCGGCGGGGCGGATTGGCGCTGTTTCTTGGGAAACATGGATGCCCTCATGCCACGAATTGCGGGCCAGTCAATCGGGCCGCCGCGGTTTGGCAGATCAGCGTGGCGGGCGGCGTCATAAAAGTGAAGTAAACCATGGATAGATGGCGCCGTAACGAAAGTTACAGGCACGGCCAGAGGGGCGATGACCCCACGGCCATCCTCGGAGGAAGACGACAGTGAAGTACAACAGGGTCATGTTCGGAACGCCGCTTTGCGGTTTGTTGATGTTGGGCGCGGGCGTGGCGCATGCCGCCGATGCTGCGCCTGCGCCTGCCGCTGCTGCCGGGGGTTCGGGGCTGACCGACATTGTCGTGACCGCCACCAAGCGCGAAACCAACCTGCAAAAGACGCCAATCGCCATTTCGGTTGTCGATGCCCAGATCATCGCCGAACGCCATGTGCAGAGCCTGATCGATCTGGCCGATGGCGGCGTGCCTTCGCTGCGTGTCGCCACGTTTGAGGCGCGCCAGTCCGCGCTCACGGTCGGCATTCGCGGCATTGTGCCCTTTGACCAGAACCAGACCGCGCGCGACACGGGCGTCGGCGTCTATATTGACGGCGTCTATCTCGCCCGCTCGCAGGGGCTGAATGCCGCGCTCTTCGATGTGGCGCGGATCGAAGTGCTCAAGGGGCCGCAGGGCACCCTGTTCGGCCGCAACACCGAAGGCGGCGCGGTCAGCATCGTCACGCGCGACCCCAGCGGCCAGTTTGGCGGGCGCGTTTCGGCGGGCGTGGGCAATTACGGCAGCCATTCGGCCGAAGCCCATATCGACCTGCCCGAATTCAACAATATCGCGATCAAGATCGACGGCGTCGAGCAGCATCAGGACCCCACCGTCAAGAACCCGCTGGCCGGACAGGCGGGCTGGAACCAGTATGAACGCGTGGGGGGGCGCATTTCGGCCAAGTGGACCCCGATCCAGGGTTTCTCGGCCTTGGTCTCGTATGACAAGGCCAAGGACGAAAACACGCCCAATTACAGCCAACTCATCAATTACAATCCCAACGGTCTGCCGGTGGCCACGCTGGCCCAGATTGCGGCCAACAACAACAAGCTGCCCTCGGGCATGATCGCCCCGCTTTCGCCGCTGGTGGTGGTGAGCGGCGGCGCGCGCATGGCCACCGCCGACATCGGCGTGCCCCAGCAGCCCAGCGTTGACCGCACCGAAGGGACGACGCTGCGCCTGAACTATCACGTTGCGCCCAACATCGAGCTGCGCTCGATTTCCGCATGGCGCACGGTTTCGACCGACCAGTGGGATAATTCGGGCGGCGCGCATCGCACGGTCTTCCTGCCCAACACCTCGTTCAGCCGCTACAGCCTGTCCTATCTCAACCAGCGTCAGTTCAGCCAGGAACTGCAACTGGTGGGCAGCATTCCGCAGGTCGAATATGTGCTGGGCGGCTATTACTTTACCGAGCGCGCGCAGGAGCAGGCCTCGACACCCTCCTCGAACAAGTGGAATGCGGACGGCACCGGCTATACGATCAACAGCGAGACCGTTTCCGGCCCCGTCACCTCGTCCAATCAGGGCTGGGCCATCGGCCAGCAGTTCCTGCAGCGCGCCAGCGAGGCCTATGCCCACAGCTATGCCGCCTTTGGCCAGATGACCTATTCGCCCGACTGGCTCGACGGCCGTTTCCACCTGACGCTGGGCGGTCGCTATACCAATGAAAACCGTCACGGCACGCTCTATCTGGTGCAGGGCGTGGCCAGCAATTTCGGGTTCCAGCAGGGCGTGAGCCGGTTTGATCCGCTGGCTGTGGCCGCCTATGACGTGATGCCCAACATCAATGTCTATGCCAAATATTCGACCGGCTATCGTGCGGGCGGCGCCAATGACCGTTCGCAGACCTTCAACGCCTTTGGCCCCGAAGTCGTGCGCTCGTATGAAGTGGGCACCAAGATGGACCTGCTGGACCATCATGTGCGCCTCAACCTTGCCGGTTACATGATGGACCGCACCGGCACCCAGACCGACTTTGACAATGTCGATACCAACCCGGCCAGCCCGACCTTCAACCTGCATACCGAGGAAACCCGCAACGCGCCGGGCACCTCCAAGATCCGCGGGATCGAAGCCGATCTGACGGTCAAGGTCGCGCCGGGCCTGACGATGGGCGCCTCTTACGCCTATACCTACACCTTCGTTCCGCCTACGGCCAACCCGTTCCTCAACAATGTGCTGTATCAGGTCTATACGGTCTATACGCCGCGCAACGCCGCCTCGGTTTCGGCCGATTACAGCGTGCCGGTGGGCGGCGCGGGCGCCGAGGCCAAGCTGCATCTGGACGCCAATTACGCCTCGTCGCAATACAGCTTCCAGAACGAGCCGATCAAGGCTGATGCCAGCCTCGTGGTCAACGGCCGCCTTGCGGTGGCCTCGGTGCCGATGACGGGCGACACCAAGGCGACCTTTGCGCTGTGGAGCCGCAACCTGTTCAACACCACCTACATCTATCGCCGCTCGGCGGCAAATGACGGGGTGCTGGGCGATTACGGCAATTTCAACCCCCCGCGCACCTTTGGCGCGGAAGTGCGGGTCAATTTCTAAAGTATAATAAAAAGAACCCCCAAGCTGTGTTTCCTGGAGCGGGCGATTGGGAGATCGCCCGCTCTTTTTTCGTTTCGGCGTCGCCCTGTGCGGGGTGGTCGCTTATGAGCCGGGCTTATAGGTCGGCACAGAAACTCATTTGCAAGGGTTAAGCTCAACCTTTTAAGTTGAGTTTATGGGCGCGTCATCGCCGCCATTTCATCGGCGATTACGATTATGGCATCAATTATGCCGGTTTCGTGATCCATTCGGCCATCCATGCCGCGCGCCCGGATGCCCTTTGGATCGCCCATTTCCATACGACCAATGGTGTCGGTGCATCGGCCCATGCCGAAGGATTGCTGCCTTTGTCGCAGACGGCGCTCTATGTCATTCCGCGCCTGTCCTACCATGACTATGAGGGCGTTGCGCTGCATCTGGAAGAGCGCGAGCGGCTTCAGGCCGATCTGGGCCAGAACAAGCTGCTGCTGCTGCGCAACCACGGCACGCTGGCTTTGGGCAGCACGCCGGGCGAGGCGTGGACCGGGATTTACAGCCTTGAAAAGGCGGCGGCCGCGCAAGTGGCGGCGCTTTCGGTCGGGCGTGACCATGTGCTGATCGCGCCCGAGGATGCGCAGGAAGAGGCCCGCCGCCAGCTGGCCGGAGAGGCAACAGGCAACGGGGTGAACCGCGACACCCGCAAATCGCACCACCAATTGGCGTGGGAAGCGGTACGCCGCAAGGTGGACCGCCAGTTGCCGGGTTACGCCGTATAAGGCGGTAGTATGAAGTGTGGCTATGCAGGCGGCCCTTCGTTCCGCCTGCATGGCTATTGCGCGTTGGCGATCCCGCCTTGCCCACCCGGCATAGATCGGGCGGCAATCGAGCATGGCCCGGTCATCGCAATGCAGGCTTTGCACGCGCGCTGATAATCGCGCAACCATCATTTGATACATGATCAAATTTGGGCATCGCAGGCCACGTCGCGGCCTTTCAGGCGCAGATATTTAAGCTGCGATTAAAGTAGCCGTGCCCCTCGCGCATGATCGTGCCGCGAATTTCGCCCTGCCCAAACAGTCCGAGCATGACCATCGCGCGCTCATTTCGGGCCGTGTGAATGCACCACCGATATCCATCAAATATATGTTTTATAGATGAAAATAGTCCGTTCAGCCTAAGTCTCCCCTCTTTGTGAATGGAGCCGCCGCGCTTTACGCAGGATCGTCGCGGCCCGGTGCGCGGGCGGGATGCGCAGCACGGCGCAAGCCCCTTGACAGGACCCTCCACAAAAAATAGAGATCCGATTTAAGCGGTGATCAAAACCGTGTTGCCCACTCGATGGCGTCGTATTGGAGAGTAGCAGAGCGCATCATGCCCGCATAGGCCTGATCGCCATAACGCCTGTCTCCCGGCGCTGAATGATAAAGTTAGGGAGGACCATCATGTTCAGGACATCTATTCAGGCCGCGCTGCTGATGGGCGCTGCGCTGGCTCCGCTGGCAGCCGCCTCGGCCCAGACGGCTGCTAGCGCCCCGGCGACTTCCGCCGCTGCTGGCGAAGGCACCGGCGAGATCATCGTGACCGCCCAGCGCCGCTCGGAAAACGTGATGAAAGTGCCGCTCAGCGTCTCGGTGGTGACCGCCGAAACGCTTGGCAAGCGCGGCGTCAATGACTTGAGCGGCATCACCAAGCTGGCGCCCAGCCTTCAGGTGGCGCAGGACAACACCTATTCGATCCGCGGCGTGGGCACGGCAACTTTTGCCACCACGGTGGAATCGAGCGTGTCGCAGATGGTCGATGACGTTGTGCTCGGCAATGGCGAGTTCGCGGCCAACTCCTTTTACGATCTGGAGCGCGTTGAAGTGCTCAACGGGCCGCAGGGCCTGCTGTTCGGCAAGAACGCCTCTGCCGGTCTGATCAACATCACGACGGCAAAACCCAAGATCGGCAAGCTGGAAGGCAATGCGGACGTCGAATTGGTGACCCGCGACCGCCCGATCAAGAAGGGGCAGGGCATTCAGGCGCGAGCCACGCTCAACCTGCCGGTCAGCGATACCAGCGCGCTGCGCCTCAACGCGATCTACAGCGGACAGGACTCCATCACCTATCCGATGGTCAACGCCAATGTCCGCAATGACATGGGCATCCGCAACCTTGGCCTGCGCGCCAAGTATCTGTGGCAGCCCGACAGTGCGCTGAGCGTCTATATTCTGGGTGACTATAACCGTCAGCGCGGTGTTTCGGGGCGCTATGACATCACCTACCGCCAGATCGGGGCGGGCAGCGCCTATACCGGCCTTGGCCTGCCCTCGGGCATCAACAACCAGATTTTCCAGGCCGATGCGCCCAATTTCCGCGATACCGAGACGGGCGGCGCTCAGGCCAACATCAGCTATACTTTCGACAATGGCGTCCAACTGATCAACATTGCGGCGTGGAAACATATGACCACGGCCTTCACCTTCGATTCGGACGAGACGCCGTACAATTTCTTCAACACCAATTCGTCCCACCAGAAATATGACCAGTTCTCCGAGGAACTGCGTCTGGCGTTGCCCTCGGGCAACCGTATTTCCGGTCAGGCGGGCCTGTATTACTTCCATTCGCAGCTTAACCAGCAGAACCTGCTGGGCGGCAACAATGGTTTCCCCTCGTTCCTGCTGCCGACCTTTCCGTTTTGCGTGGGCGCCACGCAGCTTGGCGCTCCGCCTGCCGCCTGCCCGGTCAGCAACACCACGTTTCTGGGCCAGGACTCGCGCTTTACTCTCAAGCAGAACAGCTTTGCCGGTTTCGGTCAGCTCAGCTACGGCCTGACCGACACGCTGAAGGCGACCGCCGGTGGCCGCGTGACCTATGACAAGGCCAGCATTGATCTGCTGGAGAACACCGGCAACTATTTCGTCACGCTGGGCATTCCCAACAACCGCTCGATCCAGAAAACCGACGCCACCAACTTCAGCTACAAGATCGGCCTTGATTGGCAGGTGACGCCCGCGACGCTGATCTATGGCTTCTATGGGCGCGGTTACAAGGGGCCGGGCTTCTCGAACACGGCCCCTGCGCCCGGTGCCAATCTTGCGGTGCGCCCGGAAATTTCGAAGGGCGGCGAAATCGGCATCAAGACCAAGCTGTTCGACAATCACCTGACGCTCAGCCTGGCCGGTTTCTACACTCGCTACACCGACCTTCAGGTTCAGTCGTGGATCACCGCGCTGCGCACCTTCGTCCTTGCCAATGCGGCGACGGCCACCACCAAGGGCATCGACGCCTCGTTCACGGCGCGCGTTGCCAAGGGGCTGACGCTGTCGGGTTCGGCCACCTATGCCGATGCGAAGTACGACAACTTCCCCGGCGCGCAATGCTATCCGACGCAGACTTCGCAGGGCTGTGGTCGACCGATCGATCCTAACGATCCCAGCAAGGGCTTTGTGTCGGATTTCAACGCGGGCGGCTATCAGATCCCGCTCTCGGCCCGCTTCAGCACCACGCTGGGCGCGGACTATCAGCATGCGCTGAGCGACAGGATGGATGGCCTGATCTCGTTGAGCTACTATCACCGCTCGTCGCTCTCGGCCGGTTTTGGCCCGGCGTTCCAGATCCCGAGCTGGGACACGCTTGATGCCACCATCGGCATCAAGACGGCGGCGTTCAACGTTGCGCTATTCTGCAAGAACTGCACCAACGCCATTCGCCCGATTTCGATCGGTTCGGACGGTGGCGACGCCTCGCTCAACCCCGCCGTGCTGACGCTCAACCAGCGCTTTGGCTATAACTCGGTCCGCACCATTGGCGTGCGGGCGGGGATCAATTTCTGATCCCTTTCGCGCAGGGCTAAAAAAAAGGGCTTCGGAGCGGGTTTGCTCCGAAGCCCTTTTTTATGGATCACCGGGCGCAAAGGCAGAATGGCCAAAGGCAGCAAGGAGGCGAAATGGTCCTTGCCATAAATTTGATCAGCGATTAAATTAGCTCCAATGCATCGTCGGCTTCGCGTATTTTCGCCGGGGCCGGAATGCTGAGCGGGCCGAAATGCCCGCTTAATCCGTGGGATCGAATGATGAGGGAGTTGAGTATGGCTGGGCAGTTCAAATACGGGGTATCGCTCTATAGCTATACCGAAGACTTCGGCAGCATCATGACCCTGGAAGATGGTTTTGATCATGCCGCCGACACCGGCGCGACCGGCATCGAGATCCTTGGTGAGACGCATGTCGAATGCTATCCCGAGCCTTCAAAGGATTGGCTCGACAAGTGGTTCGGCCTGCTCGACCGTCATCAGCTTGAGCCGACCAACATGTGCAGTTGGGTGGATACCAAACTGCGTCTGGGCTGTCAGTTGACGGTTGCCGAAGGCGCCGCCGAACTGGAGCGCGACCTGCGCCTTGCGCACCGGCTGGGTTTCAAGTCCATTCGCCCCAAATTCGGCGTCATCGATGCGCAGCTTACCCCCGATCCGATCTGGTCCGGGGCCGTGGAGCGCGTGCTCGATCTGGCCAACAAGTTCGATATCGTGATCTGTCCCGAAATCCATTCGCCCACGCCGATCAAGCATCCGGCGGTCGATGGCTATATCGACTTTATCGAGCGCACCGGCACCCCCAACTTCCGCCTGCTGATCGACACCGGCATCTTCCAGAACCGCCCGCTCAAAGGCTGGCAACATGAAGTGCCCGAAGGCGACAGCGATCACGCCAAGCTGATCAACGGCATTGCGGTCGATCCCGAGGAATTCCTCGATATCGCCAAATATGTGGCCTTTATTCAGGCCAAGTTCCACTACATCAACGATGATCTCCAGTGCGAGAACATCCCTTGGGACAAGGTCATTCCGGTGCTCAAGCGCGCCGGTTACGAGGGCTATCTGTCGTCGGAATATGAAGGTGCGCGCGAACCGTGGGTGGCGATTGACCAGGTGCGCCGCCAGCACGTCATGATGCGCCAATTGGAAGCGCAATATGACGCAGCGCAGGCCGGCGCCTGATCCGTCCGCAGCTTTGACCGCTATTTACAGGAAAACGCCATGTACGAATATCCTTTGATCCAAGCCACCGGCTTTCGCAATTACGGGCCGGTCGATGCCCGCGAAGGGGTTGAGGTGCGCCTGCGCCTGCCCAACTATCGCGGCATGCGCCTTTCGCTGTTTGACGGCGTGGACGTCACGATTGACGGCGAATTCTTCAGCTATGAGATCAACAAGCTGCGCCTTCATGGCGAGGTCTATGACCTTGAAGGCATGCGCGATGCGACCACCGTGCGTTGGGCGATGGGCGATTTTGGCACCGTGCTGGTCCCCAAGCAGGGCGGGCTGACCCCCGGCATCCACCATGTCAAAGTGGCCGCGCGCACCCGTGCGCCCTATTTCCCGCCGCATCTCCAGCCTTTGCCGGTGAATTGCGAGCGGTTGGCAACGATCGTCCTGCCCTGACAGGGTAGGGCGGACAGCCCCTTTCCGGCGCCGCAGTATAAGGAAACCCCCGGTGCATTACACCGGGGGTTTCGTCTGTCGGCAAACTTCAGAGCGGGCGGATCTTCACATTGCGGAACATGATTTCCGCCGCTTCGATCTGGAGCAGAATGCGGCCTTTGGTAAGCGGGATATAGCGCGAACGGTCTTCGGGATCCTGACGCTGAAGCCCGTAAAGCGCGGTGACGAGCCGCCCGTTGACGATATGCGCGGCCTTGTCGCCCTGCGCGATCAGTTCGACGGTGTTCCACCCCTCCAGCGTGTCAAAATTGCCGTCGGCGCGGATCCATTGGCGCAAGGATCCGCCCGCATTGACTTGGGGGGCGTACTGCTTGTTGCCAGGAAAATCGTCGGGCCATGCGGGCAGGCCGCCCTGCGAAATCGCGGCAATGGCGCGGTGATTGATGGGCAGCGCATCGCCGGTGTTGCGCTCCATGATCTGATATTCGATGCAATCGGGCCAGAGCCGTTCCGGGCCGAAGGGCGTGTGATAAAGAATGCCGCTGTCGCGTTTCCACATCTCGCGCGGCGCATAGCGGCGGGTGCCCCACTTGTATTCAAGGCTCAGGTGATAATTCTCATACTCGCGATCCGTGGCGAGATAGCCCATGCCCGCCTTGATCGGGCCGCGATAGCGCGGGCCCAGCAGGTGGAGCATGCCCTCGTGGATATCCACCACGCCATCGCGGTCCTGGGCGCCGACACCATCCTGAAAAAATGTCCAGCCCGCCGTGTCGCGGCCGTTGAATAGCGGGCGCCAGTCATCGGCCGGTACATTGCGGGACGGAGCCGCAGCGGCGGGGCGGCTGGCGGCAAAAGCAGCCTGCGGCAGGGCAGCAGCAACGCCGGTCAGGGCCAGACGCGAGAGCGCGCCTCGTCGGGTGGTGGTCATGCATCTCTCCTTTGATGGCATGCGGGCCATATATTCGGCTTGCAGGCCAAGATTTTTTAATCAATGATTAAATTAACCGCAAGCGCCGATTTTCTTGCCCCATCGCTTTCCGCAAATCCCTTATACAGCCGACACATTTTGACATATTCGGGCGGGCGGTACAAAAGGCGGGGGCGGGTTCCGAATGCGGCGCACCCCTGCCGCACAGGGTTTGGCGACCGGGCAGGCAAGATGCCCAGATGTCGCATTCGGCAGATCAACGGGCGGGAATGAATGAGCGAGAAGAAGCAGTATAACCGGGACAAGTTGCGCCACAGCCTGCTCAATGCTGGGCGTGCCTATCTGAAACAGCACGGACATAATGGTCTGTCCATCCGTACGCTGGCGCAGGAAATCGGTGTTTCGCCCGGCGCGCCCTATTATCACTTTCCCGACCGGCGCTCGCTGCTGCTGGCCCTCGCCACCGAGGGGTTCAACGAAATGCTGGCGGGCACCGAGCAGGTGGTGGCCGGTATTGCCACGCCTGCCGAAAAGCTGCGCCGCATGGGGCTGCTGTTTATCCGCTTCGCCGAGGAAAACCCGCATCTGCTCGACCTGATGTACGAAAGCGAGCTGACCACCCCGACGCTCGATCCGTCGCTGCTGGCCTTTCAGCGCGCCGGGCATGCGGCGTTGCGCGATCAGGTCATCGGCGCGCTTCCCGATCTTGATCCCGGTTACGCCGACGTGCGTGTCGTGGCTTTCTGGTCGGCGATTTACGGCTTTGCCACGATGCGCAAAAAGGGCGTGCTGCGCCCCAGCGACGACGGCGCATTGCCCAGCGTCGACATTGCCGGGACGATTGTCGATATCGTGCTGAGCGCCATTCTTGCCAAGGACGCGCCGTGCGATCCGGCTCTGACCGGGCGGGCCGGTTGACCGGCCTGTCCGAGGCAATTCAGGCGACGATCAAAACCGGGTCGTGATCATCGCCAGTCGCGCTGTCGGCTGGTCTGGCCGATGCCGGGGTTGAGCCGGTTGCCCGGGTCCAGCGCGCGGTAATGCGCCTCCAGCGCGGGCTTGGCCGGATAGAGATGGCCGACATTGTGCTCGGCCGGATATTCGGCGCCGCGCTGGTCCAGCAATGCCCACATCCGGTGCTCCAGCGCGATCGGATCGACGCCCGGCTTCAGGATATAGTCCTGATGGAACACATGGCAGAAGAAGTGCCCGTAATAGAGTTTGGCCTCAATCGCATCATCGATGGCCGGGGGCAGCACTTCCAGCCAGTCCTCGTCATTGCGCCGCAGGGCAATATCCAGCGCGATGATGTCGCCCACGCGCTCGGCATGGATGGCGCGATAGCGGATCGCCGCCCCGGCCACGGCGAAGCGATGCAGGAAGACTTTCCTGGCCTCCAGCGGGGTGCATTCGAACATATCGCCCGTTGCGCTTGGAAACATCTGCGCCAGCAGGCCGCGGGCCTCGGCCACGCCATCGCGCGGCATTTTCAGGATCAGATGATGCGCATAGCGGTCGCGCCATTGCCGCATGCGCGGCGGCAGATGGTCGGGCAACAGTCGGCTCGCGGCCTGCATGACCCGATCCGACAGGTTGGCGGGCAGGAACCGCCATCGCCGCGCCAGCGCATCGATCCGGTTCTTCAGCGCAAAGAGGCGGGGCAGGCGGTCGGTCCCGAAGCGTTCAATGGCAACAAAGACATCCTTGCCATAGATGGCCGCGATATCGAACGCATCGCGGTGGATATACTCGCCCGAAATCGGCAATTCCTCAAACCGGCCCAGGATTTCGCGGCGCAAATGCGTCAGTTCGGCGGTGTCATTCGTGCCGATATAGAAGGTGGCGGTCTGCTCATCGCGGGGAAAAGTATCGAGCCGGACGGCAAAGACCATGACCTTGCCCGCGCTGCCCGAGGCTTCGAACAATCGCTGCGGATCGGCATTGTACCGGGCCGGGGAGGGGGCGGCAATGTCGCGCACCCTTTCGGCATAATCCTGACACGAGGCAACGCAGCGGCCCGCGCCCGTATCCTCGGCATTATCCTCGGCTTTATCATCGAGCGGGGGCAGGCGGCCCCGGCCGATGTTGTCGAGGATCTCCTCGGGCGCGCCGCCCAGATCAAGGCCAAGGTGATTGACCAGCTCGACGGTGCCATCGGCCAGCACCCGCGCGAAAAGCGCCATCTCGGTATAGGCCGGGCCGCGCCGGATCAATGCGCCGCCCGAATTGTTGCACACCCCGCCGATCACCGAGGCGCCGATGCAGGATGAGCCGATCACCGAATGCGGTTCACGGCCCAGCGGCGCCAGATCGCGTTCGAGATCATAGAGCGTTGCCCCGGCCAGACACACCACCTGCGCGCCGCCCGCAAGCATGTGGATGCCCCTCAACCGCAAGGTGTTGATGATCACCACCGGGCGGTCATAGTGCCCGTCGGGGCTCGAGCCGCCCGTCAGACCGGTGTTGGCGGCTTGGGCAATCACGATCACATCGGCCGCGATACAGGCGCAAAAGGCGCGATATTGCTCCAGCGGCGTGCCCGGCCGCACCACCGCCAGAACATCGCCCCCGCCATAGCGATAGCCGGTGGCATAGGCGCGCGTCGCATCCCGGTCGGTCAGAACATGACCCGGCCCGACAATCGAGCGCAATTGGGCGAGCAGCGGGGCAGGGGCAGACGACATCCGGGCAATCCTACTGCTGATAGGGCCAGGGCGCACGGGTGAAAACGCCGCCATCGACCCACAGTGTCTGGCCGGTGACAAAGGCGGCGGCGGGGCCGGCAAAGAACAGCACCGGCCCGGCAATGTCGGCGGGCGTGCCGACCCGGCCCAGCGGCGTCATCGGCGACCATTGCGCGGCATAATCGGGCGCCTCCTCGGCGGTGCGTTCGGTGGCGATGGCGCCCGGCGCGACACAGTTTACGCGAATGCCATATTGGCCCAGTTCAACCGCAGCCGATTTGGTGAATTGTTCGATCCCGCCCTTGGATGCGGTATAGTCCACCAGATTGGGAAAGGCGTGCTTGTTGCAGCCCGAACCGATGTTGACGATGGCGCCGCCGCAGCCGCGCTGCGCCATCAGGCGGCCAAAGATTTGTGTATGGAGAAAGCACCCTTTGAGATTGGTGCGCAGCACCGCATCCCAGCGCTCCTCGGACAGTTCGAGCAGCGGCGACCATGTCTGGATCCCGGCGTTGTTGACCAGCAGGTCGGGCGCGTGGCCCGCCCATGCAACCACCGTCTCGGCAAAAGCCTCAACCTGCGCCTTGATCCCCACATCGCACGCCATGGCAAGGACGCTGTGGCCCAGCGCGGTCTGCTCTTCGACAAGCGCCTCTGCCGGTTCGGGCGAGGCGTGATAGGAAAATGCCACCCGATAACCCGCCGCCGCCAGCGCGCCGACAAGGTGATGCCCGATGCCCGTGCTGCCACCGGTCACGATCGCAAAGGGCGGCGCGGGCCGGGGTTCGGACAGGGCGGTCACAGGCTCATTCCTCCGTCGATGACCACATTGGTGCCCGACATAAAGCGGGCCTCGTCCGAGGCGAGCGTGATCGCGATGGCGGCGATTTCGTCGGCCTGACCAAGGCGGCCCATGGGCTGGCGGGCGATGAAAGCCGCCCGCGCGGCATCGGCATCGCCCGTGGCGGCAAAGCGTTCAAGCAGCGAGGGGGATTCGACGGTGCCCGGGCTGATCGCGTTGCAGCGGATGCCCTGACCGATAAAATCGCGCGCCACCGACATGGTGAGGCCAATCACTGCCGCCTTGCTGGTGCCATAGGCAAAACGGTTGGGCGCGGCCATCACCGATGACACCACCGAGGCAATGTTGATGATCGCGCCTTCCGCACGGCCCAGCATGGCCGGAAGAAAGGCGCGGATCGTCAGGGCCATCGAGCGTACGTTCAACGTCATGCTGCGATCAAGATCATCGAGCGTGCCATCAAGGATCGAGCCATTGGCGACATAGCCGACGCAATTGACCAGCACCGAGGTTTCGCCATGGGACTGCGCGGCGGCTGCAACACTTTGCGGGTCGGTCACATCGAGGATGCGGGTCTGGATGCCCAATCCCGCATCGAACGGATCGTTGAAGCGAAGGTCGGCTGCCGTCACAAGCGCGCCCTCGCGGGCAAAGGCGATGGCGATGGCCCGCCCTATGCCCTGCGCGCCGCCGGTGATGAAGCAGGATTTGCCGGCAAGCCGACCTGGCGCGCTCACCGGTCGGCGTCCCATGCGATGACCTTGTGGCGCTGCACGCCCAGCTTTTCGATGCCCAGTTCGATGACATCCCCTTCCTTGAGGAAAACCGGGGGCTTCATGCCCATGCCGACGCCCGGCGGCGTGCCGGTGGTGATGATGTCGCCGGGCAGCAGGACCATGAACTGGCTGAGATAGCTGACGATGGTGGCGCAATCGAAAATCATGGTGCGCGTATTGCCGGTCTGCATCCGTCGGCCATTGACATCCAGCCACATGTCGAGCTGCTGCACATCGCCCACCTCATCGGCGGTGACCAGCCACGGGCCTACGGGGCCGAATGTTTCGCAACCCTTGCCCTTGTCCCATGTGCCGCCGCGCTCAAGCTGGAAGCTGCGCTCCGAGAGGTCATCGCACACCAGATATCCGGCGACGTGGTTCAACGCATCCTCGACCGAAACGTAGGAGGCGCGCGATCCGATGACGATGCCGAGTTCGACTTCCCAGTCCATCTTGTCCGATTTGTGCGGCCGCCGCACATCGTCATTCGGCCCCTGAATGCACGAGACCGCCTTGGTGAACACGATCGGTTCCGCCGGGATGGGCATGTTGGCCTCGATCGCATGATCGGTATAGTTAAGCCCGATGGCGATGAATTGGCGGGTATCGGCCACGGGCGCGCCCAGACGCACCGGCTCGGTCACAGCCGGAAGCGCGGCAAGGTCGATCCGGCGCAGGTTTTCGAGGGATGGCGGGGCAAGAGCCGCGCCATCGATGTCGGACAGATGGCCCGAAAGGTCGCGCAAGGTGCCGTTGGCGTCGAGGATGCCGGGCTTTTCCGTTCCCGCCTGACCGAATCGTACTAGCTTCATTGCATGCTCCACATCAAGTTCAGGCGACGGTCAGCAGCGACCGGGCCGGGCATTGCGCCGCCAGGGTTTCCGGGGGCTCCGGATGGATTCCATGCCGGAAACGGCCTGATTTGATCAATGATCAAAATGGGCCTAACCGACAAAGCGGCTCCGGTAAAGTCCAAACACAAGAGCGCATTTTGGTCGAGTTGCGCAAGATCGCGATGAAAGAAATGCCCCGGCACCCGTTAAGGCGCCCCGGCGATGGTGCGCGCGCTCCAAAGGGATTGGCCCTGCTGAACCTCATGGGCCAATCCCGGCTTGCCTTTTGGTTTGATCGCTGATTAAAAAGCCCATGCGCCGCTTGCCCGTCCTTGGATTGATTATATCGCCCGCAATTCGATGCTGCTGCGTCAAGGCCGCCATGTCGCCGATCTGGCCTCTTCCATGGTGAGGAGGCGTGCCTGATCGGCGGCGAAACGACCGCCAAACAGACCCCGCGTTAAACCCTTTCCCCCGGCGCCCGTCGCCGATTGCTGCTGCAAGGACCACCATCATGAGTTCCCCAACCGATTTTGGCGACCAGCGCCGGGCGGGCCTGCCCCAAGGCATCGTTGTCGTGATCGCCAGCTTCCTGCCCATTCTGGCCATCGTTGCTCTGGCCCCGGCGGTGCCACGCATGATGGAGCATTTTGCCGGGGTTCCCGGCGCCAGCCTGTGGGTGCCTCTGGCGGTGACCGCGCCCGGTTTGATGGTCGCGCTGCTGTCGCCCGCCATGGGCTGGCTGGTCGACCGCTATGGGCGCAGCCGTTTGCTGGTCGTGGCAACCGCGATCTACGGCCTTGTCGGCATCGCTCCGGTGTTTATCGACGGTCTGCCCGCGCTGTTTGCCTCGCGCCTGCTGCTGGGCGTTTGCGAAGCGGCGATCCTGACGGTGACAAACACTCTGGTCGGTGACTATTTCGAAGAGGATCGCAGGCGCTTCTGGCTGACCGTTCAATCGGCGGCGCAGCCGTTTTTCGGCGTTTCATTGCTGGTGCTCTCTGGCACGCTGTCGGGCATGGGCTGGAACATTCCCTTTCTAGTCTACGCCTGCGCGATCCCCATCGCGCTGGCGATGGCCTTTCTGCTGTTCGAACCGGCCAAGCGCAGCCCGGCGCTCGCAGGCCTCGCTTCTGAACGTTTCCCCACCCGCCATGTGCTGATCACCAGCGGCGTTACCCTGCTGGCCTCAAGCCTCTATTACGTTTACATCGTGCAGGTCGGGCTGCTGTTTCCGGGCGTCAGCGTCACCTCGCCCGACACGATCGGAATGCTGATCGGCCTTGCCAATGTCGGCGTGTTTTTCGGTGGTCTGCTGTTCAAGCCTGCCTCGGCGCGGCTTGGCACGGGAATGCAGGTCGGCATTTTCTTTGCGCTGCTGGGCCTGGGTCTGTTGGGCATCGGCGCCAGCCATTCGCCCGCCCAGATGACCGTGTTCTGCGCCGTCCAGCAGCTTGGCGCCGGTCTGTGCATCCCCACGCTGCTGCTTTGGACCATGCGCGGGTTGAGCGATGAGAACCGCGGGCGCGGCATGGGCATCTGGAGCTGCGCCTTTTTCGTGGGGCAATTCGTCAGCCCGGCGCTGGTCTCGCTGGTCACGCTGTTCAGCCACGCCCTGTCGCGGACCTTTGTCGTGATGGGTGTTGGCGGGATCATCCTTGCGGTCATTCTTGGCGCGGCGCTGAATGCAGGCGCGCGACAGGCGAGGGTTACGGGCTGAGGGGGCGGCGGGCTGAAAATTGCGGATGATGGGTCAATTTCGCGAGTTTTCAGATCTTTCGCCCCCAAGCGCTGCGGTTTATCAAGGGAACATGTCGGTCGCCAGAACGTTGGGTTGTCGCAATTGCGCTCTCCCGTCGCCTTCGGCATCCGAAGAATGGCGTTTGTGGGCCAAAGGGAGACCACGGGCATGCCATCGCGACCGACACCCGCCGAAGAAACCGCCGCCATCGAAGTGCCCGAGGCTGCCGGTGGCTGGGGCTCGCTAAAAGGCATAGGCGCGATCGAGCTTTCCCAGGCCGCCGGCCCCGGCGCCATCGAAACGCTGAGCCATCTCAACAAGCCCGATGGTACGGCCTGCACATCATGCGCGTGGATCAAACCGGCGAGCCCTGCCGCGTTTGAATTTTGCGAGAACGGCGCCAAGGCTACCCTGTGGGATCTGACCAGCGCGCGGGCGGAACCTGAATTTTTCGCAGCCCATACCGTCAGCGATCTGCGCCAATGGAGCGCCTATGATCTGGAAAGGGAAGGGCGCCTGACCCAGCCGCTGCGCTATGATGCCCAGTCGGACAAATATGTACCCACGAGCTGGGCCGAGGCTTTTGCCGCCATCGGCGCCGGATTGAAACGGACCGACCCCAAGGCGATGACCTTTTATGCCAGCGGCAAGGCGGCGCTGGAGCCCAGCTATCTCTATGCCGCCTTTGCGCGGATGCTGGGGCATAACAACCTGCCCGACAGTTCGAACATGTGCCACGAAACGACCTCGGTGGGCCTGAAAAAGGTGATCGGATCGCCGGTCGGCACATGCCAGATCGAGGATTTCGAGCATTGCGACGCGATCTTTTACCTTGGTCAGAACCCCGGCACCAATTCGCCGCGCATCCTCCATCCGCTTCAGCAGGCGGTGCAGCGCGGGTGCAAAATCGTCTCGTTCAACCCGCTCAAGGAAGCGGGGCTGGTTGAATTCGTCAATCCGCAAAGCCCGCTCCAGATGCTGACGGGCAAGGCGACGCGGTTGAGCCATCTTTACCTGCAGGTGCGCCCCGGTGGCGATATTGCGGCGCTGATGGGCGTGTGCAAACATGTCTTTGCCCGCGCCAAGCAAGAGCCGGAGTTGCTCGACAAAGGGTTCATAGCCCAGCACACATCGGGTTTTGATGCCTTTCGCGCCAAAGTCGAGGCGACTCCTTGGGGCGCGCTTGAGCAGGCCAGCGGCGTGACGCAGGCCGAGATGGAGGCCGCAGGCGATGTCTATGCCGAGGCCAAATCCGTGATCGGCATTTACGGCATGGGCCTGACCCAACAGGTCCGCGGCAGCGAGGCGATCGGCCTGTTGGTCAATCTGCTGCTGCTGCGCGGCAATATCGGTCGGCCGGGCGCGGGCTGTTCACCGATCCGGGGCCATTCCAATGTTCAGGGCCAGCGCACCGTCGGCATCACCGAGAAGGTCGCTCTGGCGCCGGTTGAAAAATACCGCGAAGTGCTGGGGTTGGAAACGCCGGGCGAGGATGGGCATAACACGCATGCTTTCCTCGAAGCGCTGCTGGCGGGCAGGAATACCGTCTATGTCGGGCTGGGCGGCAATCTGGCCATGGCGGTGCCCGATCATGGGCGCGTGCATGAGGCATGGCGGCGCATGGATATGACCATCCACATCGCCACGCGCCTCAATCACACCCACCTGCTGCCCGGCAAGGCAAGCTGGATCCTGCCCTGCCTCGTGCGTTCGGAAGAGGACATGCAGGCCACCGGCAACCAGTTCGTCAGTGTCGAGGACAGTTTCAGCCATATCTACAGCTCAAAAGGCCGCCGCCAACCGGCCAGCGAGCATGTGATGAGCGAAACCGCGATCATTTGCGAAATGGCCAAGGCCAGCCTGCCGCCGCATCCCAAGTGGCGGTGGGACGAATGGCGCGGCGACTACACGCTCATCCGCGAGTTGATCGCGCAGACCTATCCCGATCAATTCCATGACATGGACAACCGGATGCATGCGCCGGGCGGGTTTTATCGCGGCAATGACGCGCGCAACCGCGTCTGGCACACCAAGAGCGGCAAGGCCGAGTTCACCGATCCCGGCGCGCTCAATGCCGGCCCGGACAGCGATGCGCTGCGCCTCATCACGCTGCGTTCGAATGACCAGTTCAACACCACGATCTATGGCCTGTCCGACCGGATGCGCGGGCTTGAGGGCGAACGCACGATCATGCTGATCTCGCCCGCGGAAATGGCCCGGCAAGGCCTGACCGAGGGGCAGCGCGTCACTTTGGTTACCGCCATGGACGAGGATACTCGCCGCGCGGTCGGCGATCTCAAGGTTGTGGCCTATGATCTGCCCGATGGCTGCGTTGCGGGCTATTTCCCCGAGCTTAACCCGCTGGTCCCGTTGTCCTTGCGCGACCGCCTGTCCGACACGCCCGCCAGCAAGGGGATTCCGGTCAGGATCGAAACCTGACCGGAACCTGCTCGCTTATTCGGCGCCCTGCGCGGCGCCGGTAAAGGGGCAACCGTTGACGCGGACGCGAAATTCCGAGGAATGTTTATAGGCGCGGCGGCGGGCGCGGTTGATGCCGCCCAGCGGTCGATGCGCAACCAGCGCGTTCCATGGCGAGAAGTGCAGCGTCTCGTCAATCCGCTCCACCTTGTCCGCGCTCCAGCTGTCCTGCGGCTCGATGCGCAGCGTGGCGACCTGTACGAAGGGCGCGTCCTCCTCTTTCCATTCGACGCTGGCGTCCTCGATCGGCTGCTTTTCCGGATCGCGCGCCAATTGCACTTCAAAGGCCCATTCCCCGGTCAGGTTGGCGGCATCCTGGCGGATGGTCTCGCGCAGGCCGTCGGGGCGGCCGGAAGTATCGATGATCGCGTTGGTCAGGATTGTGAGCGACGGAGAGAGGGGCCGCAGGCGGAATTTGGCAACATAATCGCCATAACGGAACGGCACAGTGCTGAAAAAGGTCTCGCCCAGCGGGTGGACCTGCCGCGCGCCGCCCAGTCCGGCCAGCGCGCTCGATTCCAGACCAATCGCCCCCAGCGCGGCATTGATCGCGCCGAGCGTCGTGGAAAGAGCTACCTTTGCCCCCTCGGCGCGGTCGGTGGTGGCGGCAAGCAGCTTGAGCTTGCCCGCAAACTTGTCGGGCGTGGACACCGCAAAGACCGGCGCATTGACCATCAGGAAGTCCTGACCATCGCCCTCCGCCTCGGGCAGGCGCTCGCCCGCCACACGCTCCACCTTCAAGCCAAGGCCGCGCGGCAAAACGACATTGTCGTCAAGGATATCGCCGGGGTTGGTCGAGATGCGAAGCGATGCGGGATGGACGCCCGGCGTTGCAAACAAGCCTTGCGCCAGTTCGGGCGGCAGGTTGTCGTGAATGGTGAACATGCCCTCAAACAATCCATGCGCCTTGGCATGGACCGCGCGCACGGCGCGGCCATAATCCCTGGCCGTGGTTTCAAGAATATGGTCGAAAGACTTTTCAAGGCTTTCGTCGGTTTCCACCTCGTCCGGGCGGGGTAGTTCCAGATCGGGGCTGTAGCGAAGGGGGGAGGAAATCACAGGCGGCCTCTCATGCGGAAAAGGGATCGGGAAGGTGGGGCAGGATCTTGTCCAGCGTCAGCGGGAAGCTGCGCACCCGCACGCCGCAAGCGTTGTAAACGGCATTGGCGATGGCGCCGGCCGCGCCGCATATGCCCAATTCCCCCACGCCCTTGGCCTGCAGGGGGCTGGCCGCCGCGTCGCGCTCTTCAAGCAGGATGACCTCCAGCGCGGGCACATCGGCATGGACCGGCACGTGATATTCGGCCAGATCATGGTTGACGAGGTGGCCGTCGCGCAGGTCAAACACCAGTTCCTCGGTCAGCGCGCTGCCGATGCCCCAGACCATGCCGCCAAGGCATTGCGAACGTGCGGTCTTGGCATTGAGCACGCGGCCAAAGCCGAACGCGCCCGTCATCCGCCGCACGCGCACTTCGCCGGTAAAGGCATGGACGCCGACCTCGGCAAAGAACGCGCCATAGCTGGCCTGCGCGAAGTCCTTGTAGGTCTTGCCCGGCTTGATCGAGCCGACCTCGGCGATGTCATGCGATCCCACCAGTTCCTCAAGCGGGTGGCGCTTGTCGCCATGGCTGGCGATGCCGTCGCGAATGTCTAGTTCGTCGGGATCGCATCCCATCGCCTTGGCCAGTTTCTCGCGGATCGCCTCGCAGGCGCGCATCACGGCCGAGCCGGTTGAAATCGCGCCAAAGCTGCCGCCTGATCCTGCGCCGGGGGGCAAATCGGTGTCGCCCAGCACGACCTTGACCTTGTGCATCGCCAGACCCAGCATTTCGCCCGCGATCTGGCCCAGCACGGCATAGCTGCCGGTGCCGATGTCGGTCTGATCGCTTTCGACCAGCGCCGTCCCGTCGGTTTTGAGCGTCACGCGCGCCTGCGCCGGGATCATCACATTGACCCGCGCCGCGCTGGCCACACCCATGCCCACCCACCAATCGTCCTCGCGGGTCTGGCAGGGCCGGGGCTTGCGCTGCTTCCAGCCAAAACTGGCCGCGCCCTGTTCCAGCGCTTCGACCAGCATGCGCGATGAATAGGGCGTTCCCTTGACCGGCACCGTGGCGGGCAGGTTGCGCTTGCGCAATTCGATGGGATCAATCCCCGCCTTTTCGGCCAGTTCGTCCATCGCCGCCTCCAGCACCTGCATGCCCACCGCCTCGCCCGGCGCGCGGACCGAGCCTGCGGTCATGCGGGAAATGCGCGCGACTTCGACCTTGAGCAGCCGGTTCTCGCCGCCATAAATGAATTCCGTGGCCTGCGTGACCGGTTCGGCATAATCCTCGTCGGGCAGGTTCGAGACATAAGCCTCATGGCCAAGGCCAATCAGGCGCCCGGCGGCATCGGCGGCCAAGCGCACACGCTGGCGTGTTTCGGATCGGCGCATGACGGTTTGAAACACCTGTTGCCGCGTCATCACCACGCGCACCGGGCGACCCAATTGCCTTGCCGCAATCGCGGCGGCCACGGCCTCATGCGTGATGCCCAGTTTCGATCCGAACCCGCCCCCGACATAGGGCGCGAGAAGGCGCACCTTCTTGGGCGAGATCGACAGGCAATCGGCGATCTCTTTCACATTATAGGCCAGCATCTGATAGCTGCCGTAGAGCGTCAGATGATTACCGTGCCACTGGGCAATCGTGGCATGGGGCTCCATCGCCGCGCTGGCATGGCCGGGTGTGTCATAATCGACATCAATGCTGTAGGCGGCATCGCGCATCGCCTGATCGAGGTCGCCGCCCTTGACCGGCTTGCTGTCCGATGGTTCGTCGATTTTCGCATCCGGGCTTTGCGGATCATAGGGGGCCGGATCCGATGCCGCCTCATAATCCACCGAGAGCGCCAGCGCGCCATCGCGGGCCTGTTCAAAACTTTCGGCCACGACGACGGCAATGGGTTGGGCAAAGTAATCGACGGTCTGCACGCCTTGTGCCGGGGCCTTGCCCGCTGTGCCCTGGGTCGAGCGGCGCACCATCGCCTCGTCGGCAATGACGGCCAGGACGCCGGGCATGGCCAGCACCGCTTCGCTGTGGACCCTGGTCACGCGCCCTTGCGCCATGTCGGCGAGGACCAGAACGCCCTCGGCGCATCCCGCGAATTTCCATTCGGCGGCATAGGTCGCGCTGCCGCTGACCTTGAGCGGGCCTTCGGGACGGTCGAGCGGCTTGCCGATCACCCCCTGCTTCATGGTGTCGAGCAGGTTGCGCTCATCGGGCTTGTTATACATATCGGCCAGAGGAAGTTTCATCGGTCAGGCCTTTGCGCTGTGGGTGGCCTCGCCAAGCGTCGCGGCAAGCGCGCGGGCGGCGAGCGGGATTTTGAAATCATTGCCGCCAAATCCGCGCGCGTCCTTGAGCAGAACCTCGGCAGCCTTGGCGAAAAGTTGGGGCGAGGGCTTCTCGCCGGTCAGCACCTCCTCAACGGCCCGGTCGCGCCATGGCACCGTGCCCAGACTGCCGAAGGCCAGCGCGCAGCGGGCGATCCTGCCCTGCTCCATCGCCAGATCGAGGGCGACCGAAACCAATGCAAAGGCGTAGGAGGCGCGGTCGCGCACCTTGCGGTATAGCTGCACGCCGCCGGTGGGGGCGGGCAGGCGGACCGAGGTGATCAGCTCGCCCGGCCCCAGCACATTGTCGCGCAAGGCATCATCGCCGGGCATGCGGTGAAACACGCAGAGCGGGATCTGGCGCAACCCCAGCGGGCCTTGCGTCAGGACCACGGCATCGAGAGCCAGCAGCGCCACAGCCATATCGCCGGGATAGGTCGCGATGCAGGCATCGCTGGTGCCCAGCACGGCATGGATGCGGTTGAACCCTTTGCGGGCGGCGCAACCGCTGCCCGGATCGCGCTTGTTGCAATCCTGGGTCGTGTCATAGAAATAGCCGCAGCGCGTACGCTGGCACAGGTTGCCGCCGGTGGTGGCCCGGTTGCGCAACTGCGGGCTGGCCCCGGCAAGGATCGCCTTGGCCAGCAGCGGCCATTTTTGGCGCACGCGCTCATCGGCCGCGCAATCGGCATTGGTGACCATCGCGCCGATGCTCAGGCCCGTCCCGTCGGCGGCAATCCGGTCCAGCCCGGCCCGGCGGATCGAAACGAGCTTGTCCGGCGTGGCAATCTGCAATTTCATCAGGTCGACGAGATTGGTGCCCCCCGCGATGGGCCGCGCCCCTGTCTCCAGAGCATCAAGCGCGCTTTTCGTTGAGGTCGCATGGTCCAGCGTAAAGGTTTTCATGTCGAGGCCTCCTGCGTGGCGCTCTGCTGCCCGATCACGTCCTCGATGGCGGCAATGATATTGGCATAGGCCCCGCAACGGCACAGATTGCCGCTCATCCGCTCGGCCAGTTCCTCGCGGGTCGGCAAGGGTTTTTGCGCGATATCTGGCGTCACCGCGCTGGCCCATCCATCGGCAAGCTCCTGCATCAACGCCTTGGCCGAGCAGATTTGGCCGGGGGTGCAATAGCCGCACTGGAAACCATCATGGGCAACAAAGGCGCGCTGGAGCGGGGAGAGGTCATCCGAAGCCCCAACGGCCTCAATCGTCTCGATGCTCTCGCCTTCATGCAATTGCGCCAGCGAGAGGCACGAATTGATCCGCCGCCCCTCCACCAGAACGGTGCAGGCGCCGCATTGCCCATGGTCGCACCCCTTTTTGGTGCCCGTCAGCCCAAGGTCCTCGCGCAGCCAATCGAGCAGCGTGCGCCGCGGATCCGATGGCAGCCGGTGGGCAAATCCGTTGACGACGGCATCGCCGATGCTTGAAATCATGATCGCTTGGCCCCTCGTCGTTCAAACTGCGACCTCGGAACGTTTCGGGGCGTGGCAATGTTCCTCTCTGATTGTGCGCCATGGCAACAAATCGCGGCGGGCGGTTCATCGTGGCTGGGCATGCGATTGGCGCGGCCATGTCGGGGAAACTTGAAACCGGCCATCGCAATGGTGCAAAGACCGGGCATCAAAGGCATTTGGACGCAATTTTGCATGAGCGCGCAGGACAGCAATGCGGGGGCCTCCCCCCGATCGACCCCCAGGCAAAGCAAGCAGCAGGCGGCGCAGGAGCGCTGCGGGGCGATGCTGCGCGCCGTGCGGGCGCAAATAACCGCGGGCAGCGTGAACGGCGTCAATCTCAATGAGGTCCTGCGCGTTTCGGGCGGGTCCAAGGCGACGCTGGTCAAATATTTTGGCGACCGCGCCGGGTTGATTGCCGCCGCGATCGAGGAGGAGGCGCGCGAGGCCATGGCCGCGCTGCGCCGGACCATGGATCAGGCCGTTCAGGATGACGCGGGCGCGCGCGCGCCGGATGCGGCGATCACCGCCATTCTGGCCGGTCTCTTGCGCTTTTACATCAGCGATGCGTCGCTGGGCGTGTATCGCACCGTTATTGCCACAGGCGGCGTTTCGGGGCGTATTTTCTATGAAAAGGGCCATCAGACCGTCGTGGCGGAACTGGCCGATATGCTTTGCGTCTTTGTCGGCGATGGCCTGCGCGCCGATCTTGACGTGCGCCATGCGGCGGAGCGGCTGACCCATGCGATTCGCGCGGGATGCTATGAGCGGGCGCTGCTGGGTTTGGCACAAACGCCGATATCGGATGAGGAGATCCTGCGGGAAGCCGCCGCGACCTGCGCCTTTTTCCTTGATGGTGCGCGCCGACCCGACGGTTGATTTGCGCCTTGACGACCATCTCTCCAATGATATGTACCAAAGGTACACAATATAGGGAGATGGATATGCCGTTCCTGCGCAATGCATGGTACATGGCCGCCTGGGATTACGAAGTGACCGCGCAGGCGCCGCTGCAACGCACGCTGCTCAATCACCGGGTAGCGTTGTTTCGCGATGCCGATGGCGCGGCGCGGGCAACATCGGCGATCTGTCCGCATCGCTATGCCTCGCTGGGGCTTGGCCGGTTGGAAAATGGCGTGCTGCATTGCGGCTATCACGGGCTGGGCTTTGATGGATCGGGCGCATGCGTCCACAATCCCTTTGGCGCGCCGTCCAAGACCATGAAGCTTGAAACATGGCCTGTGGCCGAAAAATACAGCGCGATCTGGATCTGGTTGGGTGAACCTGAACGGGCCGACCCTGCGCTTTTGCCCGATTTCGCCTTTAACGACCCGGCGCAGGCTTTCGTCGGCAAGGGCTATCTCAACGTTGCGGCCAGCTATGAGCTGGAGATCGAAAATATCCTCGACCTCAGCCATATCCAGTTCCTGCATCCCACCACATTGGGCAGCGGTTCGGTGTCCGACGGCGTGTATGAATGGAAGCAGGAAGGCGATGCCATCTGGTCCAACCGCAAGGTGATCGGCGAGATCGTGCCGGAAGCGCTGGCCCTCGCGATGGGCTTGACGCCCGGCGAACCCTCGGATCGCTGGATCCACACGCGATGGAACGCGCCTGCCAACATGGCCATTTTCGCCGGCGCCGTGCCCACCGGGCGGCCGCAAGGCGAAGGCCGCGAAACCCCCACCGGCCATTTCTTCACGCCCGAAACCGACACCAGCTCTCACTACTGGTATTCCATTGCCTTCCCCCAATACATCGGCCCCCATGGTCAGGCGATGGCCGATGAACAGGTCGATTTCCTGTCTCTGCCCTTCCGTACCGAAGACTTGCCGATGCTTGAAGAGCAGCAGCGCAATCTGGGGGGACGGTCGCTGCGCGATGTTCGGCTTGGCTGGTTGCCGGGCGATGCGGCCGGTGCGCGCGCGCGCAATCTGCTCTATGCCATGATCGACGCAGAGCAGGCCGAGGGCGGATGAACAACCGCGCTTCCTGGCGCAACTGTTGCACAGAAGGGCTTTGAAGATTTCGGCGCGACTCTCTATGAGCGCCCCAAGGATCGCCATGATCGCGCCGCGCCCGGCATTGTGTACAACGGCAAATCGTCAGAACCCAGAACCATCATGAATTATCGCCATTCCTTTCATGCCGGCAACAGCGCCGATGTCGTCAAGCACAGCCTTTTGATCGCCCTCGTGCGGGCCTTGCAGCAAAAAGAGAGCGCGCTGACGCTGATCGATACCCATTCGGGCTGCGGGATCTATGATCTCGAAGGCGAGGAGGCCGGGCGCACCGGCGAGGCGGCGCAAGGCGTGGTGCGCGCCTTTGCCGATGCCAACCCGTTGCTGGACGATTATCGCGCCGCCGTGCGGGCCGTCAACGAAGGCGCAGAACCGCGCCTCTATCCCGGCTCGCCCCGGTTTCTGGCGCAATTGCTTCGGCCGCAGGATGGGCTGATCCTGAACGAGAAGCATCCCGAGGATGCCTATGCCCTGCGCGGGGCGATGCGCGACACGCCCGCCGCCGTGCATGAACGCGACGCTTATGAGCTATGGCTGGCCATGGTGCCCACCCGCACGCCGCGCGGCGTGGTGGTGGTGGACCCGCCCTATGAACAGACCGACGAACGCGCAAAGATCACGGCCACGCTTGCCGCCGCCCATCGTAAATGGGCGCATGGCGTGACCGTCGTCTGGTATCCGTTGAAGGAACGGTCCAACCACGCGCAGTGGAAGCACAAGTTGCGCAGACTTGGCATTCCCAAATTCCTGTGCGTAGAGCATTGGTTGTATGATACCGATCAGCCCGGCATCTATAACGGCGCTGGCCTGTTCATCATCAACCCGCCCTATGCCTTTACCCAGGCCTTGCCGCCCATGCTGGAGGCGCTGCGTGCCGCCTTGGCGCCCGAGGGGCACCGGGGCACATTGACGGCCCAGTGGCTGGACGGTTGACCAACACAGATTGAGGGGGGGCTTAACTCCGGCGGAAAATCGGCCTGAGACCTCTATCGCCCCTTGACGACCACAGATGTAATCGCATAAGATTACATTTGTGGTCGTCAAAGGAGTGCGGCATGACGGAGCGGATCAGCGAAGCCGAATTGGTGGTGATGGAGGCGATTTGGTCGGCCGACACGCCGCTGACTGCGGCCGAAATTACCCAGCGGATCGACGCCGGGCGCGGTTGGAGCGACCGCACCGTCAAAACCATGCTCGGGCGTCTGCTTGCCAAGGGCGTGCTGGCCCATGAGGAGGAGGGGCGGCGCTACCTCTATCGCCCGCTGGTGGAGCGGGACCGCTATGTCACGCGCGAATCGCGCCGTCTGGTGGACCGGCTGTTTGGCGGGCGCGCGGCGCCCATGGTCGCCCACCTTGCCCAGGGCGACGGCCTGAGCGAAGATGATATCGCCGAACTGGAAGCCTTGCTGCAGGAGTTGCGGAAATGACCGACTGGGTGCTTGCCTCGCTCGCCGCCAGCACGATGCTGATGGCGCTGGTGCTGTTGCTGCGCGGCCCGGTTGCCCGCGCTTTCGGGCCGCATGCCGCCTATGCGCTGTGGGCGCTGCCCGCCTTGCGGATGGTGCTGCCGGATTTGCCGGGGGTTGGCTTGTTGCCCGCTGTCCATTTCGCCCATGGCGATGGTGGGGGTGGTCTGCTTGCCGCCCCGTCTTTGCCTGTGTCCCCGTCTTTGACCGTGGACAATTTGGCGGATCATCCGATGGCGGCGGCCATGCCGGGCCCGCTGGACTATGCGATGGCGCATGGGCCTGCGGTCCTGGTGGCGCTGTGGCTGGGCGGGGCGGCGCTGTGGTTCGGCTGGCAAATGCTGCGCTATCACCATTTCCTTGCCCAGGCGCTGCGTTCGGCCGAGCCGATCGGCAGCGAATGCGGGATCGACGTGCTGCTCTCCGTCGCGGTGGGCGGGCCGGTGGCCGCAGGGGTGTTCCGGCGGCGAATCTTTCTGCCTGCATCCTTCATGACGCGCTATACGGCGGCCGAGCGGCGCTGCGCCTTGCTGCATGAGGCGGCGCATCACGATCGCTATGATGTGGTTGCCAATTTCGTCGCGCTGGTGGTGGTGGCGCTGCATTGGTGGAATCCGCTGGCCCATCGCGCCTATAAAGCGTTTCGCGCCGATCAGGAACTTGCCTGTGATGCCACGGTTCTGGCCGATATGGCCGCTTCTGAACGTCACGCCTATGGCAGCGCGGTGGTCAAATCGGCCTCGGCGCGGATGCCGGGGGTTGCCTGCGCGCTCAGCAACAAGGACGAGATCAAGCAGCGTCTGCGTCAGATGGCCGCGCCCCGCTTTGCAGGCAGGCGTGTGTGGGCGGGCCTCGCGCTTGTTATGGTGACGATTGGGGCGGGGCTGATGGCGACGGCCTCAAGCCCTGCCTCGGCGCAGGCAGAGCCGGTGGCGGTTCGCGCCGCCGCCCGCGTGGCGGATCAGGCCGCAGCGCAGGCGGACATGGCGGGCCGCCGCGCCACCCGCGACGCCCGCCGGGCAGAGCGTGCGCGCGTCAAGGTCATGCGCGCCTCAGCGCTGGTTCTGGACGATGCGGACGCCGCGCGGCATCAGGCCATGGAAGATGCCGCGCAGGATCGCGCCGATGCCGAACGCGATCGCGCCGAACTGGCGCGTGAACGCACAGAGGCCCAGCGCGATAGGCAGGATGCCATGCGGGAGCGGCAACAGGCCATGCGAGAGGCGGTCGAAGCACGCGGTCAGGCTATGGCCGAAGCCGCCGCCGCCCGCGCCGAGGCGCAGCGCGAGCTGGCGCAGGCCCGCCGGGACATCGACCGGGCGCGCAGCACAAATTGGCGCTAATCCGCAAGGCACCCTGAAGTCAGCGCTTTTCCGATCATGCCGCGCCATGGCCGATACCCGGCCATGGCGCTTTTGTCCTGCGCCTTGATCGCCCCACTCGGATCGTCGCAAAAGCGGCCACTATCCTCTGGATAAGTCAAAATTTTTATGCAATTACTATACGGGTCGCGCTGATAATCGAAATCCCTCCTCCTCCTTGCCGGGAATCGCCTTGATGCAGCACGTCCCAAACGCGCGCTTTTCGCGCATGTCTCTTGCCGCCGCGCTGCTGGGGGCCACTTTCCTCCATACCGCCATGCCCGCGCTTGCGGGCGATCAGCCCGTCTATCGCCCGGCGCCCGATTGGGTTTTGCCGGCGCCCGCTGCCCCTTCGGCGGATAAGGAAGGCGCTGCGCCGACCCTGCGCCTTTATGATGTTCAGGCGCGGATCGACCATGGCGCGGTCTGGACCTATGTGGCCACCGCCCGCCGGATCGATACGCCCGAAACCATGGCGCGCTCGGGCACGCTCACGATTTCTTGGCGGCCCGATCATGGCGATCTGATCGTCCATGGGGTGGACATCCTGCGCAATGGCAAGGCCATCGATGTTCTGGCATCGGGTCAGCGTTTCACGGTTCTGCGCCGCGAGGCCAAACTGGAATCGCTTCAGCTTGACGGAACGTTGACCGCGACGCTGGCGATCACCGGACTTCAGGTGGGCGATACGATTGTCAGCCGCTATTCCCTGACCGAAAAGGATCCCGCGCTGTTGGGGCGGGTCAATATGGCGGTGCCGCTGTTGCCCCAGCCGGTGCCGATGGGCTTTGGCCGCGCCCGCGTTGTGTGGAGTGATGCCGACAAGGTCCATTGGAAAACCTATCTGAGCGATGTGGTGGCCAGCGAAAAATCCGAGCATGGCTGGCACGAATGGCAGGTATCCATGCCTGTTGCCCGTCAGAGCGATCCGGCGGCGCAGGCGCCCGGCCGGTTTGCCCGCCCCCCGATTGCCGAGTTTTCCGACTTTGCCGATTGGGCCGAGGTCAGCCGCACCATGGCTCCGCTCTATCGAATCGATGCGCCATCGGCCGCGATCAAGCCGGGCGGCGATCTGGATCAGGAAATCGCCCGGATTGCCGCCGCCGCCAGCGATCCCCGGCGACGCACGGCCATGGCGCTGCAATTGGTGCAGGACAAGGTGCGCTATTTCGCGGTGGCGATGAATGGCGGCAATCTGGTCCCGCAAACCCCGGAGCAGACCTGGGCCACGCGCTATGGCGATTGCAAGGCCAAGACGCTGCTGCTGCTGGCCATATTGCACAAGCTGGGGATCGAGGGGGAGCCGGCGCTGGCCAATCTGCGCAATGGCGATCTGGTGCATGAACGGCTGCCCTCGGTGGCGGCTTTCGACCATGTGATGGTGCTGGCCCATGTCGGCGCGTCCGTGCTCTGGCTGGATGGCACCGCTCTGGGCAGCCGGGAGGCCGATCTGGACGATGTGGCGGCCTATGGCTGGGTCCTGCCGGTGCGCGCGGGCGGGGCCGAGCTTTTGCAGGCGCCGCTGCGCCCGCCCGCGCGGCCCCATATCGAGGTGCACAGCGATATTGATATGCGCGCAGGCGTTGGTTTGATGGCGCCTTTCCGCATCAGCCTCCAACTGCGCGGCTCGCTGGCGGGGCAACTCAATTCGGGCCTGGCCAATCTGGACGCAGAAGGCAAGGCGCAGACCCTGCGCCGGGTTTTGGGCAGCGTGCGCGAGAACAGCATCTTTGTGCATCCCCAATTCGCCTATGATCCGGCCAGCGGCGCGGGCACGATAACCGCCGACGGCGTCATCACATCATCATGGCGGCGCAGCGATGGCCGGTACACCTTGCCGACCAACCTTGTCCGGCCCACGCAATATCCCGACCGATCGCGCACGATATGGCAATCGGTGCCGGTTGCGCTGGGCAATGCGCAGCATGTGGTGATCGAGGAAACCTTCCGTCTGCCGCGCGGGGGCAAGGGCATCACCATGCAGGGTCAGGCCGATGTCCAGCGCGCCTTCCCCACCGGTGGCAGCGAGCGGGTTGAGGCGCAATGGCGTGATGGCCAATGGCGCCTCTCGCTGCATAACCTGCGCGCCGGTGGCGAATTGGCCGCCGCCGATATTCCCGCCATGCGCAAGCAGGACGCCGACCTGATCGCGCGGCTGCCGTATCTGCGCACCGATGCGGGCTATCCTGCGGCCTGGCGCGATTTTGACCAGTCCCGGCGCGACCATCTGTTTGACCAGACCATGGCCGTATTGGACCAATGGGTTGCGGAAAAACCCGACGATGCCGAGCGCTATCGCGCAAGGGCAGCCTTTGAGACCGAGATTTTCGAACGGCAGAAGGCCATTGCCGACCTTACCAAAGCTCTGGCGCTGAAGGGCGACAAGGTGCTGTATCGCGAAAGGGCGGGCCTGTACGAGGCAATCGGCGACAAGGACCATGCCGTTGCGGATATGACCAGCGCCTATAACCTCGATCCATCGGATCTGACATCGCTGGGCCGTTTGGTTTTCCTTGAAACATGGGCGGGCAAGAGCGACCAGACGCTGGTCCGGCTGGACGGTCTGATCGCCAATGGCGGCAATCAGGAACCGTTTAACAATGCCCGAAAGGCCGATGTGCTGGCCTATCGCGGCGATGTGGCGGGGGCATTGGCGGCGATGAATGCGGCCCTGGCCAAAAGGTCGGAGAATGCCAGTCTGCTGGTGGGCCGTTGCCGCCTGAAGGGGCTGTTGAACACCGATCTCGACAATGGATTGGCCGATTGCAACCGCGCGATCCAGATCGGCGGGGCGGGGGCCGCCTCCGCTTTGGAGATGCGCGGCATGCTGCAATGGCGGCTCCACCATTGGAAAGAGGCCATCGCGGATTTGAATCAGGCGCTTGAGCTCTATCCCAATCAGTCATTCCTCTATCTCCTGCGCGCCCAGGCCGAACGGGATGCGGGCGATGTGGAGGCGGCGCGCCGCGATTGGTCCGCCTCGCGCCTGCTCAATCCGGCGATTGGCGAATTCTACCGGCAATTCGGCATGACGGGTTTCTGACAAACCATTCTTTCCACCTAATCGGGATCACAGATTTTGCTGCGCCATTCGCTCCTTGCCGCGCTTGCCCTTTTGCCTCTCGCCGCGCCCGTTTTGGCTCAGCAGGAGCCGAGCCATCCGACCGCCGATATTCTGGTAAAAGGGGGCGAAACTGCGCCGGGGAAATGGAACCGGGCCGAAACCGACCATTTTATCGTGATGAGCGATGGCAGTGAGGCCGAATTGCGGCAAACCGCGGTCCATCTGGAAAAGCTGCAACATCTGCTGGCCCGCCTGTATCATATCGATCAGGCCCATGACGAAGTGGGCAAGCTGACCATCACCCTGTTTGGCAAGCGGAGCTTTTTCAAGGATCTGGGGCTGGCCAATGTGCGTTCGGGCGAGGGGCCTTATGGTGCGGGGCTGAGCGATCAGCGCTATTACGACCCGCGCGCGGATGGCGCGGTGATGGCTGTGGCGCGCGCCGATCAGATCATCGACCTCAACACGCCCGAAGCGCGCGAGCGCGATTGCGACAATGCGATGGAGAATGATCAGGACTGCCTTGACGCCGGACGCGTCAATCGCGAGCCCGTTCCCCGGCCGTGGACGGCTGCGCTCTATTCCGGGGTGGCCCAGCATTTCATTCTCTCGCATCTCCCCTCGGCCTATCCGCGCTGGTATCTCGACGGAGTGGGCGCGCTGTTTTCGACCGTGGCGATGCGGGGCGATGGTGCTCTCGATTACGCCGCGCCGCCGCTCTATTATAAACAGGTGTTGCGTGCCTATGGCGCGGTGCGGATGGGCGACATTGTCACGGGCCGCTATCTGGAGCCGGGCTATCGACAGATGGTGTGGACGCCGTACCATGCCTGGCTGACGGCGCATTTCTTTCTCTATTCGGGGCTGAAACCGGATCGGCAGCGCGGATTTTCCCGATATATGTCGGCCATCGCCCATGGCGCGCCGATGGCCAAGGCCGCCGAGGAACTGGGCGATCTGCGCGTGCTTCAGCATGAATTCAACGTCTATCTGGAATCGAACATCCTCTATGCCCGATCCGACAAGGGCAAGGATGCGGGGCAGGACCCCATCGTCACCAACCTCTCGCCCGCACAGGTGGCCCTGATCGCGCCGCGGCTGCAAATGGAGGCCAGGGTGGAGGACAAGGACGCCGGGCGCCGGGAAGGCTGGCTCCACGCTCTGCGCGACAATCTGGCTCCGGTGAAGGATGCCGAAGAGGTCCATCTCCTGCTGGCCGAGGCCGAATGCCGCGAGGGCCATGACGACCTGTGCCTTCAGCAGGCCGAGGCCGTGCTGGCCCGCAAGCCCGACAATGGGACGGCGCTGGCATGGAAAGGTTTGGCCTTGTCCGACAAGGCGATGGCCGAGACGGCCGACCGGCGTGCGGGCGCTTTGAATGCGGCGCGCCAGATTCTGTCGAGCGCGGCAGCGGCCGACAATCAGGCGCCAATGGCACAGATTGCCTATTTCGAGAGCTTTACCAAGGCAGGAGAAACCCCGCCCCAGCAGGCGTTGATCGGCATGGTCAAGGTAACGCGGGCCAATCCCGCCGCCCCGGCTCCGCGTCTTGATCTGGCCAGAGAACTGGTGCGCGAGGGCCGGGGAGATCTGGCCAGAACCATCATGATCCCCGTCCTCTACGGCGGCTATGCCTCGCAGGAAAAAGCGCAGGGCGCGCTGTTGTTGGCAGGCACGAGCGGCGAGGGATCGCCGCAGCGCTGAAAAAGGGGCCGATTACCTGCGCGCAAGGCGGCCCAGCGCCTCATCGAGCGCGGAGAGAAAGCGCGACCGGTCGGCCTTTGAAAAGGGCGGCGGCCCGCCGATGGCATCGCCCATCGCGCCCGCGCGCAGGTCGGCCATGATCGCGCGCGTGGCAATCGCCCCGCCGATCGAACTGGCGGTAAACGGCTTGCCCGTGGGGGAGAGAACCATGGCGCCCGCCTTGATCGCGCGGTCGGCCAGCAGGATGTCGGCGGTGATCACCATGCTGCCCGCCGCGCTGGCCCCGGCGATCCAGTCATCGGCCGCATCAAAGGAATCGCTGACCACCACCCGGCGCACCAATGGGTGTTCGGGAATGCGGATCGGGCGATTGCTGACGATGATGACGGGCACCTGATGGCGCAAGGCGACCTTGTAGATCTCCTCCTTCACCGGGCAAGCGTCGGCATCGACAAGCACTTGGCGCGAGGAGGATGCGGGATGGGGCGAGGTAATGGAGACAACTCCGGCAAGGATGCACAGCCGATGGTAAAGCGGATCCAAAGGGCTCCTGGGGCATTTACGCCATATCGGTCCAACCCGCCACGATAATCGGTTGGCCGCTTTTGCGCGGTTTAAATTGACTTTGCGCGGGAAAAAGTCCATTGGCTCTTTTGCTAACGTCGCCTGCGACGGAATTTGAATCCGATTCGTTCGGTTATCCTTCCTTTCACATGCTTCTTGCTCCATCCGCACTATCGCGGGTGGGTTCTCTTGTTTTCGTGAAAAGGAAACACCCATGCCCATCGGCACCGTCAAGTTTTTCAATACTGATAAAGGCTATGGCTTCATCGCGCCCGAAGATGGCGGCAATGACAGCTTTGTTCACATCAGCGCCGTTCAGAATGCCGGTATGGCCACGCTGAACAAGGACCAGCGCCTGAGCTATGAGGTCGAAACCGATCGCCGTGGCAAGCAGTCCGCTGTGAATCTGGCTTCTGCCTGATCCACATGTTCGCCGGTGCCCGCAGGGACACCGGGAACTGTCCGTCGTGATGAAAAGTTTCTTTTTATCGCGGCGGCCCGCGTCCAGCCTGCTTGATCCGCTTTGCGTGATCGCAGGCCGGGCGCGGGAAACCCACCCCACCATGGCCGATCCCGGTCCATGGGTGCGGGTGGCTCGATCTATCCAATCCCATGCGGCAAAAGACCGCAACAGTTCTGAGTTTTTGACAATCTTTATGCGTATTATTCTGAAATTTATCGCTTCTTTGAAATCTTCGTCAATCCATCCCGCCATGGTCGGCCCGCTTTCCTCCGGGGTTCTTACCCCCGCAGAGATGCAGCGGCTGGTGGCCGATATGGTGGATTGATCGACCGATCACCCCTTAAACACTGACCCCGTTGCGCGGCTGGCCCCGGCCTTGCCGCCCGGCACGCGGTCCGGCACCAGCATGGCCGAGTAGAGATGCTCGGTGATGGGTTGAATGCCGCTTATTGAGCGCCCGTCAGGCCGATCCGGCTGTGGTTGCCCGATGCTGCTTCATGCACCCCTTCGACGATGCCGGGGATGATCGAGGCCACCAGCAGCCCGGCCATCACGAAGTTGAACGCGCGCAAGGCGTGAGGGTGTTGAAGATAGCGCATCAGCACCGCCCCGCAGCCCGCCCACAGCATGATGCAGGGAAAGCCGACCAGCACAAGCACCACCGCGATAACCGCGACATCGGCCATCAGATGATCGGGTCGGGCAAAGCTGGCCACCGCGCCCAGCACCATCGCCCAGGCCTTGGGATTGACCCATTGAAAGCCCGCCGCGTTCAGCATGGTGAAGGGCCGCCCCGGCGCGCCACCCGCATGCAGCCCGCTGGAGGTTGCGATTTTCCACGCCAGCCAGAGCAGATAGGCCGTCGAGGCAACATGGAGCAGCGTGTAAAGGATCGGCATCTGGGTCATCAACCCGGCCACGCTCCACCCCAGCACCAGCACCATGATCGCGCAGCCGCCCGAAATGCCGATCAGATGCGGCAGTGTGCGACGCAGGCCAAAGGTGGCCCCCGAAGACAGCAGCATCATATTGTTCGGCCCCGGCGTGACCGTGGCCACCAGGCAGAAGGAGGCCAGCGCCAGCAGAACTGCGAGACTCATTGTCATTTCTCCATCATGTGACAATGTGCATTTCTCTTGACTCAATCATCGAGTCAAAGCATTTATTGTCACTGTGACAATAAGGGCCTGATGCGATGTGGACACCTGATCTCGATGTTGAAGGCGACAGTCTGGTCAAACGGCTGGTCAACGCCATGGCGCAGGATATTGCGGCGGGACGGTTGAAACCCGGCGCGAAATTGCCCCCGCATCGCGAATTGGCCCAGCGGATGGGGCTTGGCATCGGCACGGTGACCGGCGCCTACAGCATGGCGGCGCGGCGCGGCCTGATCGAGGCGCGGGTGGGCAGCGGCAGTTTTGTCGCCGCGCCTCCTGCGGCCCCACAGGATGAGGCGATGATCGCCCTTTCGCACAACATTCCCCCGCTGCTGCCCGCCGAGCGGCGCATGGCCAAAACGCTGCCCGGGCTGCTGGGGCGCGCCGAACTGCTTGACGCTCTGGGGTATGTGCCTGCGGCGGGGCTGCCGGTGCATCGGCGAGCGGCGGCGGCGTGGCTGCTGCGCCATGGTCGCCCCGATGGCGTGGATGTCGAACGGCTGATCCTGACCACCGGCGCGCAACAGGCAATGGCGCTGGCCTTTGCGGTGCTCTGTCGTCCCGGCGATACGGTGCTGGTCGAGGGCGCCACCTTCTTTGGCGTGCGGACGCTGGCGCAGCAGGCGGGCTATCGGATGCAGGGCGTAGCGATGGACGCCGAGGGGCTCTTGCCAGAAGCGCTGGACCGGGCGGCATCGGGCGGCGCGCGGGTGCTTTACACCATTCCCACCCTGCAAAACCCGACGGGCAGCATCATGTCGCCCGATCGCCGCCGCGCCATTGCCGAGGTCGCGCGGCGGCGCGATCTGTGGATCATCGAGGACGACGTCTATGGCGCCTTTGTCGAGGGCGAGGCCCCGCCGCCCCTTGCCAGTTTTGCCCCGGAGCGCACTTTCTACCTCAGCGGCCTGTCCAAGACCGTGGCGCCCGGTCTGCGCGTGGGATTTCTGGAGGCGCCCGATGCGGCATGGTTCGACCGCCTGATCGCCGCCATCCGGGCGCAGAGCTATGCCCCGCCCACAATGGGCGCGGTGATTGCCGCGCAATGGATCGAGGATGGCACCGCCGATGACATTGTCGGCGAAATCGGCGGGGAGATCGCGGCCCGCACCGCGATGGCCCGCTCGCGCCTTGGCGACCGTCTGGCCCCGGTGCACAGCGCGCGTTGCCCGCATCTGTGGCTGCCCATGCCGGAACTGGATGGCGAGCGGCTGGTGGCACGGGCGATGCGGGCAGGGGTACAATTGACCCCGGCCAGCGCCTTGCTTTGCGGTCCGGCGGACATGGCGGGGGTGCGCCTGTGCGTGGGTGCGCCGCGCTCGCGTGATCGGTTGGAGACGGCGCTGGCCCGGCTGGCGGGCATTCTCGACCTGCCGGGCATGGATGCGGCGATGGATCTTATCTGAAGCACCGCCGGGTGGGACACTCCAAAGAGCCGCAAGCTGGGCCTGACCGCCGACCGCCTCATGCCGTAGAGCTCTTGGCTAAAGGGGGATCGGCTCGGCCCTGCGGTGAATATACAGCTTCTCGATGGCGTGCAGCGGCACACCGCTTTGCGCCATGCGGTTGATGACCGCATGCATCCGCTCTATCCGGTCGCAGGCATTGGCGATCAGCGTGGGGTGGGCCAGCCATCTGCTTTCCAAAATCAGTCCGCCGTCAATGGTCTTGATCGAACCGAGCAATTTCATCGCCGTGATCCGCCGCCACGCCGTGGTCGGGCAAAGCGGCAACGCGTCGCACAAGGCCTTGAACGGAACGGGGAGGCGCAGGTGCATTGGCGGGATATTCTCGGCCGAGGCATAGGTAAAAGCCAGTTCGGGATGATAGGTGATCCCGCGCGTGTTGCCCGCCGTGACGGCGGCGGCCAGCAGCAGCCCGGACCAATCATTGAAAATGCCCTGCATCCCTTCAACCGAGAGCAGATGCAGATCCAGCGCTGCAATTTTGATCAGCCTTTGCTGGTGAGATTGCTCGGCCCAAGGGGCGACATGGCCTCCGGGCCGGGGCAGGCGGGCAAAGACAAACAGATCCTCCAGAAATGTGACCATGATGTCATGCATTTCCACAAGATAGGCTGCGATCTCGGGCCGCCGGGCCACCCCGGCGCGCAGCACCACGCCATCATCGCCCAAATCCACCAGATCCAGTTCGGCCAATCGGCGCAGCGCCCGCCGCATGGTTTCATAAGGGCGGTGAAACGAGCGCGCCATCGCGCGGATGGTGATCGGGCGATGGATGCGCGGTGTTTCTGAATCGAGCGCCTCCGGGTTGAACCGGCCCATTTCGGCCAAGAGTGCGACCAGCGCGTTGCCGCCCAGATGATCCTGCCCCACCAGTCGCGAAAGCGCGACAACGCCGCAAAGCTGCATTTCCGTCAGCAGGCGGATGACAAGACGATAGGTGGCTAGCGTGTTTGCCCGCTTTACTGGCGGATTGACTACCGATCCTTGCACTTCTTGTTTGCCGCGCTGCATTTTGGCCGACAGGAATTCATCGGCAACCAGACTGATCTTTGTCCGGGGCAGCTTGGCAATCTGCGTCAGCGACCATGGAAAGCGAAGCGACTGCACGACCGGACTCCCCTTGCGACCCTTATTATCTCCCCGGCGACATCGTTCCGCCGTTGATGATGGTCGCAGTGGCAGATTTGGGGGGTAAGGATCAAACCATTTTTATTCTTCGTTTTTTCAAAATGAGCCAGCCTGATCTGGTGCCGCCCCCGCTTCCGCTTCTAACGCAGCGCCCATTACGCATGGGAATGACAGGGCGGGGCAATGGCGCAAGTTGCGAGCAGGCCGTGGGGCAGCGGGCAGCGGTCAACAGCGTCCAGCGATCCCAATGATACCAATGTAATCAGGGGGTATCTCTTCAGTCATCGCTCAATGTTCTCGTGCGGCTTTTGAATAAGTTAACACTTAAATAACAAAAAATTGAAATTCATCCTATTTCGAGGTAGTTTCGTGAAGAAGCACACAGCATTTTTGCAGTCGGCATCGATCCTTGCCATCAGCCTTTTGCCGTTGGGCGCCGCCGCGCGCGCCGCCGACAATCCGGCCATCATCGACGGCCAGGGCGCGGGAGGAACAATCGTTAACGGTTCTCTTACCGTTGGCAGCAGCAACCAGATCACCGTCTATACCAATTACAGCACCGTGGGCGGCAGCGGCAGCGGCGGCGGCGGCGGGCTTGGCGGTGTGTTCTTCGTCAACAGCGGCGCCAATCTGACGCTCAGCAATGTCGAACTGACCGGCAACACGGCCACTGGCGGCACGGGCGGCGTGGGCAATGTGGGCGGTTCGATGAATGGCCTTTCCAATATCACTCTCCCGCTTCTGAACGGGGCGGCGGGCAATAATGCGTCGGGCGATTACGCCGACAACAATGGCACGAACGGCGGCCCGGGCTATGCGGGCCATGCCGGTCTGGCCGCAGCGCTGGGCGTTGGCGGCAACGGGGGCAAAGGCGGGAATGGCTCGGACGGTTCGACATCCTCGACCGACATTGTCATTTCGGCGCTGACGGCGGCGTATAATCTGGTGACGGCGGCCACGACCACGGCAAAGGATTCAACCTTTGCCGCGCTCTCGGCCCAATTTGCCACTTTGGCGGCGACGGCGGCGGCCGGGGCCAATGTCGGCGGCCCCACCACGGCCAATCTTACGGCGGGCCTGACCGCTATTTCGGTGACGATGGGCGAACTGGCCGCGGCCGAAGCCTCGCAGGCGACCAGCGATGCTGCGCAGGCCGCCGCCCAGGCTGCCTATCAGATCAAACAGACGTTTGATGCCTATACCTCGGGCGCATCGGGCAATGGCGGCAGTGGCGGCGCGGGCGGCAAGGCCGCGGCGGGCAGCAGCTTTTACGGCGGCGGTACGGGGGGCAACGGCGGCAACGGCGGCAATGCAGCGGCGCCGCTGGGCACCGACGGCGGCGGCATCGGCGGCGACGGCGGCGATGGCGGCAATGGCGGCAATGGCGGCTTTGGCGCGGGCGGCGGCTCGGGTGGTTCGGGCGGCACGGGCGGATCCTCGGCGAACAGCGGCAATGTCGGCGGCGCGACCGGATCGGACGGATCGGGCGGCGCGGGCGGCTTTAGCGGCGGCGCGGGGTCCAGCGGGACCACCAACAATGGCGCGGGCGGCGGCGGCGGTTCGGGCTATGGCGGCGCGGTGTTTGTGCGCAGCGGCGGCTCTTTGACCGTGACCGGTGATGCGCTTTTGCGCAACAATGCGGTAATGGCCGGCTCCTCGGTCAACGGCGGCGCGGCGGGTGATGCGGCGGGCAGCGATATCTTCATGATGAAGGGCAGCACCGTGACGCTGGCACCCGGCGCGGGCCATACGATCCGCATCGAGGGCAGCATTGCCGATGACAGCGCGTCGAGCATCAGCAGCGCCTCCTATGCATCGGGCAATGGTGCGGATCTGCACATCACGGGCGGCGGCCTTGTCCAGCTCGCGGGCGCCAACACCTATTCGGGCAAGACCTATATCGAGGGCGCCACGCTGCAGGCCGATGACGGCACCGGCATCAACGCCAACAGCCATGTGCAGTTCAACGGCAGCAGCACGATCGGCGCGAACCTGTCGAATGACACCTCGGGCGTCTGGCTGACCTCGGGCACGATCGAGCGGCGCATCGGTTCGCTGGCCACCCAGATATCGTGGTCGGGCAGCGGCGGTTTTGCCGCAGGCGATGATGGGCTGGTGCTCAATTTCGGCGCGATCAACAATGGCTCGACCCGTCAGGAACTGGGCTGGAATTCGGGCGGCTTTGTCACCGCCGGTTCCACCCTGCTGTTTGGTTCCGATTACGGTACGGGCGCGGTGACGCTGCTCAACAATGTCAATCTCAACGGTCTGAACGGGCGGATTGCGGTCTATGACAATGCTGCCGTCAACACCGACTACGCCGTGATGGCTGGCAAATGGACCAATGGCACGCTGGAAATCAATGACACCGGCTATAGCGGCACCGCCTATTTCACCGGGCAGAACAGCCTGTCGGGCCTGACCGTGCATAATGGTTTGGTCAGCACCGGCTATAATGGCGCGGTCGGCCGGATGATGGACGCGACCAATGGCGGCTATCTGACCATTACCGGCGGGCAGGCCGATCTGTATGGCGCGGAAAAGTTTACCACGGTCAATGTCGCACAGGGCGGCGCGCTCAACGCCTATGGCGCGGTTTCGGCAGGCAACATCACCAATAACGGTTCGGTCAATCTGGCCTCGACATCGACGCTGGGCAATGTGGTCAATGCAGGCGCGCTCCATCTGGGCGGGGCCGCCGCCACGGGCAGCATCACCAATCAGGCAGGCGGCACGATCACCACGGGCAACAGCCTCAACGCCTCGGGCGCGGTCAGCAACGCCTATGGCGCGACTTTCAATCTGGGCGGAGATCTGACCTCGGCATCGAGCGTGACCAATGATGGCCTGATGGTCGTTTTGGGCAATGGCACCGGCGCGGATGAAACTGCCGCTTCGCGCACCATCACCACGACCGGATTTCAGGACCCCACAGGCGTTCTGCAACTGGGCAGCGCCTCGGGCCTGATCGCCAACACGCTGACGCTGAACCAGTCGGGCAACAGCACCTATTCGGGCACGATCATCGGCGCCGGTTCGCTGGTCAAGACAGGCGCCGGCACGCTGACGCTGAAGGGCGCCAATATGTTTACGGGCGGCTTGACCGTCAACGGCGGAACGATTGACACCACGGGCGGCGGCACCTTGGCCGACACGCTGGCGGTTACGGTGGATGATGGCGCAAAATTCATCGTCGGCACCAATGACATTATCGGCGCAGTCACGAATGCAGGCACGGTGCTGCTCAATGCCGCATCGCAAATGGCCAGCCTGACCAACAGCGGCCTGCTCAATGCCAATTTCGTCTCGCCCGATCTTGCCTCGCTTTATGTGAACGGGGCGACCATCAACAGCGGGACGATCAATTTCGCCGCCGACGTCAAGGCAGTGCTCGCCGATCTGACCACCAGCGGGACGATCAATCAGGCGCAGGGCGCGGCGCTGTATGCGGCCTCGGTCAACAACAGCGGCGCGTTCAACAGTCTTGGCGCGGTGACTGTTTCCGGATCGGTCGACAATGACGCAACCGGCACCATGATGCTGGGCGCGGACTCCAGCCTGAACATCGGCGGCGATCTGACCAATGCGGGAAGCGTGAAAGAGCAGGGCAGCCTGAGCGTTGCGGGTAATCTGAACAACAGTGGCCAGTTGAGCGATGCCACCGCCCTTGCCATCGGCGGCCATGCGAGCAACAGCGGCACGCTGAATGCGGGTAGCGATGTGTCGGTCGGCGGCAATCTGGACAACAGCGGCCAATGGACCGGGGACGCCAGACTCTATGTTCAGGGCAATGCAGCCAACAGCGGGACATTCGCGACGTTCGGCCAGGTTCAGGTCGGCGGCGACCTGACCAACAGCGGCCAATTCGCCAATGGCGGCGCCCTTTATGTCGGGGGCAATGCCGTGAACAGCGGCGCGCTGGACGTGGCGGGCGACACCGGGGTTGCGGGCAATCTGACCAACAGCGGCACGATCGGCGTGACGGGCAACATGGCCGTCAATGGTTCCTATACCCAGAACGCCGGTTCGCTCACCCTGACCGGCAATCTGGCCACCGGTTCGCTTTCGGGCGCGGGCGGCGCGATCCAGTTGGCCAATGGTTCGGTCTATACGCTGAACCAGACGGCCAACGGCACCTATGCCGGGTCGATTTCGGGTGTGGGTTCCTCGCTGGTCAAGACCGGCGGGGCAACCCTGACGCTGGCGGGGGCGGCGGGCAGTTTTGCCACTTCCTATCTCGACATCGAGGCGGGCAAGATCGCGGTCAATGGTGCGGGTATTCTGGACAGCGCGCTGGCGGTCAATGTCGCCACCAATGCCGCTCTGGTGCTGGTGGCGGGCAACCAGACCATCAACAATCTGACCGGCGCGGGCCTGATTGATCTGGGCGCCAACAGCCTCTCGCTGGCCAATGGCGGCAATTTCTACGGCACGATTGCGGGAACCGGCACCATCAAGGTGACCTCGGGCTCATTCTCGCTGGGCAACACGATCAATGCCACAGGCGGCGCCTTTGAAATGCAGTCGGGCACCACGCTCAACATTTTGAGCGGTGGCACGCTCAACGCCAAATCGCTGTTGGTCAACGGCAGCCTGCTGAACCTGATGGGCACGGTCAACACCGCATCCACGCAGGTCAACAATGGCGGCACGCTGCATATGGGCAACAGCGACGGCTCGGCTGGCGGGACGCTGGTGTCCGATGCGGTGCTGGTGAATGGCGGCGGCACACTGAGCGGTGTGGGAACGATCACCGGTTCGGTCACGGTCGGCGGCGCCAGTGCGGGCATATTGGCCCCCGGCAATTCGCCCGGCGTGCTCGCCATGACCAATCTGACGCTGGGCAATCTGTCGACGGCAAGGATGGAAATTCAGGGCAATGCAGGGGCGGGCCTGGCGGCGGCGGCCGGGGGCTATGATCAGGTTGTCGTGTCGGGCAAGCTGGCCATTGCCAACGGGGCGACGCTTTCGATCGGGAATGCCAACACGTTCGAGTTGGGTCTGGGCCAGAAGGTGCAGCTCTTCAAATTCGCGCCGGGCGCGGTTTCGGGCTATTTCGGCGCGGTGACCAGCCAGTTCGACAAGGCGGTGGCCTATAATCTTGCCACCGGCACCGTGGTCGGCCTTGGCAATTACACCGCCGCCGGATTTGAAGCGGCCGCCGCCAAAACGGCCAATCAGAGCGCCATGCTCAACCAGATCCGCGTCAATTCGAACGGCGGGGTCAGCCAGTATTATGGCGGGCGTCTGATCGAATATCTGACCGGGGCGATGGCATCGGGCGCTTCAACCGCGCAGGTCTTTGCCAAGGCATCGCCCGAAGCCTATGTCGGCCTGATCGATCAGGTGAAGACCTCGGTCATCAACAATCTGCTCGATCTGAACGGTTCGGATTTCGACAAGGCTTCGCATTATTACCTGACCGGGTCCTATGCCACGGACAACACGCGCAATGATCATCAGGACGGCTATGCCGGATATCGCGTCGACAACGATCATTTCAACATTGGCGCGGCGGCCCAATGGGCGCCGGCCATGGTCCAGATCTCCTATGCGCGCAGCAATGGCCATGTGAATTCGGATTGGATGAACAGCCGTTTGAAGGGCGACCAATATTCGGCCGGGGCGGTGGTGCCTTTTGCGCTGAAGGGCCGCCTGCGGATGATCGGCCGGGTGTCGTATGGCGAGTACAATCTGAACGGTTCGCGCGCCACCAATGCGGGCACCGCCTCCTTTGGTCAGGTGCGCGGCCATGCCACGGTCTATGGCGGCGGGTTTGAATATTTCCGCGCCACCAGCCCGCTCTCGATTGACGCTTCGCTCGAAATGCTGGGCGTGAACAGTGCGGTCAATGGCTTTACCGAAAGCGGCGCCGATGCGCTGGATAATCTGTCGGTCCGCCGCCAGAGCCAGAACTATGCGATGCTCAAGGGTCAGCTGAAGCTGGGCTATCAGGTGGCGTCCAAGATCCGCCTGTTCGCCTCGGCCGGGCTGGATCAGGATCTCTCGCATGCGATGCGTCTGGTCACGGGCAATGTCAGCGTCGAGGATGTGGCCATGACGGTGGCCAATCCCGGTCTTGCCTCGACCCGGTTCAAGGGCGGTCTTGGGGTTCAGGCGCGCCTGACCTCGGGCATCACCTGGACCACCGATGGCTATCTGGGCAATGTCTCGGCCGCAGGGTTGCGCAGCAGCCTGACGATCCGCTTCTGATGCTTTGGTCGGTCATGGCCGCTGATTGACAGGCAAAAGGCCCGCGTACCATGCGTTCGCGGGCCTTTTGTCATGAGCGAGACGAATCAGGCCTTCATCGCCCACACAACTGGCGCAGGGCCCCCAGATCCCCGACGCCCAGCGGTGCGCGCCATGGGGCGCAGGGGCGCCCTCCCGCCGGGACATAGGCGGCCATGGGCAGGCCAAAGCCTTCCCCGCCCAGCCGGTGGGCCAGTTCGAGCGCCTGAGGCTGGGGCATGATCGCGACCTGTCCGACCAGCGCCGGGGGCGGCGGGATTGGCCGGTCCACCCATGCCAGAACGACCCGATCCGGCTTTGCCGCCACCACCAGCGCGGCCAGTTCGCGCCATTCGGCCATACAGGGCGCGCACCATCGCGCGCCCAGCAGGATGACCTGTCCCGCGCCCGCTGGCGCTTGGGCCGGGGCGGGGGATGCGGTCAGGAAAGTTGCGCAAAGGGCGATGGACAGTCTTCGCATCGCAACTTACTATGCCCATGATCGGGCGGTGTAAATCGGGAGAAGTGTGTTGCAGATCTCGCGCGTGGCACTGGCCGCCTTGCTGACTTTGCCGATGGCGTCGCCCCTTTTTGCGCAACCGGCCTCCGGCGCCCGACCTGACCTGCAAACCCTGTTCAATGCCGCCACCGATGCATGGGCGGACAATGATTGCGTCAAGGCGCTGCCGCTCTTTGCGCAACTGGCCGATGACCCGCGCGTCAAGCCCGGCACCTTGCCCTATGCGGCCATTGCGGTGCGGCGCGGCGACTGCCTGATCGCCACAGGCCAGACCGCCCAAGGCGAGGCGTTGGTGCAGCAGGGCCTGCCGCAATTGACCCGCGCGGGCGAAGAATTTTCCAACGAAGTGGTCCGCGTCGAGCAGAGATTGGGCAATCTGGCCGCGGCGCGGTGGGATCATGATACGGCGCTGGCCCATTACAAGGCCGCGCTGGCGCTGCTCAAAGGGCAGGAGCGGTCGCAGACGCTGATGTGGCTGGCGCAATTGACCAGTTTTGACAGTGACAATCAGGCGCTCGATGCGGTGGAGGAAGGCTATGGGCTGGCCTCGGCCGGGGAAAAGCCGGACAAGCGTGCGCAGGGCATATGGCGGATGATGAAGGGGCGCATCCTGCTCAATCGCGGGCGGATCAAGGAAGGGCGCGAAGCGCTGGATCAGGCGCTGAAATTGACCGACACGCGCTCTGATCGCCTCAGCCTGGATGACACGCTGCTGCGCGCCGATCTGGCGCAGGCGGCCATGCTGGCCCGCGACCGCGAGGCCGCCTATCGCTATATGGCGCAATCGGGCGCGGGCAGGCTGGAAAAATCGCCCTTTACCAAGGCGGCGCATATGGAACCGCCCGTCTGCGGCCCTGACACCGGGCTGGAGCCGGAGGATCGCGCCGTGGTCGAATTCAGCATTGACGATCAGGGACAGGTGGCGCGGGCGCGCACCATTTACACCAACGGTTCCTATGCCAAGGCCGCCGCCTTTGCCCGCGCGGTTCAGCAATGGGCATGGCCGCGCGAGGAGGCCGCGCGCATTCCCCTTTTCTTTCGCGCCGCCACGCGGGTCGAAATGGTCTGTACCCGCGCCGAGGGCACGGGCGGAATTTCTCCTCTCAGCCCGCTGATGGTGCGTTTCAATCAATGGGCCGCTGCCGCCGTGCAATCCGGCGCGCCATTGGGTGTACAGGCGGGGGCGCAATGGCCGCAATGGCTGGCCGCCGCCGAGGCTGCGCAAAAGGCGGGCAAGGCGCAGAGCGAGCTGATCGCGCGGGTTGAATTGGCCCACGTTGATCTGCGCGGGGCGCAGGACCGGCAGGTCTCGATCGAGCGCGGGCTGGTATTGGCGCGGGGCGGATCGCCCGCCATTCCCGCCGAGGCGGCGCGCACGGCGGTGGTGCTGCTGGAATCCGCCCGGCCCAAGGCGGAGGGCAAAAAGCAGGATGACGAACAGCTTGCAATGGACCGCCTGCTGGCTCTGGCCGAGGATCCGATGCTGGCGAGCGATGCTTTGGCGCAGGACAGCGCCTTGCTGATCGGTGCGCCGCGCCGCCCCCGTGTCGATCAGGCCGAGCGCTCCCGCGCCGCGCTGCTCCGGGTGGCGCAGGATCAGCGGCTGGCCGAACATCACCCCTTGCGCCAATTCGCGCAATTGCGGCTGGCCAATGATGCGGCGCGCAGCGGCGATCTGGACAAGGCCGGACAATGGTTCGCCGCCACCGGCCTGACGCAGGAGCAATGCGCGCTGATCGGGCCGCGTCCGGCGCTGACCAATGCCAATAATTCCGGCAGCAACTTTCCCATGGAAGCGCTGCGCTATGGCTTTGAGGGATGGTCGCGCACGGAATTCGATATTGAGGCCAACGGCCATACCGCGCAGGTCCGCACCGTGATCGCCTATCCGCCCTTTGTCTTTACCGAGGCGGCGCGGGCCATGTTTACCGGCGTGCGTTATCAGCCCAGCTATCGCCCCGAACGCGGCGCGGCATGCAGCGCCAGCAGCGATTTCGTCCGTTTCAGCATTCCGGGCAATACCAACACGGTCAAGCTGATCAAGCCCAAGAGTTAAAGCGGGCGGGGCGGGCGCGGCAGCGGGCGCAGCAGGGCATCGCCCGCCAAAGCCAGCACATTGCCGCCCCACAAAAGCAGCACCGCGCCCAGCGCAGCAGCCATTTCCCATGGCGAGACGGGATGGGCGGGCATGCTGTGCCGCCCGATAAACAGCAGCCGCGCCAACCCCGCCGCCATCACCAGCAAGCCTGCCCCGGTCAGTCGGAGCGCGCGATCGGCGAGGGGGCCGGGGGTGATGAAGGGGCGGTGGGTGGATGACATCGGACTGTTCCTGCCTGAGAGCAGGGCCGTCTCTACGCCCCATCGGCATAAAGCCTCCACGCGAAGCTGGGTGGGATCTCGTGAAGTTTGCGTAAAAACGCCCCGGACCCGCCGGTATTCATTCAGGATCGGGCGCTGTCATATCTCTGTCATAAACTGTGCCTAGGCGCAGGCTGTCGGGCCCGCCAGGCCGAATCCGTGTGTCTGGTCATTCCCGCATGGGTCGCCCCGCGCGCAAGGAAGGAATTCGCGATGATGAAAACCATACTGAGCGCGGCCCTGATGGCGGCGGCCATGCCGATGATGGCGGTGGCCCAAACCGCATCGGCCCAAAGCGCTCCGGCCAACCCCAAGGCGCTGCATTATCTGGATGCCACGCTGGTTCAGCCGGTGCTGATCCTGCCCGCGCCGGTGGCGCGCGATATGCCCACCAATGCGCGCGAACTGGCCATGCTGCACCAGTTGATCGCGACGGCCAGCCCCCAGCGGCTGAAGCAGGCCTATCAGGATGCGATCCATGAAGATCCGGCGATTTTCAACGACGCGCTGGGTATTGACCTGAAGAAGCTGCCCGCGACGTGGGAATTGCTCGAAATCGTCAATCATGAATCCTCGGTCGTGGCCAGCATCGCCAAGGATCAGTTTCACCGCATGCGGCCCTACAGCGCCGACGCCTCGCTGCCTTTCTGCGAAGGCAAGGCCGATCCGGCCAAGCCTGCCTATCGTTCCTATCCTTCGGGTCATTCGACGCTGGGCTATTCGGTGGGCGTGACCTTGGCGCGGCTGGTGCCCGCCAAGGCCGGAAAGATCATGGACCGCGCGCAGGATTATGCGATGAGCCGCGAATATTGCGGCGCGCATTATGCCAGCGATGTGCAGGCCAGCCAGGTCATCGGCACGCTTGCGGCCACGCTGCTGCTCAATGATCCGCGTCTGGCCGACAAGGTGGCGGCGGCCAGGGCAGAATTGAGCCGGAGCTGATCCCGCAACGGTCCTGCCGCCGTGTCATGCGCGCGGCGGGCCGGTTTATGCATGTTCGAAAAAGCGCATTTGCGCCGAACCATCCTGGCCTGACGGCTCCGTTGCGCGCCCTATGATTGCGCCCCGACTGCGTGAGACTACGCAGGCCGTCCCAAATCAAGTATCTATACGCTTTTGATAAGCCATCCCGGAGCAAGGGCCAGTTGGTTGACCCTTGTATGGGTTGGGCTTGGCTATGGCGATATTGGTAAAGCTGGCGCAGGATGTGACGTTGCCCACGATCGGCGCGGCGCATGACGCCCTGTGCGCGGCGTTTCTGGCCGGGCAGGATGTCGATCTGGACGTCGATGGCCTTGAAACGGGCGATCTGGGCGTGGTGCAACTGATCCTTGCCGCGCGGGTCGAGGCCGAGGCCAACCATCGCCATCTGCGCCTGACCGCGCCGGCCAATCCGGTGTTGATCTCGCTGCTGGCCCGCACCGGGCTATATCCCCAGACCCATGCCGATATCGATTTCTGGTTTCACGGAGTTATCCCCGCATGAGCGCGTCCATTCTTACCGTTGATGATTCCTCCAGCCTGCGCATGGCGGTGCGGATCGCCCTGACCGGGGCGGGCTATACCGTGACCGAGGCCGGCGATGGCATGGAAGGGCTGTCCAAGGCGGGCGCCCAGCGTTTCGACATGATCATCACCGATCTGAACATGCCGCGCATGGACGGTTTGACCATGATCCGCGAAATCCGCAAGAGCGGCAAGCAGACCGGCGTGCCGATCATCTTCCTGACCACGGAAAGCGATGATGGCGTCAAGGGGCAGGCCAAGGCGGCGGGCGCGACCGGGTGGCTGGTCAAACCCTTTAACGCCGATCAACTGGTCAAGATCGCCCGCAAGGTGCTGGGCCGGTGACGCAGGACGATCCGGTCGCCGCCTTTCGGGTGGAGGCGGGCGAATTGCTCGAAACGGTCGAGCGCGCGCTGCTCGATCTGGCCGGGGATTCGACCAATACCGGATTGGTTGACGAGGTGTTTCGCGGGCTGCACACGCTCAAAGGCTCGGGCGCGATGTTCGGGTTTGAGGCGCTGGCCCGCTTTACCCACCATTGCGAAACCGCCTTTGACCGCGTGCGCAAGGGGCAGGCCGAGGCCAGTCAGGCGCTGATCGGGGTGGTGCTTTCGGCGCGCGACCATATGCAGGCGCTGATCGATGTGGGCACGCAGGGCGATCCCATGCTGGAGGTGGCGGGGGAGGCAATCCTGTCCGCGCTGGAAAAGGCGGTGGCCAACAGCGATGGCGTGGCCGTGCCGCGCCCCGTTCAGGTCGAGCGCAAAGGCTGGCATATTTCCTTCAAACTGCCCCCCGGCGCGATGGCCAACGGCACCAACCCCTTGCCCTTGCTCGATGAATTGCGCGAACTGGGCGATTGCCGGATCACGCCGCGCCTTGATGAGCTGCCGCCTCTGGCATCGCTGGTGCCCACCGAATGCTATATTCATTGGGAAATCGTGATCGAAGGCGATGTGACATGTGAGGACATCGAGGATGTCTTCATTTTTGTCATCGACGACATGGATATGGCGATCACGCCGCTGGTTGAGCCGCAGCATGGCGACGAGCCGGTCGCGGTGCTGCCGGTCGCCGCGGTGCTGAGCGCCCCGGCGCCGGTGGCCAAACCCGCCCCGCCCGCGCAGGAAAGCGTGCGCGTCCCCGCCGAGCGTCTGGATGAGCTGATGAACCGGGTGGGCGAACTGGTCATCGCCCAGAGCCGTCTGGCCCAATTGGCGGCGAGTGCGGGGGCGGTCAATGCATTGACCCTGCGCGCGGTGTCGGAGGATATCGAGCGCCTGTCGGCCGAATTGCGCGATACGACGATGGCGATGCGGATGATGCCGGTGGGTAATCTGTTTGGCCGTTTCCGCCGCCTTGTCCACGATCTGGCGCGCGAAACGGGCAAGACCATCGAACTGGTCACGCATGGCGAGGCGACCGAGGTCGACAAAACCGTGATCGAGCGTCTGGCCGATCCGATGATCCATCTGATCCGCAATTCCTGCGACCATGGGCTGGAGAGCGCCGAGGACCGGGTGGCGGCGGGCAAGCCGGTGACCGGCCGCCTGACATTGTCGGCGCGGCAGGCGGGCGGCGAGGTGCTGATCGCCATCACCGACGATGGCCGGGGCATCGACCACGAGCGCGTGCGCGCCAAGGCCGAGGCGCAGGGGCTGATCCAGCCGGGCGCTTTGCTGGGCGATGGCGAATTGTTCCAGATGATCTTTCACCCCGGATTTTCGACGGCCGCCGCGATCACCAACCTGTCGGGCCGGGGCGTGGGCATGGATGTGGTCAAGCGCAGCATTGAATCCCTGCGCGGCACCATCGACATCGCCAGCACGCCGGGCATGGGCACGACCATGACGCTGCATCTGCCGCTGACGCTGGCGATCATTGAATGCATGCTGGTGCGCGTGGGTGAGGGGCGTTACGCGATCCCGCTTTCCGTGGTCGAGGAATGCATCGAATTGCCCGCCGCCGAGGTGACGTCGACCGCGCGGCGCAATTTCCTCGATGTGCGCGGCGAACTGGTGCCCTATCTGCGCCTGCGTGAGACATTCGGCACCGATTATCCGGCGGACCTGTTTCAAAAGGTAGTGATTGTGGGGCAGGGGCGCGGCCGGGTCGGGCTGGTGGTCGATCAGATCATCGGCAACACCCAGACCGTCATCAAATCCCTGTCCCGCTTTCACGTTGGCCAAGGCAGCTTTTCGGGCGCGACGATCCTTGGCGACGGCAGCGTGGCGCTGATCCTTGACGTCAGCAATCTGATCATGGCGGCGCAAAAGAACCAGCGCCTGCTGGGCGAGAGAGCGGGGGAAGTGGCATGAGCACGATGGCGTTGCCCGAACGCGTGCTGACCTTTGAACTGGATGGCGAGATCTTCGCCATCGACGCCCAATCCGTGCGAGAGATCCTTGAGGTGCCCTGTATCACCCGGGTTCCGGGCGCGCCGGCCTTTGCCAATGGCCTCATCAATGTGCGCGGGGCGATTGTGCCGCTGGCCGATCTGGCCGTGGCCTTTGGCATGGCCCGCGCCACGCAGGGGCAGGACACCCGCGCCATCGTGATCGAGACAGAGGTGGAAGGCGAACCCACCATTTTGGGCATTCTGGCTGACAAGGTGCTGGATGTCACCGCGATGGAGGGGGTGACGGTGGCCGACGCCCCGCCGGTGGGCATGCGTTGGCGGGCCGATTTCATCCGCGCCATTGCCCGCCCGCGCGGGCAATTCGTGATCTTTCCCGATCTGGAGCTGATCTTTGCCGAGAGCCTGGGCCGGGTCGGTGGGGGCGCTGCTCTCGATGGAACGGTATTTGTAAATTAATAGCATTAAAACAATAAGATATTCAGGAAAGAACATCCTTGGCAAGGGATGAAGATAAGGAAAGGTGCCATGTCTTTAAACCCGTTTTCAAGCCCTTCCAGTGCGGTTGTTCTGGACGAACTGGCCCGTGTTGAGCGTTCGATTGCCGAGGGCAATCTGACCGCGCGGATCCATGCCGACCATGGCAATGCGCAAACCCGGACCTTGTTGCATGCGGTCAATACGCTGCTCGACACTGCGCTGGGGCCCGTGGCCGATCTGCAATCCTCGATCCGCACGATGGCGCTGGAGCATGATCGGGGCGACATCGACGCGGCCATTGATGCCCGCCATTTCCGGGGCAATCTGGCGGTGGTGGCCGATGACATCAACAATCTGGTGGCATCGCATATTGCGGTCAAGAAACAGGCGATGGCCTGCGTCAAGGGGCTGGCCCACGGGGATTTCGAAGCGCCGCTGGAACAGTTGCCCGGCAAGAAGGCGTTCATCAACGACACGATCGAGACGCTGCGCCGCAATCTGACCGGGCTCATTTCCGAAATGAACCGTATGAGCGAACAGCACAACAAGGGCGACATTGACGTCATCGTGCCGGTCGAGAAATTTCAGGGCGAATTTGCCGCCATGGCGCGCGGCATCAACGACATGGTGGGCGGTCATATCGAGGTCAAGAAAAAGGCGATGGCCTGCGTCAAGGCATTGGCGCAAGGGGATTTCGACGCGCCGCTCGAACAATTCCCCGGCAAGAAGGCGTTTATCAACGACACGATCGAAATGCTGCGCCACAATTTGCGCGAGGTGACCAAGGAGATCAGTCGTCTGATCGAGGCCTCGATTGCGGGCAAGCTGGAGGAGCGCGGCAATCCCAATTGCAGCCAGGGCGATTTTGCCGAGATGATCGACAAGATCAACCGCATGCTCGACGCCATCCTGCTGCCCATCGGCGAGGGCAATCGCGTGCTGGCGCAGGTGAGCGGAGGCGACCTGACCCAGCGCGTGGAGATCGAATGCCAGGGCGACCATCGCCGGATGAAGGATGCGATCAACCAACTTGTCGACAGCCTGCTTGATTTCCATGGCAAAATCAGCAGCGCGGCCGAACAGGTGGCCTTTGGCAGCGGGCAATTGGCCGAAGGCTCGCTGCAATTGTCCAATGGCGCCACCGAACAGGCGGCCAGCACCGAGGAAGCGTCCAGCTCCATCGAGGAGATGGCGGGCAACATCAAGCAGAACGCCGACAATTCGGCCCAGACCGAGAAGATCGCCCGCCAATCCGCCAAGGCCGCCGAAGCCAGCGGCGAGGCCGTGACCAAGGCGGTGACGGCGATGCAGACCATCGCGGCCAAGATTTCGATCGTGCAGGAAATTGCCCGCCAGACCGACCTGCTGGCGTTGAACGCGGCGGTCGAGGCGGCCCGCGCGGGCGAGCATGGGCGCGGATTTGCGGTGGTGGCCTCCGAGGTGCGCAAGTTGGCCGAACGCAGCCAGGAAGCGGCAAGCGAGATCAGCACGCTCTCGGCCGATACGGTCAAGGCCGCGACCGAAGCGGGCGAAATGCTGATCCGTCTGGTGCCCGATATCCGCCGCACGTCGGAACTGGTGGCCGAAATCAGCGCGGCCTGCCGCGAACAGGATATCGGTTCGGCCCAGATCAACACCGCGATCCAGCAATTGGACAAGGTGACGCAGCAAAACGCCGGTTCGTCCGAGGAAATCTCGGCAACGGCGGAGGAATTGGCATCGCAGGCCGAGGAATTGCAGGCCAGCCTTGCCTATTTCCGCACGGGTGATCCGGCGCGCATGGCGCCCGTTCGCGCCAAATCCGCCGCGCCCATGCGCCGGGCGGCGGGGCGTCCGGCCAAAACCACGCCGCGCGCCCATTCGCTCGCCCACCAGCAGGAGCGCCTGCGCGGCTTTGCGCTGGACATGGATCAGGGCGGGCCGGACAGCGACGACCTTGATTTCGAGCGCGTGGCATGAGCGCCCAAGGGCCGTTGCAGGCCGTCACCTTCAGCATCGGGGCCGAGGTCTTTGCGGTGCCGGTCGAGCAGGTGCGCGAAATTCTCGACTATCAGGAGAGCTTTCGCCTGCCGGGCGCGCCTGCGCATTTTCTGGGGCTGATCGATGTGCGCGGGGTGGGGGTGCCCACCATTGATCTGCGCCTGCGCCTTGGCCTGCCCCGCGCCGAACCCACGCCCCTTACGCGCATCCTGATCCTTGAGGTCATGCGCGAGGGGCGGATCATCCTGCTGGGGCTGGTCATCGACCGGGCGCTGGTGGTCAGCGCCTTTGCGCGGGAAAGCATTGAAAATGCACCCGACATCGGCATCCGCTGGCGCTCGGACTATATTACCGGGGTGATCCGTCAGAATGGCAATTTCGTCGTTCTGATCGACATGGCCAGGGTGTTGACCAGTCAGGATGCGGCCATGATCGATCAATCCGCGGGCGAAGCATGGGAACAGGCCAGTTGATCGGTCAGGCCCCAACCATGGCAGGCCATGGCATGAGCTATGAGCAGGCGGGCACCGCCATCGGTGATCGCCAGTTTCGCCGCGTGGCCGCCTATATTCAGGCCCAAACCGGCATCAAGATGCCCGCCAGCAAGGTGCAGATGATCGAGGGCCGATTGGTCCGCCGCGTGCGCGAAGGGGGGTTTGCCAGCATAGATGACTATTGCGAGCATATCCTGTCGGGCGATGCCGAGGACGAGGTCGTCGATGATTTCATCAACGCCATCACCACCAACAAAACCGATTTCTTCCGCGAACCGGGCCATTTCGACTATCTGGTGCAACACATCCTGCCCGAATTGCGTGCGCAAGGTTGCCGCCGCGTCCGATGCTGGAGCGCGGCCGCATCGACCGGCATGGAGGCCTATACGCTGGCCATGATGCTGGCCGATTTCATCGCGCCCCAACGCGATATGGATTATTTCATTCTGGCCACCGATATTGACACAAGGGTTTTGGCCGAGGCGCGGCGCGGGATCTACCCGCAGGTCGCGCTGGCCCCGGTGCCGGCTCAGTTACGGGCGCGCTATGTCCGCAACGCGCGCGATCCCTCGCGCAAAGAGGCGCGCATCATCCCCGAACTGCGCTGCAAGGTGGGCTTTGCGCGGCTCAACCTGATGGACAGCCACTATCCGGTCGGCGATCCGATGGATGTCATCTTTTGCCGCAACGTGCTGATTTATTTCGAGCGCGAAGTGCAGGCCAAGGTGCTTGCCCGGCTGTGCGACAATCTGCGCCCCGGAGGCCATCTGATCCTTGGCCATTCGGAATCGATCCATGGGCTTGATCTGCCGCTTGTCACCGTGGGCAACACGGTGTTCAAAAAGAAGGGATAGGCGATGGCCAGGATCCGGGTGCTGATCGTGGATGATTCGGCCAGCGTGCGCCAGATGATGACGCGCATCCTCTCGACCGATCCGCAGATCGAGGTGATTGCCGCGGCCAGCGATCCCTATGTTGCCGCGCGCTATATCAAGGAAGAATTGCCCGATGTGGTGACGCTGGATGTGGAAATGCCGCGTATGGACGGCATCACCTTCCTGCGCAAATTGATGAGCCAATGCCCCTTGCCGGTGGTGATGTGTTCCTCGCTGACCGAGAGCGGGTCGGAAACGCTGCTTCAGGCGCTGGAGGCGGGGGCGGTCGATGTGATCCTGAAGCCTCAGGCGGGCGTGGCCGATTTTCTGGCCGAGCAGCATCAGCGGATTTGCGATGTGGTCAAAGGGGCGGCCCGCGCCCGCGTCAGCCGCCGCACCGAGCGCAAGATGATCACGCCCCAGCAGAAGCTGACCGCCGATGCCGTGCTGCCCCCGCCCGGAACGCGGGCGATGAGCCGGACCACCGAACAGATCGTCTGCATCGGCGCCTCGACCGGCGGCACCGAGGCGCTGCGCGAGGTTCTGGAAGCCTTGCCCGCCGATGCGCCCGGCATCGTCATCGTCCAGCATATGCCCGAGCATTTCACCCGTTCCTTTGCCCAGCGTCTCAATGATCTGTGCGAGGTTGATGTGAAAGAGGCCGAGGATGGCGACACCGTGATGCGCGGCCATGTCCTGATCGCGCCGGGCGGGCGCCACACGCTGCTGACGCGGCAAGGCGCGCGCTACAGCGTCAGCGTGCGCGACGGCCCGCTGGTGTGCCGCCATCGGCCATCGGTGGACGTGTTGTTCCGCTCGGCCGCGCAATCGGCGGGGAGCAACGCGGTGGGCGTGATCCTGACCGGCATGGGGGACGATGGAGCGCAGGGGATGCTGGAAATGAAACAGGCCGGCGCGCGCACCATCGCCCAGGACGAGGCGAGCAGCGTGGTGTTCGGCATGCCCAAGGAAGCCATCGCGCGCGGCGCGGTCGATCGTATCGTGCCGCTGGGCAACGTGGCGCGCGAATTGCTCCACGCGGCGGCAAAGTGAAGGTATTTGTATGAAACACGCCCGCTTTACGCTGGTTGAAACCGATCACGCCCCCGCCAGCGGCCAGACCGCCGAGGCGCAGTCGGGCATGGCCGATATTGTCGCGGGGCTTGATTCCCGCTTTATCCCGGCGGGCGAAACGCTGGCGCGTCTGGTCGAGGCGATGGGGGCGGTGCTCTCGGGCATCGACACGATGGGCCAGGTGCTGGGCGAGGATTCGGGCGAGGACAGCGGGGCGGCGCAGGCGCTGCTGTCGGCCGCCCACCAATTGCGCGAGGCGCCCGCGCGGCAGGCCGAAAGAGCACAGCAGGTCGCGGCCCTGTGCCGCGTGATGCAGCAATTGGGCACCCATTCGGCGGAAATTGCGCGCATTCTGACGGTGCTGGAATTCTATACTGTCAATCTGAAGATCGCGGCGGCGGGCGCCGATGAATTTGTCGAATTCGCCAATGACATGAGCGTGAAGCTGAAATCAGGCAGCCGCGAGGTCGAGGCGTTCAACAATCAGATCAAGGTGATGCAGTCCAGTCTGGCCGATATGCGGCGGGTCGATGATGTGCTGGCGCGCGAATGCGCCCGCGTGATCCCGCAGGTGCCCGACCGGCTGGTGGCCGAGGTCGATCAATTGCGCTCGCGCCAGATGTGGCTGGCGCAGGTGGCGGCCTTTTCGCGCGATATCATCCTGCGTTTGCAGGGCCGGGTGGGCGTGGCGCTGGGCGCGATGCAGATCGGCGACATTACCCGCCAGAGGCTGGAGCATGTGCTCGACGGTTGCCGCGCGCTCGAACATGCGCTGGCCGATCCCCAAGGGGCCGACAAGGATGGCACGCGGGGCCATATGCTGCGCCTTTACGGCGACCAGCTGGCCGATCTGACCGGGGATTTTATTGACCAGACCGGCGATCTGCTCGATGTGCTGGGGTCATTGGGGCCTGATTGCGCGCAATTGCTCAACCAAACCCATCGCGACGCAACGATGCAGCAGAGCGGCCATTTCCTGCGCAATCTGGGCGAATGCATCGCGGGCGCCCAAGGCATGACCGGCCAGTTGCAGCGCGCCAACGAGAAGGCGGTCGAAATTGCCGATGTCGTGGTGCAGGTCGTCCATGCCCTGCGCCAGCGGGTGCAGACCATCGAAAGCCTGCGCTTTGATGTCGATTACATGGCCATCAACGTCAACATCCGCGCCCGCCGCGATGCCCAGATCGGGCGGCCCGTCGCGGTGATCGCCGATGAGATCCGCATCTGCTCCCAGCAACTGGCCGAATTGATCCTGAGCATCGCCAAGGTGGCCGATGATCTGGGCCTTCAAAGCGAAGCCTTTGAAAACGGTCATGATGGCGGCGCGCAAATGGGCGTGGACACGATGCTGACCAATGCGCTTGCGATCATCCGCCAGGGCGCGGGCCAGAGCGAGGAGGCGCTGGGCGAGGTGGACCGGCGTGCGCAGGGCATTGCGGGGATGATCGATGTGGCCTGCGATGAACTCTCCATCTGCGGCACTTTGTCGGAAAACCTGCGCGCGATGACCGACAGTTTCGCCGTGCTGGCCGGGACGGACCAGCCCGATACAAATGCCGCATCGCCGCATCCCGCCGCGACGCTGATGGAGGACATCGCCCGCCGCTATACGATGAGCAGCGAGCGCCGCGTGCATGACCGCCATCTGTTGCCCGGCATGGCGCCGTTGACGGGGGCATCAACAGGCCATGCCGGGGGTCCGGGCGCCATCTATCCGCCGCCGGATGATGATGACGCCCTGTTCGATGACGCTTTGTTTTAGGCGGCCCCGCCCAGCGCCCGGACCAGCGCGATGCTGGTCTGCACCCTTTGCGTGGCCACCTGCGCGGCGCGGCGGCGGGCGGCCAGTTCGGCGGTTTCGGCCGTCACCACATCGAGCAGCGTGTTCGCGCCCTTGATATAGAGTTCATAGGACAGTTTGGAGGCCTGACCCGCCGCATCGGCGGCCCGGTTTTGCGCGGCGCCTTCCTGCGCCAACTGGTCCATGGATGTCAGCCCGTCCTCGACCTCGCGCATGGCCACAAGCACGCTGCCGCGATAATTGGCGGCGGCGGCATCCCAATCGGCGCGGGCCGATTCGATGCGCGCCTTGATCCGCCCACCGTCAAAGATAGGCAGCGAGACTTGCGGCCCCAGCGCCCAGAAGGCATTGGGCGCGGAAATCAGGCTGGACACCGCCATGCTCTGAAATCCGCCATTGCCGCCCAGCGAAATCTGCGGAAAGCGCGCCGCGCGGGCCACGCCGATGGCGCGGTTGGCGGCATACATCCGCCTTTCGGCCGCGGCAATATCGGGCCGCCTTTGCAGCAAGGCGGCGGGCAGGGCGGCGGGCGCGCCGATCACCGAAAGCGGGTGGTCGAGCGTGTCGATCTTTACCTCGCCCGCCGGAATGCCCGCCAGCGTGGCCACGGCATGGGCCAGCACGGCACGTGTGGCGCGCACCTGCGCCAATTGCGCCTGTGCATCGGCCAGTTGCGCATCGGCGCGGCCCACATCGATGCCGGTGGCAATGCCGCCGTCATAGCGATGATGGGTGACATCGTCGGCGCGCTGATAGGCCCCCACGGCGTCGGACAGGATCGCGATTTCCAGATCGGCCCCGCGCATCGCCGCCCATGTGCTGGCCAGATCGGCCTGTAGCGCAAGGCGCAGCGCGGCGGCGTCATCGGCGCTGGCCTGCGCATTGGCGCGCGCGGCCTTGACGCTGTCGCGCACCCGGCCCCACAGATCCGCCTCATAGCTGACCGTGGCGCCCACCGTATCGGCCTCGTAATAGTCGGGCTGGGCTCCGCCGCGCAGCGGACGGTCGTCCGATTGCCGGTTGCGGATCAAGCTGCCGCTCGATTCCACATCGGGCATCGTGGCCGCCTTGCTTTGCCGCAGCGCGGCCATGGCCAGACGGTGCTTGGCAAGAATGGCGGCAAGGCTGGGATTGTCCTTCTCCAGCCGCTCCTCCATCGCGTCCAGACCGGGATCGCCCAGCGCGCGCCACCATGTCTTGTCCACCTGCGGCGCGGCGGGCTGGGCCTCGCCCCATACCTTGTCGGCATCGGCGAATTTGGCGGGCAGGGGGGCCGCAGGGGGGCGATAGGCGGGGGCCTGACTGCATGCCGCCGCCAGCAGGGGCAGCAGGGCGATCCAGCGCTTGTTATTGCGCAACATGCACGCTTTCCCCTTCCAGCAGCGAATCGGGCGGGCTGTCGATCACCTTTTCGCCCGGCTTGACGCCCGAACTGATCTCGACCGAATTGCCCTGATCCTGCGCGATGGTGACGGTGGCGAAATGCACCTTGCCCGATGCGTCCACGGTCGCCACCTTGACCCCGCTGCCGCGCAGGATCAGCGCGCTGGACGGCACATTCAGGCGTCCGGCGGGCACCGGCACATCGAAATGCACCTGTGCAAAGCCGCCGGGGCGCAGCGCGCCATCGGCATTGTCCATCACCAATTGCACTTGCAGCGCCCCGGTCTGCGGGTTGATCGCGCCCGATTGATCGACCAGCTTTGCCTCGAAATTGCGCCCCGGCCATGCGGGCGCCGTCAGCCGCGCCGACAGGCCCGGATGCATCAGCGGCGCATATTGCTGCGGCACGCTGACATAGACGCGTAGGCGATGGCCATCGGCCATGGCGAACATGGGGTTCGGATTGGTCGACCCCGGCCCGACCAGATCGCCGATATCGGCGTTACGCAGCGTCACGGTTCCGGCAAAAGGCGCGCGGATCGTGGCATAGGCCTTCATCGCCAGCAAGCGCCCCAGATTGGCCTGCGCCTCGGCCACGGCGGCGACATGGGTGGCGGCATTGGCGGTTTTTTCATCGGTTTCCTGCTGCGAAACCGAATGGGATTTGAGCAGGTCGGTCCAGCGCGCCGCCGTGGTGCGCGCCAGCATCGCCTCGGCCTTGACGCGGACAAGGGTGGCGCGGGCCTGAATGATCTGTTGATCAAGTTCGGGCGTGTCGATGGCGCCCAGCGGCGCACCGGCCGCCACATGCGCGCCGATATCGGCATACCATGCCCGCACATAGCCGGGCACGCGGGCAAACAGGCGCGCCGATGTCCATGCCTCGATCGTGCCGGGCTGGACCAGCTCGTCGCTGGTCCCGCTGGGCTTGGGGGTGATCAGGCGCACGGTGGGCGTGCTTTGCGCATCGGCCCATTCATGCGCCTCGGCATTTTCATGCATGCGCCAATAGGTGCCGGCGAGCACCACGGCGATCGCGACGATACCAGCCGCGATGCCCGCCGACCGCAGGCCCCTGGGGGGGGGAGGGGTGGCCTGCGTTGAGGAAAAATCAGTCATTGTGAGAAAGCTCCTTCTGATCGCCGCGATGGATCAGGCTGAACACCACAGGCACGAAAACCAGCGTGGCCATGGTGGCAAAAATAAGACCGCCGATGACGGCGCGGCCAAGCGGGGCGTTCTGTTCGCCCCCTTCGCCCATGCCCAGCGCCATCGGGCCCATGCCGATGATCATCGCCAGCGCCGTCATCAAAACGGGACGGAAACGGGTGGAACCGGCCTCAAGCGCGGCGGCGAGCGCATCGCCGCAGGCCGCCAGCCTTTCGCGGGCAAAGCTGACCACCAACACCGAGTTGGCCGTGGCCACGCCCATGCACAGGATCGCCCCCGTCAACGCCGGCACCGAAAGCGTGGTTCCGCATGCAAACAGCATCCACGCAATCCCCGCCAGCGCCGCAGGCAGCGCCGAGACGATGGCGGCCGGATCGGCCCAGCTCTGGAAATTGACGACGATGAGCAGGTAGATCAGCACGATGGCCCCCGCGAGCCCTGCAATCAGGCCGACAAAGGCGGTGTTCATCGTCTGGGTCTGGCCGCGCAGCGTGACCTTGGCGCCCTTGGGCAGATTGCTCTTGGTGGCATCGAGGATCTTCTGGATGTCGGCCGAAACCGCGCCCAGATCGCGCCCTTGCGTGGCGGCATAGATGTCAAAGGCGGGCTGGACGGCATAGTGGGAGATCACCGCCGGGCTGGGGCCGCGCTTCAGCGTGCCCAGCGCCGAGAGCGTCTGGAACGCGCCGCTGCTGCTGCTGACGGGGGTGTTCTGCAGGGCGGAGATACTGTCGGTATGCCACAGCGGCGCCTGTACCACGATTGGGTAGGACACGCCGTTCTTCGGATTGAGCCAGAAAGTGGGTGCGACCTGGCTGGACCCGGACAGGCCCACCGAGAGCGAGCGCGTCACGTCATTTTCGGTGATGCCCAGACGGTCGGCCTGCGCACGGTCGATATCGACGCCGATCTGGGGATAGTTCGACGCTTGCTGCAAACGAACGTCCACCACGCCGCCCAGCCGCTCCATCCGCCCCGCCACCATATGGGCATAGGCTTCATTGGCCTTGGCATCGGGGCCGGTGATCATCACGTCGATGGGGGCGGGCGCGCCAAAGTTCAGGATCTGGCTGACGATATCCACCGGCAGGAACGAGAACACCGTGCCCGGAAACGCGCGCGGCAGATCGGCGCGCAGCTTGCGCACGTGCTCGTCGGTGGGGGCGTGATCGTCCTTCAGCGAGATCAGGATGTCGCCATCCTGCGGGCCGATGCCGCCGGTGTTCGAATAGGCGCGGTTGATGCCCGAAACCGGCGGGCCGATATTGTCGGTCACGCTGGCGATCTCGCCCTTGGGCAGATCGGCGCGAACCCGGGCCTCGATGCGGTCGAATTGCGCGGCGGCCTCCTCGATACGCGTGCCGACCGGTGCGCGCACGTGGATGCCGATTTGCCCGGTATCGACGCTGGGGAAGAAATTGCGCCCAAGGAAAGGCACCAGCGCCAGCGAAAGCGCGACGATGACGGCAAAGCCGATCACCACCTGTTTGCGCCGGGCCAGCGCAAGGCTGAGCGCGCCGACATACCAGCTGCGCGCCTTCTCAAAGCGGACTTCGAAGCCATGCTGGAAACGGCGCAGCGGGTTTTGGGTCTGCGGATGACCCACGGTGGCGTCATGCTCGCGCATCTGCTCGCCGATATGGTCGGGGGCATGGGCGCGCAGCAGGAAATTACCCATGGTGGGCACCAATGTGCGGCTGAGGATGAACGAGGCGATCATGGCAAAGACCACCGCCTTGGCCATGGGGGCAAAAAGGAACCCCGCCACGCCCGGCAAAAAGAACATCGGCACAAAGGCGATGCAGATGCACAGCAGGCTGACAAAAGCGGGCTGGACGATCTGCTGCGCGCCATCGAGGATCGCGTCCTTGACCGCCTTGCCCTGTTCGAGGTGCCAGTTGATGTTCTCGATGGTCACCGTGGCGTCGTCCACCAGAATGCCCACCGCAAGGCTCAATCCGCCCAGCGTCATGATGTTGAGCGTCTCGCCGCTGACCGCAAGGCCCATCACGGCGGCCAGCACGGCCAGCGGAATCGAGGCCGCGATAATAACCGTCGAGCGCCACGAGCCAAGGAAGAGCAGGATCATCAGGCTGGTCAGCACAGCGGCAATCACGCCCTCGCGGATCACGCCCGAAACCGCGCCTTTCACAAAGATCGACTGGTCGGCCAGATAGGAGATGTGCAGATCGGAAGGCAGCGTCAGCGCCAGTTGCGGCACAATCTGCTTGACCCCGTCGACAATCGCCACGGTCGAGGCAGAACCCGCCTTCAGGATCGTCATCAGCACCGCGCGGGTGCCATCGACGCGCACGATGTTCTGCTGGGGCGGCGAACCGTCATGCACATGGGCGACATCGCCAATCGTGATCGTCGTGCCGCCAACGGTGCGGATGGGCAGCTTGTTCAGGTCATCAATCGCGCTGGGGCTGTTGTTGAGATGGACGTTATATTCATACGTGCCGATGCGCGCGGTGCCGGGCGGCACGATCTGGTTCTGCGCGGCCAGCGCGGTGCCGACATCGGTGGCCGACAGGTGATGGGCCTGAAGCGCGGCGGGGTCGATGTCGATCTGGATCTGGCGCTCGCGCCCGCCATAGGGGGTGGGGACGGCGGCGCCTTCGACCTGCGCGAGGCCCGGACGGATGGCGTTGATGCCATAGTCGAACACCTTCTGTTCGCCCAGCGTTGGCGAGGACAGCGCCAGTTGCAGGATCGGCACCGTCGAGGCGTTGTAATTCATCACCAGCGGCGGGGTCATGCCCGGCGGCATTTGCTTGAGCACTGTCTGCGAAATCGCCGTCACCTGCGCGGTGGCGGTGCGGATGTCGACGCCGGGGTGAAAGAATATCTTGACCACGCCCACGCCCGCATAGGACTGGCTTTCCACATGGTCGATGTCGTTTACGGTGGTGGAGAGCTGGCGCTCGTAATAATAGACCACGCGCCCTGCCATGTCTTCGGGCGGGAGACCCTTGTAGGTCCACACCGCCGCGATGACGGGCATCTTGATATCGGGAAAAATATCGGTGGGCGAGCGCAGCCAGGCGATGGTGCCGCCCAGCACGATGAGGATGGCCATCACCACGAATGTGTATGGCTTGCCTAAGGCGATTTTGACGAGTTGGAGCATGGATACCCGATCTTGACGACGCGGTGGGAATGCGCCGGTTGCGGGTATGCATTTCGTCCCGCGCGGGGGCGGTTTCAAATGAATTGGATTTTAGGTTGGGTTTATGGGGGGATTTGGGATTTAGGTGCCTCCGGCGGGCAAAGGGCGGGGGCCCTTTGCAATCCCGATATTGTCGGTGTTAGGTGTTTGAGGTGGCGTTGGGTGTCGGAGGGGCGGGCTTTGAGGGCCGCTGCGCGGCTGGGGAAGTCGGGAACGGCAGGGGCGAGAGGACGCTAACTCTGTTAGGAAGGTATGATGATAAATTTCCTAATTGCATTGCTTTGTGCTTCAACTGCTTCTGAAGGCAGCGCTCCTGTTACACATGGTTGGATAGAGAAGTTTCAGGCGCACTGTACCCCCTTGCCCAATCACTGGCGAAAGCATGGATGCGAAAGCGGCGAGCTGATGGCCGCTAATGTTTTGAGCATTATTAATAATATGGCATATTGGAACGGTGTGCTGGTCAGCGAACAACTGGTAGCACGTAATCTGGCACAAATGCGTCAGCTGATCCCATCACCGGCAATCGTGCTGATAATCGATGTCAAAACATCCCAATTGACAGCAAGCCGATACAGGAGATTGATCGAAAGGCGCTTTGGTTGTGACCGTGAAAGCACTTGCGTGGAATACTCAGATGCGGCTTGGAAAGCAGCACACCCACGATGGAATATCTATTAAAACACCGTCACCGCAACGCCTCTTTTCCTCCCGCGAAGCGGTTTATCCGTCATTCCCCTAGCAGAGGGACACACCCCAAAGCACAACGCAAAAAGTAACGGGATTGCAAAGGGACGAGTCCCTTTGCCCGCCGGAGGCCAAACCCTTAAAACGCCGCTTACACCCCGCCACTGCGCAATTCCGGCGCCCTGATCCGCACGATCAGGCCCGGCGCGGCATCGTCCAGCTCCAGCCCGAAGCCGTGGAGATGGACAATCGCGGCCACCAGATTGAGGCCGAGGCCCGAGCCCGGCGTTTGCCGACTGGCCGCGCCGCGATAGAAGCGGCGCAGCACCGCATCGCGTTCGGATCGCGCGATGCCCGGCCCGTTGTCGGCCAGTTCGATGGCGAGCTCCTCGCCCCGGCGGATCAGGGACAGGCGGATGCGGCCGCCGTGGGGCGCGAATTTGATGGCATTGTCCAGCAGGTTGCCGACCGCCTCGACCAGCAGGGCTTCATCGCCGATGATCTGGTGGCCATAGCTGCCGCTCAGCGCGATTTCGATCTCGCGCTCCTCGGCCAGCGGTTCGTAGAGTTCGGCCGCACTGGTCATCAGCATCATGGGGTCGAGCGGGCCGAAACCGGCGCGGCGATTGGCCGCCTCCAGCTCGGCAATGCGCAGCAGCGCGTCGAAACGCGCCAGCAGCGCGTCAATATCCTCGACCGCCTGATCGACCCCCTCAGGCCTCGGCGCGATCATGGCCAGACGCATCCGCAATCGGGCCAGCGGGCTGCGCAGATCATGGGCGATGGCATCGGTCGCGCCCTTCACCTGCTCCATCAGCCGCTCGATTTCCTCGACCATGCCGTTCATCGTGGTGGCCACCAGATCGAGTTCATCGCGCCGGGGCGAGACGGGCATCCGGTGTGAAAACTCGCCCGCCGCAATCCGTTTGGCGTCGGCACGCAATTGCCCGATGCGGCGCAGCGGCCCCAGCCCCAGCGCGACGGCCGCCACCACCGCCGAGAGCACGACCACCGCCCCGGTGGTCAGCGACAGGGCAAGAATACGGGCGCGAAATTCGACCGCGGGCGTGATGTCGCGCGCCACAATCAGGCTTTGTCCGCCCGGCAGGCGGCTGGTCATGGTCAGCAGCGGGACGGGGGCCAGGCTCCCGGCGGGCCATTCCTTCATGGTTTCGGCGGGCGGCGGGCCTTGCCAATGCAGATTGCCCGCGATCTCGCGCCCCTGCGGATCGATCAGCACGAAATAATTGAGACCGGAGGTGCTGGCCGCAATCGCGGCCTGAACCCGGTCGGCGCGCTCATCGGCCGCCGCGCGGCCCAGCCTTGCAGTTTCCGAGGCAAGGATGAGATCCGAACGGTTGATCAGTTCGCGCTGGGTCAGCCGGTATGTCACCCCCAGCAGCAGCGCCACCGCCACGAGAAACACCGCCCCCAGCGCCAGCATCAGCCGAAAGGTCGATGTGCGCCGCAATTCCGCCCAGCGCAGCGTGGGGTGGCGCAACGAGGCGCGCTTGATCGGCATGGTCAGCCCACCACCAGTCGATAGCCTTCGCCCTTCACCGTTTCGATGATCGGGGGGTGGCCGGTCTGTTCCAGCTTGCGCCGCAATTTGCCGATATGGACATTGATGAGATTGTCCGCCGGATCGAAGAAATAGCCCCAGACCTGTTCAAAGATCATCTGGCGGCTCAGGATCTGGCCCGGATGGCGGGCAAGGAGTTCGAGTAGGCGGAACTCTTTTTGCAGCAGCGCCACCGGCTCGCCATGCAGCCAGACCTTGCGCTTGATAAGATCCATTTCCAGCGGGTCGATCACAATCCGCCCCTCGGCCGGATAATCGCGCCCGCGCCGCAGCAGGACCTCGACCCGCATGGCCACTTCATCGGGGGCAAAGGGTTTGACCATATAGTCATCGCCGCCCGCGCGCAGGCCCGCGATGCGTTGGTCAACATCGCCCAGCGAGGAAATCATCAGCACCGGGGTTGTCACCCCTTCGGCGCGCAGCCGCGCCACCAGCGCCATCCCATCCATATCGGGCAGCATACGGTCCAGCGTGATCGCGTCAAAACGGGTGGTGTGGGTATGGGCCAGCGCCTCGCGCCCGGTGGTGGCGCGCAGCGTGTCATAGCCCTGCGCCCGCAGGCGATCAGAGATCACCTGCGCCACCTCGGCATCATCTTCCACCACCATGATCTGCGTCATGCCGCTGTCGTAGGGCCTTGGCGCGGGGCGGGGCAAGTGAAATGCAGTTTAGCCCGGCGGGGGTTGCGGGCCATGGCTTTGCGCGCTCAATGAAAATCGCGCGATTTTGGCAGGATGCGGACATCGCGCGGATGGCTGCGCGCCGATGGGGGGGTATTGCCCACCGCCCTTTCGGTCAATCCGGCCAGCATCGCGGTGCGGTCCGTCACGCGGTCGATCATCACATGCACCACGCCTTCCTTGCTGCGCTGGATCACGCCTTCGAGCATCATCAACCGCGAGGCCATCACCGCCGCGCGCTGTTTTTCCATGTCGCGCGCCCACAGCAGCCCGTTGGCAATGCCGGTTTCATCCTCGATGGTGATGAAAACCGCATTGCCCTTGCCGGGCCGCTGGCGCGTCAGCACCACGCCCGCCACGCGGATCTTGCGCCCGTCTTTCAACTCCTGCGTATGCGAGCAGGGCGCCACGCCCTCCTGTTTGAACGCATCGCGCAAAAACCGCATCGGATGGCCTTTGAGCGAATAGCGCAAGGTCTGATAATCGGCCACGATCTCCTCTTGCCTTGGCATTTCGGGCAGGGGGGCGTCGGTTTCCTGCCCCAGTTCGTCGGCCCCGGCATGGGCGAAAAGCGGCAATTGCGCGGGCGGTTTGCGGCGCACCTCCCACAATCCGCTGCGCCGCGAATGGCCCAGAGATTCCAGCGCATCGGCATCGGCCAGTTTGCGCAAGGCCGCAGGCGGCAGGGCGGCGCGCCGGGCCAGATCCTCGACCGAGGCAAAGGGGGCCTCCATCCGCGCCCGCGCCATCGCATCGGCCCATTCGCGGCGAAACCCGTCCAGCCGCGACAGGCCCAGCCGCAGCACCAGCCCGCCTTCCTCCAGCGTGCAATCCCAATCGGAATGCCCCGCATCGACGCGGCGCACCAGCACGCCATGCTCCTGGCAATCGCGGATCAATTGCGCGGGGGCGTAAAAGCCCATCGGCTGGCTGTTGAGCAGCGCGCAGGTGAAAGCCGCCGGATGCCGACATTTCAGCCACGAAGACACATAGGCCAGCCAGGCAAAGGCCTGCGCATGGCTTTCGGGAAAGCCGTATTTGCCGAAACCTTCGATCTGTTTGAAACATCTTTCTGCAAATTCAGGTTCGTAACCGCGCTTGATCATGCCCCCTATCATCTCTTCCTGATAGTGATGAACCGTGCCTTCATGCCGGAATCCGGCCATGGCGCGACGTAGGCCATCAGCCTTTGCAGGCGAGAATCCCGCCGCGACAATCGCCAGTTTCATCGCCTGTTCCTGAAACAGAGGGACACCCAGAGTTTTCTCCAGCACCTCTTTTAATTCGTCTGGATCATGCGACGGGCCGGGGCTGGGATAGACCACCTTTTCCTCCCCCGTGCGTCGACGCAGATAAGGTTGAACCATGCCCCCCTCAATCGGGCCGGGCCGCACAATCGCCACCTGAATAGCCAGATCGTATAATTCGCAGGGCCGCATCCGGGGCAACATCGCAATCTGCGCCCGGCTTTCCACCTGAAACGTGCCGATGCTGTCGCCTTTTGACAGCATCCGGTACACGCCCGGATCCTCCAGCGGCACATTGCGCAAGCTGAAATCCCCGATCCCATGGTGGCGCAGCAGGTCGAAGCTCTTGCGGATACAGGTCAGCATCCCCAGCGCCAGCACATCGACCTTCATCAGGCGCAGTTCTTCAATATCGTCCTTGTCCCATTCGATGAAGGTGCGGTCGGGCATCGCGGCATTATGGATCGGCACCATCTCGTCCAGCCGCCCCTGTGTCAGCACAAAGCCGCCGACATGCTGCGAGAGGTGGCGCGGAAATTTCAGCAATTGGTCGATCAGATTTTTCAACCGCGCGATCACCGGATTGGCCGGATCAAAGCCGGCCTGCTCGACGCGCGCCTGCGGCACATCGCCGCCCCAACTGCCCCAGATGGTCGAGGACAGGCGCGCGGTTACATCCTCGCTCATGCCCAGCGCCTTGCCCACTTCGCGGATCGTGCTGCGCGGGCGGTAATGGATGACAGTGGCCGCGATCCCGGCGCGATCCCGGCCATAGCGGGCATAGATATATTGCATGACCTCCTCGCGGCGCTCATGCTCGAAATCGACGTCAATGTCGGGCGGTTCGTTGCGCGCCTCGGACAGAAAGCGCGAGAAGAGCAGTTTTTGCTCCACCGGATCAATCGGCGTGATGCCCAGAAAATAGCACACCAGCGAATTGGCCGCGCTGCCGCGCCCCTGACACAGGATGGGGGGATCAAGGCTGCGGGCATGGCGCACGATGTCATGTACGGTCAGGAAGTAATAGGCATAATTCTGTTTGCGGATGAGGCTGAATTCCTCCTGCAAGGTGCGTTGATAATGCTCGTCCAATCCATCGGGAAAATGCGCCTTGCTTCCCTCGATCACCAGATGTTCCAGCCACTCCTGCGGCTTCCACCCATCGGGCACTGGTTCGTGCGGATATTCATATTGCAGCTCATCCAATGTGAACCGCACCCGCGAGAGCAGCTCCATGCTGGCCTCCACCGCCGCCGGACAGGCGCGGAACAGACGCGCCATTTCGGCGGGGCTTTTGAGATGGCGCTCGGCATTGATGGCAAGGCGGCGGCCCACGCTCTGGATCGTCACGCCCTCGCGAATGCAGGTGAGGATATCGTGCAGGGGCCGCGCTTTCGGGCTGTCATAAAGCGCATCATTGCTGGCCAGCAGCGGCACGCCGGTTGCCGCCGACAAAGCCTGCGCCGCCGCCAGTCGCCGCGCATCGGCCCCGCTGCGCAGCATATGCGCGGCCAGCCACACCGCGCCGGGCCGCGCCTCCCGCAGGCGCTCGATCACGCCGCGATCCTGACCCGTGGCGATCAGCAGCAGATCATCGGCATGGTCGAGCAGATCGGGCAGATGCAGGATGCAATCGCCCTTTACCGCCCGCCGGTTGCCCAGCGTCAACAGCCGCGTCAGCCGCCCCCAGCCATGACGCGTGGCCGGATAGGCGATGATGTCGGGCGTATCATCGGCAAAGACCAGCCGCGCCCCCACCACCAGTTTGAGCCCGCTGCTCTCGCGCCCCAGATCCTTCCACGCCCGATGCGCGCGCACCACGCCCGCCACGGTGTTGCGGTCGGCGATGCCCAATCCGGCCATCCCCAGCTTGAGGGCCTGCCGCACCATGTCCGCAGGATGCGAGGCCCCGCGCAGGAAGCTGTAATTGCTGGCCGCGATCAGTTCTGCAAAAGCGGGGCCCATGGTGGATGCAGTCATGCGAAAAGCCCATGCATATACCAATGCGGATCGGGCTTTTCCTCATACAACCCATGCCGGAAAATCCAGTAGCGCCGCCCGCGCCGGTCCTCGACCCGGTAATAGTCGCGGGTCAGCCCGCCCATTCCGGGGATCTCGCCCTCCTTGCGCCGCCACCATTGGGCGGCGATGCGCTCTGGCCCTTCATGGCGGCTCACCTCATACAGCGTGCCGCGCCAGCGGAAGCGATGGGGCGGGCCATCGGGCACTTCGGCAATGACATCAACCTGTTGCGGCGGATCGAACAGAAAGAGGGGGCGTAAAGGCGGCTCGCCCGCCGTCAGGGCGGGCCATGGGGCGGGCGCATGATGGTCCCCCGCATGATGAATGGCGGGCAGCGCGTATTGCGCCTGCTCGGGCATATGGCTGTCCTGCGGCACAAGGCGGCGCAGCGCCTGCGGCCCCAGCCTTGTGCTCAGCCGGTCGATCAGCTCGGCCAGCGCGGCCTCCTGCCTCTCCTCGCCATCCAGCGCGCCTTGCGCCGCCAGCAGCGGTTCGGCCAGCGGAACGGAAAGCGTGATCCGGTCATAGCCAAAGCCGGGATCAAGCGGATCGGCCAGCGCCGCGATACGTTCATCAAACAGCCGCAGCACCAGCGCCGGATCGCGCGTGGGCAGGCCGGTTTCGATGCGAAGCTGATGCTCTGCTCCATCGCTGCGATACAGGGTCAGGGCAAAGCGACGCCCGCCCAGATCGCGCTGCGCCATCTCGACCGCCGCTTGCCGCATCAGATCAAGGAAACAGGCCGCGATGGAGGATTGCAGGCCGATGGGCTCGGGAAAACGCCGTTCAAAGCGCAGGGCGCGCGGGCTGGTGATGGGGGCAATCGGCGCCTGCTCCTCGCCCAGCAGGCGGCGCAGGGCGCTCACCGCCGCCCCGCCAAAACGCGCCGCAATGGCCGCCATCGAGCGCCCCGCCACATCGCCCACCGTTTTGAGCCCCGCGCGCGCCAGCGCCAGCGCCGCCTCATCCTCCAGCCCCAGCGCGGCAATCGGCAGGTCACGGATGGCGCGGCCCTCATCGGCCAGGGGCCATTGGCGATGGCGCACCCCATAACGCACGAGAGCCAGCGCCGCCTCGGGCGTTGCGGCCATGGCCACCCGCGCCTCCATGCCGATCTCGGCCATGGCGTCCTCGACCTGCGCGGCCAGACCGGCCTCGCCGCCGAAAAGATGATCGACCCCGGTGCTTTCCATCACCAGCCCATCGGGCGGCACCACCATCACATGGGGCGACCACGCGCCGCAGCGCCGCGCCAGACGCGCCAGCCAATGGGCATCGGCCGCCTCATCCATATCGGCCACGATCAGGTCGGGCAAAACCGCCCGCGCATCGGCCAGCGCCATGCCCACCGCCATGCCCCGATCGCGCGCCGCGCCATTCACCGCGCCCAGCCGCAAGGCCCCGCGCACCTTGGCCACCATCGCCAGCGGCGCATCATATACCGCCAGCGGCGCGTCAGGCCCCGCCAGCGGGGCGTCAGGCCCCGCCAGCGGGGCGTCAGGCAGCGTGCCGTTCTCCTGCTCGATCCCCCGCTCTATCCGCAGCCGGTCGGTCGAAAGGAACGGGAACCACAGCGCCAGATAGCGTTTCATGGTTGGTCCGCTCACGGAATTGGCAATTTTCACGGTCCCACTCCAGCCGCCAGCTCTGGCCCGAGGGCCCCGAGCGCTGGCGCAACAAGGTCACATCGAAACAGGGCGCGCCCGGCGCATTGCCCGGCAAGGCCAGCGAGGGCGCAGCGCTCACTTGCCATCGCGTGCGCGCCGCGCTAGGCGATGGCGCGGCATCCACGCGCAGCAACAGCAAAGGCACGCCCGATTGCTCTGCCGCCAGCGCGAAACGGCGACTGGCCGTCAGGTCCAGCTCGCGCATCGCGCCCCAGCTTTCCACCACCACCGCCCCCAGCGCCGCGCAGCGCAACCCATCGACCGCCGCGCGCAGCAGCCCCATCGTATCGCCCACCACGCCCACCAGCCCGCCATCGGGCGCGCCGCCCAGTTCGGCCCAGCCCGCGCCCTGAAACACGCCCAGCGCGCCCGCCGCCCGCCGCGAACGCAGCCAGAGCAAAGGCTTTCCTGCGCACAACCCCATGGCGGCGGCCAGCGTGAAACCGGCCGCCGCCGCGCCATCGCCCGCCTCGGCGGCATAGATTTCATGCAGACAGCCATGCGCCAGCCCGCCGCCCAGCGCGGCGTCCATCGTCGCCATGCCGCTGCTCCACCGGCGGACGGGCGGCGCATCGGGCAAGGGGGAAGGGGCGTCCATGATTCTCATATGTTCTTATTATGTTCTAACTGGGATGAAGATCAAGCCCCCGCTTGCCCCGGCGCAAAGCACGGATTTGGCACAGGCTGGCCGCCAAAGCGTTGCTTATGCGCGATGGACGGAGCGGTCTTTCGCTATGGTGCCTGCCTGCTTCTGCTATGCCGGATTTGTGCACAAGTTCATGTTTCTTCACGAACGGACCCGCTTCCAAGGGCTGGTTCCGGCGCTGCTCCTCGCCTGCGCGGCCTGTACGCCGCAGGCGGGGCTTGCGCCGCAGCCTCCCGCCGAGGCCTCGCCCCAAGGGGCATGGTGGCATCAATCGGGCGATGCGCTGCTCGATGAAATGGTGGCCCAGGCGTTGGGCGCGATGCCGCCCGTTTGCGCCGCGCCTCAGTCGGGCATCCGGGGCGGTATCCGCGCCGTTCTGCATCATCAAAGCGCGCAAAAGCGCCATGCGCAGGAGCAGGAGCGCGCCGCCGCACGCCTGCAAAAGGCCGAGGCCGTGGCGCGGGCCTATCTGCGGCTGCGTTCGTGGGGGGATCGTCTGGCCGCGCGCCATGCCATGCTGGCGCCATGGGCCGACAATGCCGAAATCGCCCGTTTCCGCCGCGAGGCCGGTCTGGTGCCCGCGCTGGACGAGGATATGGCGGGGGTGATGGTGGGCCTGAATGGCCAGGATGAGGAGACCGCCCGCGCCGGGTTTGAGCGTGCGCTTGCCGATCTGGCGGCGCTGACCGGACAGGATGGGGCGGCCCTGCGCGCCAGACTGGACAAGACCTCGGCCATGCCCATCGGCAATCCCGCGCCGCAAAATCCCCTGCTGGCCCAGGCCGAGGCCGCGGCGGCCAATGCGCGCATCGCCTATCGCGGCGGCACGGCCGGTTTTGCCACGCTCTATGTGGCCGAGGCCAATGTTCTGGCCGCGCGTGAGGCGCAGATCATGGCCAATTACACAGCCGCGCTGGCCACGGTCCGCCAATGGAGCGAAAAGGCGATGGCCGAGGAGGTGCCTTGTGGCTGAACTTTCGCCGACCGACAGCCTGTTGGGCGCGCAGATGCCGCGGCGGCGGCGCGGGCTGCTCGTGCTGCTGCTGGTGGTGATGGCAGGCGCTGCGGCGCTCTGGCTGTTCACGCGCTTTCTGGTGGGGACGGATTCGCCCTATTTCACCGCCCCGGTTGAGCGCGGCGATCTGACGCCCACGCTCTCGCTGCGCGGCACCCTGCATGGCGAGGGCGAGGTGACGATTGCCGCCGCGCAGGACGGGGTGGTGGTCAGCCTTGCCTCGCCCGGCGGGATGCGGGTGGCGGCGGGGCAGGAACTGGTGGTGCTCGACACGCAGGCGCTGGTCCGCAGCCTTGAGAGCAATCAGGCCGCGATCGAGGCCGCCAGAGAGGCCCAGCAGCGCGCCCAGATCACCCTGCGCGAGCATCAGGTGCGGCTCGATCGCTATGAGGGCGTGTGGCGCAAATCGGGCGGGCGGGTGCCTTCGCTCAACGAGATGGAGGGCGCAAGGGCCGATGTGGCACGCGCCCAGATCGACCTGTCGCGCGCGAAAAACGCCATTGCCGAGGGCGAGCGCAAGCTGGACCTGGACCGCGCGTCCATGGCCAATGCCATCGCGCGGGCGCCGTTTGCGGGCTATCTGGTGGGCTGTTCGGTGGCGCCGGGGCAATGGGTCCATGCCGGGCAACCGCTGTGCACCATCGCGGCCAATCCGGAAAAGCTGAGCATATCGGTGCCGATCACCGAAAGCGACGCCGGGCGCATGGCGTCGCAGGCCAAGGCGCGGGTGCTGGTGGACGGCAATAGCGATGCCGAGCGCAAGGCCGCCTTGGTGCGGATAGATCGCCTGCCCCACGGCGGGCGCGAGGCGGTGTTTGCGCTGGCGCCGCCGGAAAATGGTGGGGCCGAAAAGGCGGGCACGTCCCTGCTGCCCGGTCTTGAGGCTTTGGCCCAGATCGATCTGGCCGAGCGCGAGAATGTGCTGCTCGTGCCCAATGCCGCATTGACTTTCAGCCTGCATGGCGAGGAACGCAGCCGCCAGAGCGGCGTTTATGTGGCAGGCAGCGATGGCGCACCGCGCTTCGTTGCCGTGGCGCTGGGGGCCAATGACGGCCATCGCAGCGAAGTCTTGTCGAGCGCATTGCAGCCGGGCGATCAGGTCATCATCGGCTGGCGGCGCGACCACAAAGGACCATGATGACTTCACGATTGAACCGTAGGACTGTTGCGAAAAGCGGATTTGGCGCCCTGATGCTGGCTTTGGCCGGAGGCGCTCTGGGCGAGGCGGCCATAGCGGGCCGTTTCGGCCCTGCGCGGCGCTTTTCATGGGATGATCTGGTGGCGCAGGCGCAGATGCGTGCCCGCCGCCCCTATACCCGCCAATTGGCCGACCATGCCGTGCCTGATTTCGACACCCATGTGCGGCTGAGCTATGACCCCGCCGAAATGGTGGCGGGCCGGTTGCGCCTGTTTCCCGCCCGGCGCGACACCGCGCCCGACCGTGTGAACATCCATGTCGTGGAAAACGGCATGGCGCGCACGATCATCGACACCCATGGCCTGTTTGGCGGCGGGCAATCGGCCGACGTTGCCGGTTTCCGCGTGATGGAGGCCCATGGCGGGGGCGATTGGCTGGCCAGCCTTGGCGCGTCCTATTTCCGCGCGGTGGGGCCCAGCGGGCAATATGGGCTTTCGGCCCGCGCCATTGCGGTGGGCACTGCCATGCCGGGGCCGGAGGAATTTCCCGCCTTCACCGATTTCTGGATCGAGCAAAAGGGCGAGGATCATCTTCTGATCCATGCGATGGTCGATGGGCCTTCGCTGACGGGCGCCTATGCGTTTGACATCACGCGCACGGGCGCGGGGGTGGAGCATGGGGTGCGCGCGGCGCTGTTCATCCGGCGCGACATTGCGCGGTTGGGCATCGCGCCGATCACCAGCATGTTTGATTTCGACCAATCTGCCCGGCCCAACCATGGCGACTGGCGGCCCGAGGTGCATGACAGCGACGGGCTGGCCATCCATACCGGGGCGGGCGAGCGGATCTGGCGTCCGCTGGACAATCCGCCGGGGCCGCGCGTCCATATGCTGCGCGCCGACGGGGTGAAGGGTTTTGGCATGATCCAGCGCGACGCTGCCTTTGACCATTATCAGGACGATCTCAATTTTTACAACCGCCGTCCCTCGCTCTGGGTATCGCCGCAGGGCGATTGGGGGCCGGGGGCGGTGATGCTGTATGAGATGAACACCATCTCGGAAAATGTTGATAATATGGCGGCGATGTGGATTTCCGACCGGCCCGCGCGCGCCGGGGACCGCCGCGATTTCGCCTATCGGCTGCGCTGGGGTCAGGGCGATATGGCGGGCGATGGCAATGCCGTCTGCGTCAACTATTTCATGGGGCCGGGCGGCGTGCCGGGCGGCGATCCGATTGCCGGGGCGGCGCGCTATGTCTTCGATTTTGCCGGACCCGCGCTCAAGGGCCTGGCGCGCGACAGCAAGGTTGAGGCCGTCACCGATCTGGGCGCGGCGCTGTTGATGGCCAGTGTCTTTCCGGTGGAGGGGCAAAGCGGCCTGTGGCGCGTGGTGATGGACGTGCGGGTGGAAGGTTTGAAACAGAACGAGTTTCGCCTGTTTCTGCGCCGCAGCGGCGGGGCGCTCAGCGAAACCGTGATCAAGACGGTGCGGCCGTGAACAGCGCCTCCGATCTGCCTCAATTGCCGCCCGAGGCCCCGCTGGCCATGCCGGTGCAGGATCTGTTCGGCAATCCGCCTGCGCGGATCGAGGTGCTGACCCGCCCGCATGGGATGGGGATGAAGCGGTTGCTCCTTGTGCTGCTGACGGCGGTGCTCAGTCTGGCGGCGTCGAGCGAACTGCGGGTGCAATTCTCGCTCGATGGGCTGGACTGGTTTGAGGTGGCGCTGCTGATCTGCTTTATGCCTTTGTTCAGTTGGGTGGCCTTTGGCTTTGTCACCTCGACAATCGGCTTTGTGCAGCTGATCAGCGGCGAACATCCCGGCTTCACCGAAATTCCCAGCCCCGCCAAGGCTCTGCGCCACCGCACGGCGGTGTTGATGCCGGTCTATAATGAAAGCGTCGATGAGGTCTTTGCCCGCGTCGAGGCGATGGGCCATTCGATTGCGGCCTCGGGCGGCGGTCCGTGGATCGACTTTTTCGTGCTGAGCGATTCGCGCCCCGATCATGGCGCGTTGGAGGAGGCGGCATGGGCGCGTCTGGCCGCGCGCCTGCCGATCCGCCTGTTCTATCGCCGCCGCGCCGAGAATACCGAGCGCAAGCCCGGCAATATTGCCGAATGGGTCCGTCGTTTTGGCGGCGCCTATGAGAATATGCTGGTGCTGGACGCCGACAGTCTGATGAGCGGTCACGCCATTGTCGGCATGGCGGCGATCATGGAGGAACGCCCCTCGGTGGGGCTGCTGCAAACCGTGCCGATGATCACCAATGCGCGCACCCTGTTCCAACGCTGGATGCAGTTCGCCAGCGAGGCCTATGGGCCAATCGCTTCGGCGGGGCTGCTGTGGTGGTCGGGGTCGGAGGCCAATTTCTGGGGCCATAATGCGATTGTGCGTACCCGCGCCTTTGCCGAGAGCTGCGGCTTGCCGCAATTGCCGGGAAAGCCGCCCTTTGGCGGGCCGATCCAGAGCCATGACATGTTTGAGTCTGCCCTGATGCGCCGACGCGGATGGGCGGTCCACATGATCATGATCGGCGGCAGTTATGAGGAATTCCCGCCCAGCATCGTCGATTTCGCCATCCGCGACCGGCGCTGGATGCAGGGCAATCTGCAACATCTCCAATTGCTGGGGGCCTCGGGTCTCAGCCTGACGCATCGGCTGCATCTCTTGCTGGGGGCTTCGGCCTATCTCACCTCGCCGGGCTGGCTGCTGCTGGTCATCACCTCGATCCTGCGCATGGGCGCGGCGGGGCAATGGCAGGCGGCGGGGGGCATGCCGCTCAACGTCTTGTGGCTGACGCTGGTGCTGCTGTTCGGGCCAAAGGTGATGGGCGCGCTCTGGATGCTGGCCGATCCGGCGCGGGCGCGCAGCTTTGGCGGGGCGGGGGGCATTGCGCGCTCTGTGGCGGTCGAGGTGGTGCTTTCCATCCTGCTCGCCCCCGTCACGATGGTGACGCAAACCAAGGCGCTGGGCGCGCTGCTGATGGGCGTGCCATCGGGCTGGAACACGCAGGCGCGCGAGGCGCGGCGGTTGCCGGTGCGCAGCCTTTTCGGGTCCTTGCGCGACCATATGTTGCTGGGAGCGCTGTTTGCCGCAACATTTTTCTACAGTGCCAGTCTGGGGTGGTGGCTCTCGCCGCTCGCGCTTGGCCTGCTGCTCTCGCCTTGGCTGATCAGCCTGACATCCAGCGAGGATCTGGGGGGCAAGGCGGGCCATGCGGGCCTGTTTGCCGTGCCGCGGCCGGAGATTATCGATCCCACGGCGCCCAAGGAATAAGGGGCAAGGAACAGGGCGGCAGGCTATCCCGCCGCCCTTTTGTCCTGATTACTTCTTGGGCGTCTTGGCGGCGGTCGCCTCGATTTCCACCAGGAAGGCGGGACCGGCCAGCGCGGCCACCTGAACCACCGAACGGGCCGACTTGTTGGGCTGGGTGGCGGTGCCGAAGAACTGGCTGTAGGCTTCGTTGAAGCCCTTGAAGTCCAGCTTGCCGCCATTGGCCGGATCGCCGACGAGGAAGACCGTCAGCTTGATAACGTCGGACATTTCATATCCCTGCGATTTCAGCAGGGCCTCGATCTTCTTGAACGTGCTGATCGCCTGGGTCTTGGTGTCGCCATAGGTGGCGATGGCGTCGGGCGCGCCGCCCTGAACCGCCGGCGAGGGAACCTGACCCGACAGGATCAGCATATCCGCCTTGGCCGGAACAAACACGCCCGCCAGAATGGGCGAGGTGGCGCCGCCCGGAATGCGGGTGACATCCTGCGCCTGCGCCGCGGCGGGAATGGCGGCAAGGAGGGCGGCAGCGGTCAAAAGGCGTTTCATTGCGATCAACTCCTGATGGAAAGACGCAGCCTTGTGGCACGCGGGAATGACGCCGCCAAGACTGATCAGACGCGCTATTTTGCGTATGCCCGCGCGCGGCGGCGCAACAGGAAATCCAGCCCTGCGCCCAGCGCCAGCACCCCTGCGCCAAACACCGCGCCCAGCCCGAGCTGTAAAAAGGAAGCATAGAGCATATAGGCCGCCAGAGCGATAAAAACGGCGGGAAACAGCGGAAACAGGGGCGTTTTGACCGGGCGCGGCAGGTCGGGATGCATGATCCGCAGCCGGATGGCCGCCGCCATGCCCATACCGATAAACAGCCAATAGACCGGCGTCATATAATCGACCATCGCGTTAAATCCGCTGCCCGTCAGCGCCGAGAGCAGCGTCAGCACCAGCGACACGCCGCCCACCGCCAGCGCCGCGCGGGTGGGCGCGCCGCGCGTGGGGTGCCAATGGGCCAGAGCGCCAAGGCCGGGATGATCGCGCGCGGCGGCATAGGTGGTGCGCGCGCAAACGATGATGGTCGAATTGATGCTGGCCACCGCCGATATGCCCACCACCGTCACCACCAGCGCCTGTCCCGGCCAGCCAAAGGCCATGCGCGCCAGATCGGCCGCAGGCGCGACCGAATGGGCCAGCGCCCCTTCGCCAAGGCCGCGCATCAACGCCCAATTGAGCGCGACATAGACGACGCCCAGCAGCCCGATCGAGCCGATCACCGCGATGAACATGCCCCGCCGCCCGGACCGCACCTCGGCCGAGAGCGTGGCTGCATCGCTCCATCCGCCATAGGCAAGGAAGATGTAGATGAGCGCCACGGCGATCCCGCCCATATGCGGACGCGGCGCTTCGGGCATGACGGGGGCGGCGGGCACCACGATCCCGGCCAGAATGACGCTGATGAAACCCAGCGCCACGGCGAGCACCAGCAGGGCCTGCGTCAGGAAACCCAGCCGCACATGGGCCAGATTGAGCCCTGTCATCGCCGCGACCAGCCCCACCGAGAGCACCAGCCGCCCGCCCGCGCCAAGCCCCAGCGGCGCGCCGATATAATCCGCCGCCAGATGCGCCATCAGCGCCACCCATCCGGTATGCATGATGGCAAAGCGCGACCATGCGTAAAGCGTGCCCACCCTCTCGCCCCATGCGCGGCGGATGAAGCTGTATTCGCCCCCGGCATCGGGAAAGGCGGCGGCCATTTCGACATAGGACAGGCCGCCCACAATCGAGATCGCCGCCCCGGCCATCCACAGGCCCAGAAAATGCCAATGGCCGATCGAGGCGACAATCGTGGGCGCGGTTTTCAACGCGTCGGTGGACATGATCATGCCCAGCGCCAGCAGCATCGCATGCAGGCTGTGAAGGTGCCGTTGCGGCTGATGAATGCTCATGGTGGCGCTTTAGTTGGCCGCCGCGATGAGCGCCAGCGCCTCGTCCATCGTGGGCAGCACCGAGGGCGCGCCCGAGGGACGGTCATTGGCATAAATGGCAAAGGTCAGTTCGCGCCCGCTGGCCGCGATCAGATAGCCCGCCAGCGCATTGGCCGCCAGCAGCGTGCCGGTCTTGGCAAAGACCTTGCCTTGCAGCACGGGATTCTTCATCCGGCGCCCCAGCGTGCCGTCCACCCCGCCGATGGGCAAGGTCTTGCGCCAGTCCGCCGCCCAGGGCTGGGCATCGACCCAATGGAGATATTGCACCATCGCGCGCGGCGTGATGCGATTGTCGGGTGAGAGGCCCGAACCATCATAGAAATCATGCGTCCAATCGGCCAGCCCGGCCCGCGCAATCGTCTGGTTCAGCACCATCCGCCCGGCGGGCGTGGTGGCCGGCAGTCCCTGCGTCAAGGCCAGTTTCTTCAGGAACAGATGCGCGTGCAGGTTCTGGCTGACCTTCGAGGTGATGGTCAGATCCTCGATCAGATCGGGCGGGGTGAGGGTGGAAAGATCCTGCGCGGGCGTCGTGGGCGTAACAGGCCCAGGGATCATGTCCACCGGCCCCATCGGCGCATGGCGGGCGCGGGGATGGCCTGTCACTTTCACGCCCCGCTCGCGCAGCAATTGCGCCAGACGGATCGCGGCATAGTCCGCCGGATCGTCGATGTCGAAATCCAGCCTCTGCTCACGGCCGCCAAGGGGCAGCGAGCCGAACAGGCGGATTTGCCGCGTGCCGGGGATCATTTCGACCATCACTTCGGCGCGGGAATCGGCGGTACCTGTGGTGATCTGGTTGACGATTTCCATGTCGGGCGCGGCGATTTCCAGCGCGGCCCGCCCCGGCGCCCCCACCGCATCGCCCGGATTGGCCAGCACGGTCAGCTCATTGTCATTGATCGTCAGCGCCGAAATCTGTGTGCGCGTGCCGGGGCGGATGCGGTCGGAGATGATCCAGCGTTCGAAAGGCATAAAGCTGTCATCGCCGATGACATCGCCCACGCGCTTTACCCCGCTCGCGGCCACCGCATCGGCCAGAGCGGCAAGGCAGTCCTTTTCACAATCGGGCCTGTCCTTCATCATCGCATCGCCGCGCCCGATCAGCACGATGTTCTGGCGGCCATGATCGCTCTCGATCCGCACGCCATTGCCCGCGTTGGGAAAGGGCGCGCGCGTCATCGCGTCAAATACGGCGGTGGTGACAAAGACCTTGGTGTTGGACGCGGGCTGAAACCTCTCATCGGACGCGATGGAGGCTATGACATGGCCCTCCTTGTCCTCCACCCGCAGGCCCCATCGCGTGCCCTCGATGGCCGGTTTGTTCAGAACGGCGCGGATCTGCGTTTCAAGATCAGCGGCAAAAGCAGGAACGGAAAAGGCCCAAAGCGCCGCCATCGTGGCAAGCCCGGTCTTGGTCAGGCGCATGGTCGCAAATGTCTCCTGTCATGGTCCATCGCCCGATCATTGCAGAATGCCGCGCCGCCGCAAAGGGCCAAACCCGCGCCAGCTTTGCGTATTTCCGCGCCTATGCGCGATGGGTTAGCATTTCCGGCAAGGGGGACTTATCATGCCGATCATCCTGAGCGTGAATGGGCAAAAGCACAGTATCGACAATGCCGCCGCTGATGTGCCCTTGCTGTGGGTGCTGCGCGATATGGTGGGCATGACGGGCACGAAATTCGGCTGCGGCGTGGGGCTTTGCGGGGCCTGCGGCGTGCTGATCGGAGGGCAGCGGTTCTTTAGCTGTCAGACGCCGCTGCGCGCGGTGGTGGGGCGCGAAGTGGTCACGATCGAGGGGCTGGGCGATGCCCCCCATGGCGCGGCGCTGCAACAGGCGTGGGAGGAGGCCGATGTGGTGCAATGCGGCTATTGCCAGCCCGGCCAGTTGATCGCGGCCTGCGCCTTGCTGAAGGCCAACCCGAAACCCGACGATGCGGCGATTGACGAAGGGATGAGCGGCAATCTGTGCCGCTGCGGCACCTATCCGCGCATCCGCAAGGCGGTGAAAATGGCGGCGGGAGGCGCGAAATGAGCCAGAGCGGATTTTCGCGCCGGGGCGTGATGCAGGGCGCGGCGGCGGTTGGTGCGGCGCTGGTGGTGCCGGTGGCGCGCGGGACGGCGGGCGGCGGGGCCTTGGCGGCCAATGCCTATATTTCCATCACCGCGACGGGCGTCGAACTGGCCTTGCCCAAGACCGAGATGGGGCAGGGGGTGATTACCTCGCTCTCCATGCTGGTGGCCGAGGAATTGGGCGTGGCCCTGAACAAGGTGCGGGTGAACATTCCCGATGGCGATGCGCCCCGTTTTGCCCCCATCACGCAGGAGACGGGCGGCTCGACCTCAATCCGCGAAGTGTACAAGCCGATGCGTCAGGCCGCCGCGCGGGCGCGTGTGGCCTTGATCGAGGCGGGAGCGCGGCAGTTGGGCGCGGCACCGGTACAATGTGATCTGGTCGATGGCATGGTGGTTTCGGGCAAAAGGCGCATCGCCATGGGCGATCTGATCGGAGCGGCGGTCCTGCCGAAAGAGGCGCCCTTGCGGCAGAACCTGCGCCTGATCGGGCGACCCACCCGGCGTATGGATGCGCGGCCCAAGATCACCGGGGCGATGCAGTTCGGCATCGATTTTCGGCTGCCGGGCATGAAGGTGGCCACGCTGGCGCAATGCCCGATCTATGGCGGCACGCTGGCCGGACTGGATGAGGCGGCGGCGCTGGCCACCCCCGGCGTGGTTAAGGTGGTCAAAGGGCGCGATGTGGTCTTTGTCGTTGCCGATCATTACTGGGCCGCGCTGCAAGGCTATGTGGCGGCCAATGTGCAATGGGCGCCGGGGCCGAAACCGGCCGATCAGGGCGCGATTATGGCTGATCTGGACGCGGCGCTTGCCCGCCCCGGCCATTCGGCCAAGGCGCAGGGCGATATGAATGCCGCAAGGGGCCGCGAATTTTCCGCCACCTATCATCAGCCCTTTCTGGCCCATGCGGCGATGGAGCCTTTGGCCTGCACCATCCATGTGAGGGATGGCGCCTGCGAAATCTGGTCGGGTTCGCAGGTTCCCGCACAGGCCCGCGCCGATGCTGCCAAGGCGCTGGGGCTGGGCGAGGATAAGGTGACGTTTCATAACTTCCAGATGGGCGGCGGTTTCGGGCGGCGGCTGGAAACCGACATGGTGCTGCGCGCGGTCGAGCTGGGACGGGCGGTGCCCTATCCGGTCAAGCTGGTATGGAGCCGCGAGGAGGATGTGCAGCACGACATGTTCCGCCCCGCCTATGCCGACCGGATCAGCGCGGTGATCGACGATAAAGGCAGGCCGTTGGCGTGGGAGCATCGCATCGCCGGTTCCTCGATCATGGCGCGGCTGATGGGTGATGGGTTCAAGGGCGTGGACGCCGATGCCATCGAGGGCGCGGTCGAGATGCCCTATGCCGTGGCGGCCCATCACGTCACGTTTCAACAGGTGGAAAGCGCGGTGCCGACAAGCTGGTGGCGCGGGGTGGGGGGCCTGCGCTCCTGCTTTGTGGTGGAAAGCTGTATCGACGAGCTGGCCCATGGCGCGGGGGCTGATCCGCTGGCCTATCGGCTGGCGCTGATGGAGGATGCGCGCAGCCGGGCGGTTTTGTCCCGCGTGGCGAAGGAGGCGGGCTGGGGCCGCGCCCTGCCGCCGGGACAGGGCATGGGGATGGCCGTGCTCAAACTATGGGGCACGCATATTGCCGCCGTGGTCGAGGCCAAGGTGGCCGATGGCCATATCAGCGTGGTGCGCGTGACGATTGCGGTGGATTGTGGGTTGGCGATCAATCCTCTGGGCATCGAGGCGCAGGTGGAAAGCGGGGTGATCTTTGGCCTTTCCGCCGCACTTTATGGCGAGATCACGATGAAGGACGGCGCGGCGCAGCAATCAAATTACCACGATTTCCGCATCCTGCGCATGAATGAGGCGCCTCGCATCGCCACCCATATTATCGCCAGTCAGGCCGATCCGGGCGGTATGGGCGAGCCGCCCTGCGCGGTGGTGGCGCCCGCGCTGGCCAATGCGGTTTTCGCGGCCAGTGGCCAGAGGATGCGCAAACTGCCGCTGATGGTCTAGCGCCGCGTGGACAAATTCGCGGTTCTGAATTAGCCTTTGGATCTTGCAGTGGGAGAGAAGCCTATGTTTCCGGTATCGGTCTATGTGGCGGTTGCCTTTGCCATTGCGCTGGCCGCCTTCGGGATCGCACAGATTGCGCCGGGGCTTGGGGTGGCGTTTGTTGCCTTAACCTCCACCGGCTGGGCCGCCTATGCGGCCCATCGCCGACGGCGGATCACGCCGCAATAGCGATCGTTCAGGCGCGCCGCCGTCTCCACCAAGCCGCCCCGGCCGCCACGCCCAGCGTGACAAGGCTGCTGATCAGTTCCACTCGCCGCGCGGGCGCAAACATCATCGCCACCAGAATGCTCAGGATCGCGCCCAGCGTGGCATAGGAGAGCCATGGAAACAGCCACATGCGGATGGGCAGGGTTTCCCGCCCCTTCGCTTCGATCCGGCGGCGCTGGACGATCTGGGCCACGCCCACGGTGAAATAGATGAACAGCATCAGCGCGCCCGAGGCATTGACCAGAAAGGAAAACACCAGCTCCGGCGAGATGACCGAGGCGGCCAGCGCCAGATAGCCGAACAGGCTGGCGATCAGGATCGCGCGGGCGGGCACCTTGCGTCGGTTGACCGCGACCAACCATCCTGGCGCATCGCCCTTGTCGGCCAGCACGAACAGCACCCGGCTGGTCACATACATGCCCGAATTGAGGCAGGAGAGGACCGCCACCAGCACCACAAGGTTCATCACAAATTCGGCATGCGGGATCGCCATATGGCCAAGAGCAATGGCAAAGGGCGAGGTGCCCGGCACGATGGTTGTCCAGGGCATGACAGCCACGATCAGCAGCAGCGACAGCACGTAAAACAGGATGATCCGCGCGGCCACGCTGCTGGTGATGCGGGCGATGGTGCGCGCCGGTTCATGCGATTCGGCCGCCGCCACCGTGGCGATTTCCGCGCCGGTCAGGGCAAAGATCACGCTGGCCGTGCCCGCCAGAACCGCACCCCATCCCTTGGGCGCAAAGCCGCCATGCGATGTCAGATTGCCCCATGTCGGCCCGTTGGGAGAGGTGAGGCCGAACACCCACACCCCCGCAATCGCGATAAAACTGACTATGGCCAGCACCTTCATCAGCGAGAACCAATATTCAAACTCGCCATAGGAGCGGGTGGACATCAGGTTTACCCCGGTCAGCGCCCCCAACAGCGCCACCCCGATGGCCCAGACCGGCGCGTCGATCCAGAGATGCAGGATCTTGGCCCCGGCAATCGCCTCGATCGGCACGACGATGACCCAGAAATACCAATAGAGCCAGCCGCAGACGAACCCTGCGCGCGGCCCCAGCACTTCGCGCACCAGCTCGGTAAAAGCACCAAGGCCGGGGCGCAGCGCGGCCATTTCGGCCATCATCCGCATCACCATCAGCACGACCAGCCCCGCCAGCCCATAGGACATGACCACGGCCGGGCCGACCTGCGCAATCGAACTGGACGAGCCGACGAACAGCCCCGCGCCGATGATCCCGCCAATCGCGATCATCGAAACATGGCGCGATTTCAGCGCGGCCTGAAGCTGGTTATCATGTGCGGCCAAGCGTGGTCCCCTCTTTGCCCGAATGAACAGGGGGAATGCGCCGGGGTCAACCCCTTGCGCGATACGCTATTTGGCTGGGCCGAAGGGCAGTAGCCTCTCAAGATCGGCCAGAGGCGGCGCATCGGGCCAGGACGCGCCGCGGCGCAATAGAAAGGCGTGGCGCACGATTTCGGCCTGCTGCTCGATATTGTAATCGCCCAAGGCCGCGCCGGGGCGCAGCGCATAGTCATAGCGGCAAAAGGGCATCCGGCGCAGCAGCAGGTTTACCCCTGCCTGATGCTGCCAGACATGAGCCATTTCGTGAAGGAACAGGCCCTGCGCCGCCAGCGAACCTTGCGCAAAGCATGGGTGCCACAGGGCGCTTTCGGGGTGAAAGTGCAGGTTGCCGCGCGGGGCCATCACCACATTGCGCGGTTGAAACCACCACCATTTGCGCCGGATCACCCGCACCGGCGCCGGATCTATCGCCGCGCCAAACATCTCGACCACCAGCGCCCTTTCGGCTGGCGTCAAGGGGCGTGAGGCGGAGCGGAGATCGGTCATGGCGCGATCTATGGCCTGTATCGCGCCGACGCGCAATTGAAGCCCAGCGGCGCAATTGACGCATTGCCTGACGGATGGGCTGCGCTAAATTCGTCGGGCAAACAGGGGACATGCGGATGAAATGGCGTTTGATCGCGTGGATGGCGGTAATGATTCCTGCGACCGCTCAGGCCGCAGTTAAGCAGGAGGCCAAGGTTGAGGAAATCCCGCTTTGGGAACTCTCGGCCCAGTTGCAGCGCGGCGCGATCAGCAGCGAGGCGGTGACCGCCGCCTATCTGGAGCGCATTGCCGCCATGGACCGCAAGGGACCGCAATTGCGCGCCATCATCGCCATCAACCCTGATGCGATGGCGCAGGCCCGCGCATCGGACGCGCGGCGGCGGGCGGGCGCGGCGCTGGGGCCGCTTGATGGCGTGCCGATCCTGATCAAGGACAATATCGAGACGCAGGACCCCATCGCCACCACGGCGGGCAGCCTTGCGCTGCGCGACAATGTGGGTGGGCGCGATGCGCCGGTGGTGGCGCGGCTGCGCGCGGGCGGGGCGGTGATATTGGCCAAAACCAATCTGTCGGAATGGGCCAATATCCGCTCGACCCATTCCATCTCCGGCTGGAGCGCGGTTGGGGGGCAGGTGCGCAACCCCTACGCGCTGGACCGCAGCCCTTGCGGATCGTCGAGCGGCACCGGGGCGGGCGTGGCGGCCAGTTTCGGCGCGGGCGGATTGGGGACGGAGACGGATGGCTCGGTGGTCTGCCCCTCCTCGGTCAATGGTCTGGTGGGGCTTAAACCGACGGTTGGGCTGCTCAGTCGCTACCATATTGTGCCGATCAGCCACAGTCAGGACACGCCCGGCCCAATGGCGCGCAGCGTGCGCGATGTGGCCATCATGCTCTCGATCATGGCGGGCAGCGATCCGGCCGATCCGGCCACGGCCGAGGCCGACGCGCACAAGCAGGATTATGCCGCCACGCTGGATCAGGCCAGCCTGAAGGGCGTGCGCGTGGCCTACTATCGTCCGACGATGAGCGCGGCTCTGGGCACGCGATTTACCGCCGCGCTTGATGTGCTCAAGGCGCAGGGGGCCGAATTGATCGAGGTGACGCGGCCCAACCTCGACGGCCTTGGCGCGGCCGAGCAGGAGGTGTTGCGGACCGAGTTGAAGGCCGATCTCAACACCTATCTGGCCAGCGCCACGGCGGCGGTCAAATTGCGCACTCTGGCTGATATCATCGCCTTTAACCGCGCCAATGCCGAGGCCGAAATGCCCCTTTTCGCGCAGGAAAGTTTTGAGGAGGCCGAGGGGACACGCGGCATTGCCGACCCGGAATATCTGGGCGCGCGGGCCAAATCGCTGCGTCTGGCGGCCAGGGAAGGGCTGGAGGTGATGCTGGCCAAGGCCGATATTCTGGTGCAGCCGACCACGGGTCCTGCATGGCTGATCGATCCCATCTATACCGATCAGGGGCGCGGGCCATCGGCCAGCGGCCTGCCCGCCGTATCGGGCTATCCGCATCTCACCGTGCCGATGGGGCTGGTGGGCGGGCTGCCGGTGGGGCTGTCCTTTATCGCGCGGCCCTATGAGGAGGGCAAATTGCTGGGTGCGGGCTATGTCTATGAACAGGCGGCAAAGGCACGCAGCGCGCCGACCTATCGCCCCAGCGTTGACGCAGGCGACGCCTTCAAAGGGGCGGTGGAGAAGTAAACGCTTGGAATCCGCGGCATGATGGCGCATCGCGGCGCCATGACTGAACGGGTTCCCTTTGCCGGAATGCGCCGGGGCAGCGCCGACTATCGCCGTGCCAGCCTCGCGCTGTTTCTGGCGGGCAATGCGACGTTTTCCCTGCTCTATTGCGTCCAGCCCTTGCTGCCTGAATTTGCAAGGGAATTTGGTTTGCCCCCGGCGGGGGCTTCGCTGGCGCTGTCCTTGACCTCCGGCGCGCTGGCGGTGGCGGTGTTTCTGGCGGGCGCGATCGGTCAGGCGATGCCGCGCCGCTCGCTGATGCTGGGCTCCATGATCGCGGCCAGCCTGCTCAATCTGGTGGCGGGTGTGGTCACGCATTGGCCTTGGCTGGTGGCGGCGCGTTTGCTCGAAGGGGTGGCGCTGGGGGGCGTTCCGGCCGTCGCCATGGCCTATATTGCCGAAGAAATGCACCCCGCCGATCTGGTCAAGGCCATGGGGCTTTATGTCGCGGGCACGGCCTTTGGCGGGATGATGGGCCGATTTGCCACCGGATGGTTCACCGAATTTGGCTCATGGCGCATCGGGCTGGAGGCCATGGGCGGGCTGGGGCTGGCGGCGGCGCTGGGCTTTGGCCTGCTGTTGCCGCCATCGCGCCGGTTTGAGCCCCGGCGCGGGCTGGGCTGGGCGCATCACCGGGCGGTGTGGTGGCGGCTGTTGTGCGACACGGGCTTGCTGCGCCTGTTCTTCATCGCCTTTGCCTTGATGAGCGTGTTCGTCACCCTGTTCAACTATGTCGGCTTTCGCCTTGTACGCCCGCCTTTTTCCTTGGGCCATGGCGCGATGAGCGCGATCTTTCTGACCTATATTTCCGGCATCTTCTCCTCCTCTATCACCGGCCATATGACCGAGGCATGGGGGCGGCGGCCGGTGCTGGCTCTGGGGTTGGCGGCGATGCTGGGCGGGGCTCTGCTGACGCTGTCGGGGGCCTTGCCGCTGATCGTGCTGGGCATTCTGCTGCTTACGCTGGGCTTTTTCTCGGCCCATGCGGCGGCCAGCGGATGGGTGGGCCAATGGGCAGGGCCTGACAAGGGCCATGCCGCCTCGCTCTATCTGCTGTTCTATTACCTCGGCGCCGGGATCACCGGCACGGCGGGGGGCTGGTTCTATCAGCACTGGCAATGGCCCGGCGTGGTGGCGCTGACGGGCGGGATCTGCGCGGCGGGGCTGGGGCTGGCGCTGTCGCTGCGCCCGCGTTAAAGCCCGGCCTCGGTTAAAGCCCGGCTTCGACCGCCACGCGGATCGCCTCGGCGCTGGATCGCACGCCCAGCGTCTTGAACATGGCCGAGCGGTGCATCTTGATCGTGCGTTCCGAGAGGCCCAATTCCCACGCCACCTGCTTGTTCAGCTTGCCGCGCGCCATTTCGACGAGGATCTGGCGCTGGCGCGGGGGCAGGGTGTTGACGCGGGCCAACGCCTCTTCGCGGGCCAGATCGCTGCTGTGCGCACCGGTTTCGGCCACCTCGACCTGAGAGCCGAGGAAATATTCGACATGGCCCTCGGCATCAAAGACCGGCGCGATCATCACGGCATTGCGGAACGGGGTGCCGTCTTTTTTGTAATTGCGGATCTCGACCAGCGCGGGCTGGCGATTATGGATCGCGCGGCGCAGCGTTTCGGTCAATTCATCCTCGGTATCCGGCCCGCGCAGAAAACGGCAGTTGCGCCCGATGATTTCCTCACGCGTAAAGCCGGTCAGGTCGATAAAGGCCTGATTGCAGGCGATAATCGGATTATCGGGCAGCCGGGGATCGCTCACGACGGCGGCGATGGGGCTGTGCTGGATCATCTCGTCGGGCAACATGTGTGGGGTTCTAGGGCAGAAAACGGTTTATTCCAAGCGACAGATCGTTGCTGGCACAAGACGGCCTGATCCCCTATGGGCGGCGCGATGAAGGCGACACCGGAAATTCATGATGCCATCGTGCTGGGCGCAGGCGCGGCAGGGTTGTTTTGCGCGGCGCAAGCGGGGCAACGCGGGGCGCGGTTGATCGTGGTCGATCATGCGCCCGAGCCGGGCCGCAAGATCCTCATTTCGGGCGGTGGGCGCTGCAATTTCACCAATATTCACGCCAATCACGAACGCTATCTCTCGGCCAACAAGCATTTCGCCCGCTCGGCCCTGTCGCGCTATACGCCCGCCGATTTCCTCGAACTGGTGGAGCGTTATGGCATTGCCTGGCATGAAAAGACGCTGGGCCAATTGTTTTGCGATGGTTCGGCGCGCGAGATTCTGGCGATGCTGGTCGAGGAATGCCGGGTCGGGGGCGTTGAAATCGCCTGCGGGTTGAGCCTTGGCGAAATCAGCCATACCGACGGCCTGTTCCACGTTCGCGCGGGGAACCGGTTGCTGTCGGCGCGCCAACTGGTGATCGCCACGGGCGGGCCGTCGATCCCCAAGATGGGGGCCAGCGGCATTGCCTATGACCTTGCGCGCCAATTCGGGCTGAAAGTGGTCCAGCCGCGCCCCGCGCTGGTGCCTTTGACACTACCGGGGGATGAAGCGCTGTTTCGCGAATTGTCGGGCGTGGCCACCCCGGTCGAGGCGCGCGTCGCCGATGGGCCCTGGGGCAAGGCGGCGTTCCGCGAGGCGGCGCTGTTCACCCATCGCGGCCTGTCAGGCCCGGCGATCCTGCAGATCTCCTCCTATTGGCAGCGCGGCACGCCACTCGGCATCAATTTCCTGCCCGATCTGGCGCCCGGCTGGATGGTCGATGCCAAAAAGGCCAATCCCAAGGCGGGCCTGCGCCGCGTGCTGGGCGCGCATTTGCCCGACCGTCTGGCGGTGGCGCTGGCGCAAAAGCTGGGGCTGGAAGGCGAGATGGGCCATCATGGCGACAAGGCCCTGCGCGCCGCCGAGGCGCAACTCGCCGATTGGCCCTTCAACCCCGATGGCAGCGAGGGCTATGCCAAGGCCGAAGTGACCGCAGGCGGCATTGCCACCACCGGCCTTTCGCAAAAGACGATGGAGGCCAAGGACGTGCCGGGCCTTTACGCGATCGGCGAGGCGGTGGATGTCACGGGCTGGCTGGGCGGCTATAATTTCCAATGGGCCTGGGCCAGCGGCCATGCCGCCGGTGTGGCCATCGCCCAGAGCAGCGTTGCGCCAACGGGTTGACCCGTATCAAGGCAGGCGAGCAAACGGGGGACTAGGCAAGCGTCAGCCTTTCAAGGAGATTCTCCATGACGACGCTTTCCCCCACCGTTCCCGCCACCATTCCCGCGACTATGCGCGCGGCGGTCGTCCGCGAATTCGGCGCAGCCCTCACCATCGAGCAATGGCCCGTGCCCACCCCCGCGCAGGGCGAGGTGCTGGTCAAACTGGTGGCCACGGGCGTATGCCACACCGATCTGCATGCCGCCCATGGCGACTGGCCGGTCAAACCCACGCTGCCCTTCATTCCCGGCCATGAGGGCGTTGGCCATGTCGTTGCGCTTGGTGAAGGGGTGGAGGATCTTTCGATTGGCGATGCGGTGGGCGTGCCATGGCTGCATGACGCCTGCGGCCAATGCGAATTTTGCCAGACGGGCTGGGAAACCCTGTGCGAAAAGCAGCATAACACCGGCTATTCGGTCAATGGCACCTATGCCGAATATGTGACGGCGCCTGCCGCCTTTGTCGGGCGTTTGCCGGCTGACGCTGATCTGGTGCCTTTGGCCCCGATCCTTTGCGCGGGGGTGACGACCTATAAGGGCCTGAAGGAAACCGAGGCGCGACCGGGCGAATGGGTGGCGATTTCGGGCGTGGGGGGCCTTGGCCATGTCGCTGTGCAATATGCCAAGGCGATGGGGCTGAAGGTCGTGGGCGTCGATGTGGGGCAGGACAAGCTCGACCTCGCGCTCGAACTGGGCGCGGATCTGGCGGTCAATGCGCTGGACGCCGATGCCGCCGCCCGCGTGGTCGAGGCCACGGGCGGGGGCGTCCATGGCGTGCTGGTCACGGCGGTTTCGGTTCCCGCCTTTGAACAGGCGCTGGCCATGGTGCGGCGGCGGGGGACGGTGGCGCTGGTGGGCCTGCCGCCGGGCGCGTTTCCCACGCCGATCTTTGACGTGGTGTTGAAGCGCATCACCGTGCGCGGCTCGATCGTGGGCACACGGCGCGATCTGGCCGAGGCCATCGCCTTTGCCGCCGAGGGCAAGGTGAAAAGCACGATCCACACCGCCGCGCTCGACGATATCAACGCCGTGTTCGACAACATGATCGCCGAGAAGATCGAGGGGCGCATCGTCCTGACGCTGTGATTCCGACCTAGGGGCAATTGCCGAGCGGCGCTCTAGCCGGGCATTAGGCATACCTGTTCATACAGCAAGGCGGCGGGAACGGGACTCTCGCCGCCAAGCGGCAGGGAATGGGATGCGTCTTTTCTTCTATCTTCCGGTCATCACGCCATGGTGGTTCGAGGCCATCGTTGCGCCGATGCTGATCCGGCTGAATGCCGATCCGTGGGTCAAGGAAATCCATGTGATGGCCGCGCCGCTCTGGGGCCATACCGGGGTGGAAGGAGCCCAGCTTGAGCCTTTGATCGCGCAGGAAAAGCTGCGCTGGCATATTGTCGATCAGGGCGATCCGGGCCTGTTTCGCAACCATGGTGCGGCGGTGCCGGGATTGATCGAGACGGTGGCAAGCATCCGGCCTGATCTGACCCTTGCGCGCAGCAGCGATTTTGTCACGCCCGCCTTGTTTCCCGGCCCGGTGCTTTATCTGATGGAGGCAGAGGCATCGCCCTTTGCCACCGATCCCTTGTGGGTGGTGCTGGAAAAGACGCCGCTTTCCTATGGCGCCATGCCCGATGACTGGGCTTTGCCCGATGATCTGGCCGCGCGGATGGATGCTTTGTGGGCCGGGGCGGCGGGGCGTTTCGGGCCTTTCTCGGTGCCCCTCTCGCGGCCCTCGCTGGCGGTGCCCTTGCCTTGCGAGCATGAGGAGAACCTTTTCTTGCGCCATGCCGCGCATGGGGACAGCGTCGCGCTGCTGCAATCGCTGCTGGCGGGCCTGCCGGAGGAATGGCGGATCGAGGTGTGCGATCATCCGCTCAACCGCCTGCATGGGGATCGTAGCGCGCTGGAGGCTTGCGTGGCCGCCGCGCCCGACCGGATCAGCATGGCCGAACATGGGACCGAGGCGATGGTGGCGGGAGCATCGGCGGTGCTGACCGATCTGTCGCGAAGCTGGACGCTGGCCGCCTTTGCCGGAAAGCCGATGCTGCATTGGGGCCAAAGGGCGTTGGCGCCATGGATGAAGGCAGGCAGCGACCCCGCCGAATTGACCGGGCCCGACCGGGATGCCGCACGGCGCTGGTTCGCCTGGCATCTGACCGCGCGCCTGTTGCGGCCCGGTGCGGTCGATCTGAACCTGCTGCTGCGTCAGGCAAGGGAGCAGCCGACATGGGAGGATATGAACGCCAATCTTGATGCGCTGGAGGCCATGGCGCCCTGATCGGGCGCGGTAATCCTCCTATGCAATGCTCTTGCGCAATCCCTCTTGCAATGTAAGTATGACATACAAAGGCGACTCTTATGTGAGATCGCCCGATCGCAAGAGAGGATGCGTTTTATGCAGGATTTCAACGGGCAACTGGCCTTTATCACCGGTGGCGCCTCGGGCGCGGGGCTGGGGCAGGCGCTGGTGTTTGGCCGGGCCGGGGCCAAGGTCGTCATCGCCGATCTGCGCGCCGATGCGATTGAGGCGGCGCTGGGCCAATTGCGCGCCGAAGGCATCACCGCCCATGGCATCGTGCTGGATATCACCGACCGCGAGGCCTATGCCCGCGCCGCCGACGAGGTCGAACAGGTCTTTGGCGCGGCCCCGACCATGCTGTTCAACACGGCGGGGGTGAACAGTTTCGGCCCGGTGGAAAAAACCACCTATGCCGATTTCGACTGGCTGATCGGGGTGAACCTTGGCGGGGTCATCAATGGTATGGTGACGTTCGTTCCGCGCATGATCGCCAGCGGCAAACCGGGTCATATCGTCACCACCTCCTCGCTGGGCGGCCTTTCGGGCAGCGCGCTGGCTGCGCCCTATTCGGCGGCCAAGGCGGCGGTGATCAACCTGATGGAAGGCTATGCGCAGGGGCTGGCCAAGCACAATATCGGCGTGTCGGTGATCTGCCCGGCCAATATCAAGAGCAACATTGCCGAGGCCAGCAAGCTGCGCCCGGCGGGGCTCGGCCCCTCGGGATACCGCGAGGATGAGGCGACAATCCAGTCGCTCCATTCGATCCACCGCCATGGGATGGAGCCGGTCGAGCTGGCCGAATGGACCAAGAAGGGCATCGAGAAGGGCGACCTCTATATCATCCCCTATCCCGAGGCGAAGGAGCAGATCCGCGCCCATTTCGACCGGATCGTCGATGCCGTTCTGCCGCTGGAGGCCGATCCCGAGGGGGCCAAGGCACGCACCGAGGCCTTGATGGATTGGGCCAAAAACGGTGCCAAGGTTTTCGCCAAAACCGAGGGGTAAGGGGGCAGATCAGGTGGCGCGAGGCCCACAAAGCCTCCCGCCACCTGCGTTGAGACCGCCGCGCCTAATTGCCGCGCAGGCACTCCGAACCGACGATCAAGGCCTCCAGACTGTCCATCACCGCCGGTTCGATCGGGGTCAGCTTGCCCATCGCCTCGCCATAGGTGTTGTCGAAACCGGCCCAGCCGATCACCAGCGCCTGAATGGCGGAATGCAATTGCACCGCCTCGGCCGCGCTCAGCCCCAGCGGTTGCAGACGCTGGGCCAGATACTCGCGGAAATTGCGGAAATCCTCCTCGACATAGCCCAGCGAAAAGGTCAGCCGGGCCGCATCGCGGGCGCTGTGATACATGGCCCAGAGCGCGCGGCCATAGGCCCGCGCCCAATCCTGCCACGTCTCGCATACGGGCATATCGGCCATGGCCACAGCATAGAGGCGCTGGCTCATCCGGCGCAGCAGATCCTCCTTGTTCGGAATATGCCAATAGATCGACATCGCCTGAACCCCCAGCCGCCCGGCAAGGCGGCGCAGCGAGACGGCGTCAAGCCCCTGCTCCTGCATCAGCGCAATGGCCTCGCCCACGATCCGCTCGGCGCTGAGCGGCGCGTTGGGCGTTTCGGCGCCGGGTTTGGGGGATGATGTCGCGCTGCACATCATAGGATGAGTAGGCGCGGCCCATCGGATTGGCAACTGGACAAGAGGATAGCGCAAAGGCCCCGTGGGGCTTCACAAAATTGCCATATATTTCATGCCTCTGTCATGGAACTGTCGCGTTGCGGTCACGGCATTCCCCTAGCGGGCTTCGCGTATGCAGCAGGCTTGCTGCACAAGCTTGGGGATAATCCATGGGTCGAATCACTTTCCACGCCAACCTGATGCGCAGCAGCCTTTCGCTGGCCGCTGTCTCGCTGGCGCTTGCCTCCGCTCCCGCTTTTGCCGCCGCGCCTGCTCTGGCTGCCGCCGTGCCCGCCGCCGATGCCGAAGCGCCCGCCGCTGATCCGGGCGAAACCATCGTCGTCAATGCCAAGACCACGCGTTCGGCAACGGCCATTCCGGCGGTGGAAATGCAAAAGATCCTGCCCGGCATCTCGCCCTTGAAGGCGATCCAGAGCCTGCCCGGCGTGCTCTATGTGACCGCCGACCCGTGGGGCAACAACGAACAGAACGCGCAGATGTTCGTCCACGGCTTCTCGGCCCAGCAGTTGGGCTATACGATGGACGGCGTGCCGCTGGGCGATCAGTCCTATGGCAATTACAACGGCCTTTCGCCCAGCCGCGCGCTGATTTCGGAAAATACCGGGCGTACCGTGGTGGCCACCGGCGCGGGTGAATTGGGCGTGGCCTCGATCAGCAACCTTGGCGGCGCGGTCGAAATCACCAGCCGCGATCCGTCGAACGAACGCGGGCTGGAAATGAACCACACCGCGGGTTCCTATGGCACGGCCCGCACTTTTGTCCGGGTGGATTCGGGCGAATTCGGCAATGGCAACAAGCTCTTCCTTTCGGGCAGCCGTCAACGTGCCCGCGCATGGGATTTCGCCGGGGTTCAGGGCGGCTATCAGGCCAATGGCAAATTCATCCATGAAGACAGCCACGGCAAGCTGACCGCCTATTTCGCCTATTCGGACAAGATCGAGCCGAATGAGGACGCCACCACCATCTACACCAACCCCGCCAATGCGGTGCAGGCCTATCAGCCCTATACCCGCCCCTTCACCTATCCCAGCCTGAGCGCGGCGCTCAATTATCTGGACGCCAGCGGCAATGTGCCTGCGGTGGCGGCGAACAATTACCGCAACTATTATTCGGACGCCCAGCGCACCGACTATCTGGGCTATATCAAATATGATGTGAACCTGTCGAAGGCCGTCAAGTGGTCCAACCAGTTCTATATCCACCACAATGACGGTGTGGGCGTGGTGGCCGGCCCCATCACGGTGGCGGGCCTGCCTTCGCTCTTCGCCAAATATTTCCCCGGTCAGGATCTGAAGACCGTGTTCGGCGGCTCGGGCTATGCGATCCGCACCACCGAATATATGATCCACCGCGAAGGCATCATCAGCAACCTGAACATCGACGCGGGCGATCATCGCATCGAGGCGGGCGTGTGGTTCCACCACAATGAATCCTCGGCCTATCGCCGCTGGTATCCGATGAATGTGAACACGCCGGATTCGTACAGCCCCTATATCCGTCCCTCGGGCTATCTGATCACGCAATATGCGGTGGAAATGCGCACCGACAACCTGCAACTCCACATTCAGGACGCATGGCGCGTCAACGACCGTTTGAACGTGGAAGCGGGCATCAAGACCAGCGCGCAATTCGCCAATGGCATCTTTACGGTGCAGGAAATCAACAATCCGCGTCCCAGCGGCCGCATCAATTCGACCAACTGGTTCCTGCCCTCGCTGGGCGCGAATTACGATCTGAACGGGTCGGAAAAGGTCTATTTCAACATCCAGAAGAACCTGCGCCAGTTCCAGGCTTACGGCGCGGGCGGTTCGGCCGATCCGTGGAGCACGGGCAGCCAGGCAGCCTTTGACTACATCAAGTCGAACGTCCGCCCCGAAACCGCATGGGTCTATGAAGTGGGTCTGCGCAGCCACCGCAACTTCACCGGCCTGCTCAGCAGCATCGACGCGCAGATCAACTATTACCACGTCGATTTCAGCAACCGCCTGCTGGCTCTGTCCACCTCTGGCGCGATCAACACGATCAACCCCTCGACCACCGCGCTCTTCAACGTGGGCAGCGTGACGACCAATGGCGTGGACGCGGCGATCACGCTGGGCTTTGGCCAGCATGTGAAGCTGTATAACGCCTTGAGCTATAACAGCTCGAAATATTCCAGCGACTATTCGACCGTGACGGGCGCGGCCACCGGCACGCAGATCGGCGGCTTTGCCACGGTTGCGGGCGTGGTCCCGACGGGCGGCAAGCAGATCCCCGGCTCGCCCAACTGGATGAACAAGACCATGCTGACGGCCAATTATGCCGGGGCCGAGGTTCAGTTGATCGGCGACTATATCGGCCGCCGTTATGCCACCTATACCAATGACGCCTCCATCCCCAGCCTGTTCCTGGCCTCGGCGCGCATTGCTTATCAGTTGCCCGCCGGGCTGGTGCATGCCAAAAAGGCCGAGTTGAGCCTGAACGTGACCAACCTGTTCGACAAGAAGGGCTGGCTGCAGGTGTCGAGCTTCAACAATGCTGGCAGCTATGCCGCCTATCCGGTGGCCCCGCGCCAGTTCTTCGTCACTCTGGCCGTGGGTCTCTGATCGATGCGTAATCCGCTCTCTCGTCGCAAGGTTTTGTCGCGTGGTCTGATTGTCGCGGGCGCGGCGGCGGGGGGGCGGAGCATGGCTTTTGCCGCGCCTGTCGGGGGCAGCGTTTCGGCGCGGGTCCGCCCGGCGCGGCCGCTGTTGCTGGCGCATCGCGGATCATCGGCGCTGCGGCCCGAACATACGCTGGGCGCCTATGCCCGCGCGATTGCCGATGGGGCCGATTTTATCGAGCCCGATCTGTGCTGCACCAAGGATGGCGTGCTGGTGGCGCGCCATGAAAACAACATCGCCGAGACGACCGATGTGGCCGCGCACCCTGAATTTGCGGCGCGGCGGGTGGAAAAATTGGTCGATGGCGAAAAGCTGACCGGCTGGTTCACCGAGGATTTCACGCTGGCCGAACTGAAAACTCTGCGGGCCAAGGAGCGCCTCGGCGCGGTTCGGCCCGAGAGCCAGTCCTATGATGGCCAGTTTCAGATCGTCACGCTGGAGGAAATCGCCGATTTCGTCGCGGCCGAGGCGGCGGCGCGGGGCCGGGTGATCGGCCTGATCCCCGAGGTCAAGCATTCGACCTATTTTGCGCGGATCGGTTTGCCGATCGAACCGCGCCTGATCGATCGGCTCAACGCCAGCGCCTATTTGAAAAAGGCGCCGGTGGTGATCCAGAGTTTTGAAGTGGCCAATCTGAAGGCACTGCGCCGCGAACTTGGCGGGCGGGCGAATATTCAACTGATGCAACTGGTGGGCGACCCGCGCCAAAGCCCCGCCGATTTCGAGGCGGCGGGCGACAAAAGGCGATGGGCTGATCTGTTGACCCCGCAGGGTCTTGCCGAAATCGCCACCTATGCCGACTGGCTGGCACCGGCAACGCGGATGCTGATCCCGCTGGAGGCCGACGGCCGGTTGGGCAAGCCGACCGGGCTGGTCGAGGCGGCGCGGCGCGCAGGGTTGTTGGTGGGGACATGGACGTTCCGCCCGGAAAACCGCTTTCTGGCCGCCGATTTCCGCAATGGCGAGGGTGAAAACGCGCGCAATGCGGCGGGCAGCGTGGCCGAAATCCGGCGCTATCTGGCGTTGGGGCTGGACGGTTTCTTTACCGATGACCCGGCCTTGGGTTTTGAAGCCCGCGGCCAATAGGTCGATTGCCAAAACAGGGAACTATCGCTTCCGGTTAGCATTAGGCCAATAATATGGTTCGTTTGTGAAATCCATTTTGGAACTTTGCTGCAATGCAAGATGTTGTATAGTGGATTCAACATAGGCACGCTTTGCCTTGAACACGATCATCCTGCTCAGGAAGGCCATCATGACCAGTACCGCCGCGCTTGCTCCGCTTACCGTCGATATGCTGATGCAGCAGTCGGGCGTGCAATTTGGCACCAGCGGGGCGCGGGGCGAAGTCGTCGCAATGACCGACCGCGTCTGCTATGGTTATACACAGGGCTTTCTGTCCTATCTGCGCGAGATTGGCGAATATGCGGGCGGGCGCGTAGCGCTGGCGGGCGATCTGCGGCCCAGCACGCCGCGCATTCTGGCCGCCTGTGCGCAGGCGATTTGGGATATGGGCGGCGAGCCGGTGTTCTGTGGCTATGTGCCCACGCCTGCGCTGGCGCTCTATGCCTTTGGTCAGGCGATCCCCTGCTTGATGGTGACGGGCAGCCATATTCCCGATGACCGCAACGGCATCAAATTCTATCGCCCCGCCGGCGAGGTGTTGAAGTCGGACGAGGCAGGGATGAAGCGTCAGGCCGTCATATTGGACGATGAGGCGTTTGATGCGGCGGGCATGCTGGTGTCGCCTGCGCCTTTGCCGGGTGTGACGGATGTGGCGACTGCCTATGTCGCGCGCTATGTCGAGGCCTTTGGCGCGGACGCTCTGGCGGGGCGCAAGATCGGCGTGTATCAACATTCGGCGGTGGGGCGCGACATTGTGCTCGCCATCGTCAATGCACTGGGCGCAGAGGACGTGCCGATTGGCCGCGCCACCAAATTCATCCCCGTCGATACCGAGGCGATCCGCCCCGAGGATGTGGTGCTGGCCCGCGAATGGGCGGCGGAATATGGCTTCGATGCGATCATTTCGACAGATGGCGACAGTGACCGGCCGTTGCTGGCGGATCACACCGGCGAATGGCTTCGCGGCGATGTGCTGGGCGTGCTTTGCGCGCGGGCATTGGGCGCGGGCACGGTGGTGACGCCGGTGTCGAGCAACACGGTGCTGGAGCTGTCGGGCGCCTTCAAGCATTGCGCGCGCACGCGGATCGGCTCGCCCTTTGTGATTGACGCGATGAATGCCGCTTTGGCCGCCGGTCAGGACAAGGTTTGCGGCTATGAGGCCAATGGCGGCTTCCTGCTGGCCAGTGCTTTCGACCTTGGTGGACGGAGTATTTCCGCGCTGCCGACGCGCGATGCCGTGCTGCCTGTCGTGGCGGTGATCGCTGCGGCAAAGGGGCGGCGGGTGGCCGACCTGCTGGGCGAATTGCCGCCGCGCGTGACCTACTCCGACCGCATTCAGAACTTCGCCACAGAGCGCAGTGAGGCTATCTTTGCGGCTCTGCTCGAAGGCAATGCGCAGGAACAGATTGCGCGGCTGACCAGCTATTTCGGCGGGATCGCCGGAGCGATCACGGGCGTCGATCTGACGGATGGCATCCGCATGTCTTGCGCTGATGGTTCGATACTGCACCTGCGCCGGTCGGGTAATGCGCCGGAATTGCGCTGCTACAGCGAGGCGGATGATGCGGAAAAGGCGGCGTTGATCAATGCGGCCGCGTTGAAAGTGGTGTTGGAGGAATTGGCCTGATTTAGGAGGTTTATGCCTCCGGCGGGCAAAGGGCGGGGGCCCTTTGCAATCCCGATACTGTTTGCGTTGTGCCAGGGGGTCGGCCTTGGTGGAATGGCGCAACGTTTCAATTTTAAAGCCTGCGGCGCTTTTAGCGCAAGTTTACCGCGCCGCAGGCTTTCAAAAATCACCACATAATCTGGCCAACCTCGCGCACCCCAATAATGGGATTGCAACGGGTCGAGACC